>JANYBK010000029.1 GCA_025360805.1 Methanomicrobiales archaeon
GATGAACATATTCTTGAAGCAATCGGCAGGTGCCGGGTCATTATACGAAACGGGGAAGTGATTGAAGTAGGGGATGCAAAAATCACATCATGCCCGCTCACGAAAAAATTCGCGTTCCCGCTTTCTGCTCTCAACAAGGAATCTGTAAAAGCCAATATTGAATACCGTATAAAGACGTGGGGTATGTGCACCCCGCAGCGCGAAGTATCCGATACCCGGGAGTTTGTCGGGTTCGGGGCATCTGAACTCCTAAGTTTCGGCCTGTCGGCCGGTATGATTGACGCAGTTGTTCTTGCCTGTGATGGTGCGGGGACGGTCATCGTCACAAAGCCAGCGCTTGTGCAGGGCATCGGCGGCAGGATGTCCGGCCTTGTCAAGACAGTGCCCTACAAGGATGTTATCCACCGGATTGAAGAGAACGGCGGAATTGTTATCGACAAGGTGCATGCGGAACTTGACCAGACAGCCGGTGTTGCCCGGGCATATGAGATGGGCTACAAAAATGTCGCGGTCACGGTTGCAATCCCCGCAGAAGCAAAAAAGATTCGTACCCTCTATCCGGATGTGATTATATTCGCAGTCCATGTGACCGGACTCAACCATGAGGATGCGGAGATGCTTGTTTCAGCAGCAGACCTTGTCACTTCCTGTGCATCCCGGACCATAAGGGAGATCGCCGGCAAAAAAGCGCTTTTACAGGCAGGAGTTGCCGTGCCGATTTTTGCAATCACAAAAAAGGCAAAAGACCTGATTATCGAAAAGATCCGGCAGAGCAGCGAACAGGTGCTGTTCAAAAATACCCGGCTACCGGCACTTTCCGAACAACAACCAGAACCGCTTGTCTGAACGGGACCGGTAGGTTTTTTTGAACCTTTTTTGCTTCGCAATTCTGTAACCGCAGCGGTCAGAGTCACCGGACGTTCCGCATGAGTATGATCAACAGCGACAAAGAATTTCGTGCAGGAGTTATGTGAGGACCGGGCTGAAGCAGCAGCTGGCGATAGAGCACCGCGACTGGCCGTGGGCGTACTGCATCTTAACAGGGCAATTCCGGGAAAGCAAGGGAGAATCTGTGAGTGGATCGGAATGGAGGAGAGCTGAGCGAGCCGAAGTGCAACGGAGGTGAACTGCCCCGTATAACGAATAATTGATCACCCCTTAATTACCAACGTTTAGTGAGGCATTGCGTTTTGTCTGAAGAACCGATTACCGTTCAGAAAATCATTGAGATCCATGCTGATATCATCAGAGATTTCGGCGGAGCCTCTGGCATACGTGATGATGCAACGCTGGATTACATGATGTATCAGGTAAACCGTAGCAGGAAATATTTAAGGAAATCCGCAATCATCCTTCATGGCATAGCAACCGGGCACCCATTTGTTGATGGAAATAAAAGGACCGCGTTTGTTGCTGCTGATAACCTTGTACGAGATCAGGGGCACCAGATCAGCGCAACAAATGAAGAGGTCGTTTCATTCATGCTTGAAGTGGCAGAATACACGCACACCAGAGAATCTGTTGAAGCGTGGTTGAAAGAAAAGACCGGATTATAACCGGCTCAGCTGCTCAAGTGCCCCACGGTACTTTCGTTTCGTCTCTTCCAGGTTCTTTTTCTGCGTGGGGGTTAATGTCTCTTTTTGAGCCGGGCGCTCTTTGGTTTCTTTGACCGTAGTGGTCATGTTACAGTATCATTGTGATGATGAAGATAAAACAATTGTGAGAGTCTTGGTTTTTTAATGCTCATCCCCGCTCCGCGATCGGCACTCCCCTTATTCCTTCCAAAACCCCATTTTTCATACGCCAAAAAAAACGACCCCATATATCGCGTTTTAACCGCGTTTATCAAGTCTGATGGCATAAAAGGTGGAAAACCAAACCGCGATTAAAAGGGCCTTGGTGCCCCTCATCTTTCAAGTCCATTCCAACCGTATTTTGACAAACAGGACGAGATTTAGGCACTTATTTTCACATACCAGAACAAGACGGTTTTAGTGGGGTTTTCCGGACCAGAAACCGTCAATCGGAGCCTGAACCGGGCTTGTTTTCACCCATGTTTAGTATCCCCTAAATCAGGATGTCTCCAACGAGGGAAAATGAGGGAAATATCTCAAATCCCGACAATAATTTTGACAACCTGCTGAGCTGTCGCAAGATCCAAAACCCGGACCATCCTTATAAAAATGATCCCTAACGTGTAATATCCAAATTTCAGATCCTGCCCAGCGGTCAAAAACGAGCGCTTTTAAGAGACGACCGCATCAGCGGGTATCCGTAGCGGTCAGAGTCACCGGACGTTCCGCATGAGTACGATCAACAGCGACAAAGATTTTTGTGCAAGCGGTATGTGAGGACCGGGCGCTTACAAACCGTAAAGTGTTTGTACTGAACGATTCATAGAACTTCAATAAAAAAAAGTGTGTGAATATCATGACAAAGACAAACATTCCTGAAAAAGGAGCAATCATCCAGAGAGATATGGAAACCTTTTCGATCTCGCCCCACATACCCGGTGGCTTTGCAAGCCCCGACCTGTTGAGGAAGATCGCGGACGTAGCGGAGAAATACGGCGCAAAATTCGTTAAGTGCACCGGTGCCCAGCGAATTGCTATCATTGGCATAAAGGAAGATGACCTTGACAAGGCCTGGGCTGAGTTCACCGATCAGTCCAAGGCCATCGGCCTGACCATCCGGAGCATCCAGATATGCCCGGGCACTCGGGCCTGCAAGAAGGCCAAACAGGACAGCCCCGGGCTGGGGTTCGCCCTTGACAAGGAATTCTATGGCAAACCGGCGCCAGCCAAGTTCAAGATGGGCGTATCGGGATGCTCCAACTGCTGCAGTGATTCCTGGATGAAAGACATCGGGTTTTTCGGCACCGAAACCGGGTTTACTGCGGTCGCTGGCGGTAAGGGTGGCGGCACAGCGAAAATAGGCCGGGTGATTGCTGAAAACCTGACACAGGATCAGGCAATAGCGCTGGCAAGGAAGATTATCGCGTTCTACCGGGAGCAGGGTAAATTCCCCGAACGCCTGGGAGCAACGATCGAGCGGGTCGGTTTTGACTCGTTTGTAAAAGCGGTGACCTGAGATATCCGATGAGTGTCCCGGCCACCATAACCGACATTTTTTTTTGAACATGGTTATAGTGGCCTCCCATAACGGTCATCAAGATCGCCGGGATTGTTTTGATCTTATTTACGATCCCTCACCATTGACAATTCTAAAAATCGGATTGATTGTTATTTTGTTGTCTGTTAAAAACCAAAAGATTTGATTCCATAAATTCCTGAACACAATAAATAGGAATCATCATGAACTCATACAGATATAGAGAGTATATTCGATCCCTGAGCCTGTATGATTTCAATATTGTATGTCGATGACGAGCCGGACTTACTGGAGATTGCGAAAATATTCTTAGAAAAGACCGGACTTTTTTCTGTCGATACGTGCACGTCCCCATTTGAAGCGAGGGAAAAAATTGCATCCGCAAAATATGACGTGATAGTATCAGATTACCAGATGCCCGGCATGGATGGTATTGAGTTTCTCAAATACATCCGGATGCAACACACCAGCATCCCGTTCATCCTATTCACCGGAAGAGGACGGGAAGAAGTCGTCATCCAGGCACTGGAAAACGGTGCGGATTTCTACGTCCAGAAAGGCGGAGACCCCATATCACAGTTTGCCGAACTGGGGAACAAGATCAAAAAGGCAGTCAAGGAACAACAGGCGGTTGGAGCACAACGGGATTCTGAACGACGGCTTGCAGATATTATCAATTTTTTACCCGATGCAACCCTAGCAATTGATGTACACGGGATAGTAATTGCATGGAATCGTGCGATGGAGCAGATGACGGGAGTGCATGCTGAAGATATCTGCGGAAAAGGAAATTATGAGTATGCACTTCCGTTCTATCATGAACGGCGGCCAATCCTCCTGGACCTCATCCTCAACTACGACGACGATGTTGCGAACAAATATGATTCCATAAAACGCGATGGGGCTAACCTCATATCAGAAAAATTCATCCCGGTCCTGTACGGGGGAAAAGGAGCATATCTCTGGTTTATTGCATCCCCTTTCTATGATGCCGGCGGCAAATGTGTCGGGGCTATTGAATCAATCCGCAATATCACTGACCAGAAAAAAATGGAGGCTTCTCTTCGGTCCAGTGAACTACGTTATCATAATGTTTTTGAGTCCGCAGCAGAGGCAATGATTGTCGTAGACCGGGATTCCACAAAAATTCTCGATGCGAACCTGGCTGCCATGTGGTTGTATGGATATACCCGCGAGGAATTCAAATCCCTTCAATTCAACGATCTTACGGAATTTAAAAAACCGATTGTAAAATTCGATAAAGAAGGTATCCTGTATATTCCCGAGCGCCAGCACAGGAAAAAAGACGGCTCCCTGTTCCCGGCTGAAATCTCCGGTAATGTCTATCCACAAAAGAAACGAACGATCGCAATTATTTCTGTGCGGGATATTACAGAACGCAAAAAAACCGAGAATGCGTTGCGAAATAGTGAGGCGAGATTCCGGGCACTTGCTGATAACGCATCTGAAATTATCCATATTCTTGATAGAGAAGGTCGGATCGTTTTTGACACCACAGCGTCCGAACGCCTGCTCGGCTATCCTCCCGGATTTACAATTGGCAGGAGTCCGACGGAGTTCATCCACCCCAATGATCTTGAGATTGTGAAACGGGAATTATCAGAGGTCTATAACAGCACAAACACTGGCATCCCGATCGAATTCCGGCTCCGAAAAGCAGATGGATCGTACATCTTGGTGGAATCCAGTGGGAAAAACCTTATCGGCGTCCCCGGTATTGACGGGATCGTGATCACGACACGGTTTATCGATGAACGGAAGAAAGCAGAAGAGGAACTGCTCAAAAATGCTGAAGAAATCCGAGAAACCTTAAAGAAACTGACTGCTTCAGAAGAAGAACTGCGTAAAATCAAAAATCAGTATGATAACATAGTATCCAATATTCCTGTTGGCATTTACATCATGCGTAGTAAACCAGAGGGATCATTCTCATTCGACTATGTCAGCCCAAAATTGGTTGAAATGATTAACGTAAGTGCTGAAAATATTCTCGCAGATCCAATGGTTGGGTTCGCATCGATTCACCCCGATGATTTGAACGCACTTTTAAAATTAAATCAGGAAAAAATTAATCAGGAACGATTTCATCAAATGCAGCCATTTGAATGGGACGGACGGACTCTCATCGATGGAACGGTAAAGTGGATTCATATCGAGTCCTCCCCCATACCACAGGAAAATGGAGATGTCTTATGGAATGGTATCGTGACTGACATCACCGAGCGCAAGCGGATTGAAGAAGAACTGCGGGAACGTGAGCGTTTTCTCTCTACACTTATCAGCAACCTGCCGGGTTTTGTATACCGCTGCAGGAACGATCCGGAATGGACGATGGAATATATGAGTGAAGGGTGCCGGAAAATAACCGGTTATGCACCCGAAGACTTTCTCGGCAATAAAACCCTGGCTTACAATGATATTGTATCTCCGGAATTCCAAAAGCCACTCTGGGATAAATGGCAGGATCTCCTGGAGAGAAGAGAAGCCTTTGTTGAAGAATATCCCATTGTTACAAAAAATGGAGAAACCCGGTGGGTATGGGAACAGGGAAAGGGCATTTTCTCTCATGACGGGCAGGTGCTCTACCTTGAAGGATTTATCATAGATATCACCGGGCGTAAACGATCTGAAGAACAAATGCGGCAACTGGAGAGCAAATTTGCCACCGTATTCAGGAGCAGCCCGGTTGCGCTCACACTCGTATCTGCAACAGATGGTACGTTCCTTGATGTCAATGACACATTTATCAGAAATACCGGGTATTCTCGTAAAGAAGTGATTGGGAAAACCGCAAAAGAATTAGGAATCTTTGTCAATAGCACTGAACTTGAGCGGCTGAGCTCCTCTCTTCGGGAGAAGCGGACTGTTGACGGTATGGAATTGGAATGCAGGGAAAAAACCGGCGAGATCCATACCTGCCGGTTTTCATCAGGTATTATAATGATGGGGGACGGTCCCCAAATTCTCTCTTCGATAGAAGACATAACGGAAAGCAAGAAAATTCAAGAGGCACTCCGGCAAAGCGAAGAGAAGTTCCGTAGTATGGCCGAACGTTCTTCTGACTTGATTTTTATCCTCGATAAACGGATGAGCCCGACCTATGTCTCTCCGTCCGCACGATCGATTATAGGGTATAATCCTGAAGAACTGGTGGGCAAACTGCCAGAGTTTGCTGCTGAAACGATTTTTTCACAAAGCCGCCCTGAATTCATTAATGCAATCCAGACGATTATGAAAGGATTATCCATTGAAAATTTTGAGATGCAGCTCACGAAAAAAGACGGGAACGCAATATATGTCAATGCGCATGCGATACCGATCATGCACGAGGGTGCATTTGTGGGCACACAGGTTTCAATGCGGGATATCACTAAACGCAGGAAGGCCGAAGAGGCGCTCCGGCAGGCAAATAAAAAACTTAACCTTCTTTCAGGTATCACCCGTCATGACATAAATAACCAGATTCTGTTGCTGAATAGTTTTCTTGAGATGCTCCACAGAAAGACGCTTAATCCCGCTCTTGAGGATTATTTCACAAAGATCAAAAATGCGAGTTCACGAATTTCCGGTATGATCAAGTTCACCAAGGAATATGAGGGAATCGGGGCTGATGCACCAGTCTGGCTGGCTTGCCGCACGCTTGTAGATAAGGCTTCAAAAGAAGCCCCTCTCGGCAAAGTGATAGTGAAAAACGATCTCCCTTCCGGTATGGAGATCTTTGCTGACCCACTTATTGCCCGTGTCTTTTACAACCTGATGGACAATGCAGTACGGCATGGGGGGAAGATTTCAACCATCCGGTTCTATGTGCAGGAACGGGATGGGAATCAGATCGTTATCTGCGAAGATAATGGCAATGGTGTTCCAACCGAAGAGAAGGAACAAATCTTCGAACAGGGATATGGGAAGAACACCGGACTTGGATTAACCATCTCCCGGGAGATCCTTTTCATTACCGGTATAACGATTGCCGAGACTGGTGAACCTGGCAAGGGAGCACGGTTTGAGATGACGGTGCCAAAGGGAGGTTACAGGTTAAATGACGATCGATTGGTACCATGAACAAAGTAAAAAATCTCATTCTCCGTTCCTTTTTTAGTATCCCCGATAACCGTCCCACTAAGTATTTAGGCAAAGCACCTGAGTAACGACTATTTTTGGTAGGGCCGACATTCGGCAGTTATTTTTTCAGGAATAATATTTTTCAAAGCCCGCTCCAAACATGCCATTAATACGAATAATTTCCTCATTGACATTCAACAAACGGCAGTGGACAGTTGAATCAACAAGTTCCAACACTTGACGA
>JANYBK010000033.1 GCA_025360805.1 Methanomicrobiales archaeon
TTAAGAGCGGACGCAGACAATCGGTGTGAAAAAGGGATTCGCAAAATCACTGGGATCAAGGAGATGAAATTTTGGCATTATTGGTAATTAAAAAAAGAGAGGAGATCAGCTCGCCTGTCTCGTGAGATGGATGATAAGGGCTCGTGCATCGGCCCCGTCATTAGTGAAAATGAGTTCTATCTCATTTGGTCCTATAAATTTTCCGACCGTGACTCCGGCATTGTGTCCGGCTATGGATATTTCCCCGTCACGGGAAATGACACCAGACAGGTGCTCGTGGTACACGGACCCATCTGCCCGTGTAAAATCCTTAAACCCGGTAAAAGCCGATCCTTTTTGTTCAGTAAAGTTATACCGTGGCGTGTTAGTTTCGCGGAATCCGTGGAGTCTGGTGTGCCCGATAGTTGTTCCGGTCCAGACCCCGACAACGCTGGGGGCAGATGTCATTGCCGTGACCTGAGGGGAAAGCGTTGCGGTTGTGCTGACATGTGTGACCGCAGAGGATGTGGCAGTAGGTGTTGACGTACAACCCGCAGTGAAAATGATAACCGCAACCAGCAATATGGCGGAGAATGCGAGATAGTGTTTTTCAGAAATCATGTACCTGTCACATATCTTGTATGATAAAAACATATCTTTTTGCTATTCCTTATCCCGGGGATCATAATTATTCCCAAGAGTACATCGTCATCATCAGTGCCAACTGCCCCAGGATGCAGTAACTACTAAATACGTTTGGGAATCAGGTACCGTTGTTCACCCGCGGAGTGATCCTCTGATATGAGATACGTACGAGAGTTTGGGATATTTCTAATCTTACTCATTATCTGTGGATTCCTTCTCTTATCCGTATACAATAATGTGGAATCAACAACCATTTCCCAGCTCAATTCCGTGCAGATGGTTCATGCAAAACAAGCGGCAAACAGCATTGAACGATTCTTTTCCACGTACAACAATACCCTGTCATTCCTTGCGGAAAATGATCACATCAGAACCATGGATCCGGAAGGCCAGGTGCTGATGCAGAATTTTTTCGTCCGGCATTCTGAAGACATTGCATCCATCACTCGCGTAGATAAGAATGGGATTATCCTCTATACCTACCCGTACGAATCCTCGACCGGGGCAAACATCTCGTCCCAGGCCCATGTCCGTAAGTCCATAAATGAGCAACAGGTAGTAATCAGTGACGTATTCACCGCAGTTCAGGGATTCCGGACGGTTGCGTTTGCCATGCCGGTGTTTAAGAACGGTAAGTATGATGGCAGTCTTTCCATACTGATTCCATTTAATCAGTTAACTCAGAAAGATCTTGAATCTGTAAGGCTCGTCAATACGGGATATGCGTCGGCGATCAGCCAGAAAGGGACCATACTCTACACTCCAGATCCTGGTTTGATTGACCGATCTGCCTTTACGGTTTATAATAAATCACCGACTGCCATCTCATTTATATCTGAGGCCATGAACGGCAAGCCCGGCATCTCGTCCTACACGCTCGAAGCACCCCGGCCGGGTAATGACAGCCCGGAAAAATACCAGGCTGCATATTACCCGGTAATGATTGGCGATACCCACTGGTCGATCATTGTTGCAACTCCCGAACGTGAGATCCTCAGTACCCTCCAGGGGTTCCGTAATAATCTCATCATCATTTCAGGAATCCTGATCATTTCCCTGTTCTTCTTTGCCTATTATACTACCCGGGCGTGGGGGATTGTAAAAGAAGAGGAAAAACGAAGAACTGCTGAAGCGGCGTTACGGGAAAGCGAACGGAATTACCGTTCTATGCTCGATAACATGCAGGAAATATTTTACCGGAGTGACAAGGAAGGGAATCTTATTATGATCAGTCCCTCCGGGGTTGCAATACTGGGATATTCTTCTCGTGAGGATATGTTGGGTAAAAAGATCTCATTGTTTTATGCAGATCCAGAGGACAGGGAGAAATTCCTGCAGACGATAAGGGAAACGGGATCGATAACCAATTTTGAAACACGACTGAAAAAGGCTGATGGAACGGTCCTGACGTTTCTTGCAAGCAGTCATATATACACAGATGCTGGCGGGAATCCTCTCGGGATTGAGGGAACACTGAGGGACATCAGTGATCGTAAACGAACCCAGAAGGAGTTGAACCATAAGAGTGAGGAACTCAGTGCCGCCTATGAGGAGATGACTTCAACTGCTGAAGAGCTGAAGCAGAATTATGATGAACTCCATAAGAGTCAGCAGGCATTGCAGCAGGCGAGAAAGAAACTGAATATCTTAAACACCATTACATTTCAGGATATCCAGAACGCTCTCTTCAGTCTTGAAGGGTATATTGAACTGCAAAAGGATATTCCCATGGATAAAAGAGCCAGCGAATACGTAAATAAAGAAAAAGAGGTGACGGAAAAAATTTCATATTCTCTGGCGTTTGCAAAAAATTACCAGGATATGGGGATAAAGCCCCCTCTTTGGCAGAATGTCAACCAGACCTTACTGTATGCCATCTCGCATTTGGATCTATCAAATATTGTCCGGAAGGATAACGTAGAAGGTCTCGAAATCTATGCTGATCCCTTGTTAGAGACCGTCTTTTTCAATCTTGTCGAAAATGTAATGAAACATGGGAAAACAGCAACAGAGATCTCCTTCTATTACAAAGAAACCCTTGACAATCTCACGTTATTCATTGAGGATAACGGCACCGGAATTCCTGATGCGGAGAAAGAAAAAGTATTTGAACGGGAGTATGGTTCACAAAAAGGCATGGGACTGTTCCTTGTACGGGAAATCCTCAGCATCACCAATATTTCCATTAAGGAAAGTGGGGTGTATGGTCAGGGAGCCCGGTTCGAAATTTCCGTGCCGAAAGGAGAATACCGTTTTTTCAGATCCGGCAATTGACCGCTAAACCGGTTTTACCCCAAAACAACCCTTCTTTTCATTTTCCACCTACTTTAGCCCATACGGTATGCGATCGGTCATCCAAACGCGTCTGTTAGTGTCCTTTTTTTAAGCCCGATTTGTGCCCTATAACGCCGAAAGGGGCTCATTATGAGGTTTTTAGAAATGCGTGTGCCGGAATTCGGTAAAATTGAGCTGAAATTGGTACTATTTTTCCATGACTGACAAGAGTTCACCGACGGAGAAGTGAGATGTGTGGAGTGCAGGTCTCCGATGGTCCCGGGCCGGAATGATCGATGCTAAAAAACAAGAGTTCTTTTTCCTGTAGACCCTTGGCAACCTGAACCTCAGGACGACCTGAGATCATCAATCCAAACAGCTCCAAACAGGCCGTTTTCTCTCTACGTAAATCCGTTCTTTTCGCAATCGGTGATTAAAACAGGGTTTTAAATATCTCAAAAACCCCTTTGAACCGGCCGGTCGGCAGCCGGGCAGAAGAGGCTATCTGGATCTGTAATCAACCCGGATGAGTGGGGAGGCAGGTACAGTTTTCTCATAGTCAGGAGTTCTCGTGCGGATCCTGTCATCATTAAAAATCAGTGGTTTTTTTCCATGACTGTGCCAACCTGCCCGCATTGAGAAAAATGGGGCTGACAAAAACCTGCACTAATGGCCAGCTCTACCAGTTCACCATCCCGTTTTTTGTGGTATGATGAATTTTGATAGCCGTGAAAAAAATATCTCTTGATTTAAAAAACCAAAAAAATTATTCCTCAATAGCAGCGCTGTCATAGACTCGGGTCATGTACCGTGCCTGGAATACTGCTATGAGTGGCAGGATCACCAGCAGTATGAGAACTGCAATAGCGACAAAGACGAGAATTATCATGTTGCCAAACCCTAAAGCGAATGCAATAATTCCCCCGACAAGAATAAGTCCGATGATAAGAATACAGACTGGAATACCGATGACAACTGCAATAAGGATGATTGCGATGATGTAGTTGATCCATCCGATCTGTTTTATTGTATCAAGGATCGCACTGAAGTTAAAAGCTTCAGAGAAACTGTTTGTACGGGCAAAGCGAATTGATGCAACCGGCAGGATGATCCCTACGATGATCTCTACTACGTATAACAGGACTATCAGCGCAATGTTCGGAGTCCAGCTTTCCAAAGCAGAAGTGTTCATACTCTCAGACATTAATCTCATCAGCATACTGCCGTACGCGAGAATCCAGATGATAATAATCGGGATTGCATAGATAAATCCTAAAATGATCAGCTTCAGGCCGTCTACAAACAGGTTTTTCCACCCGTCAACTTCCGGTGCCGTCTCTGCCCCGCGGTAAATCCGCATGACATACCCGTTCATGGGAATACCAAGGCAGATGATCGCAACGATCAGTTTCATCCACCGGTCTGTTTTTCCAAAAACACCTTCTTTTGTATAGTTCCAGGCGTCCCCTAATACTTTGACATAATCCAATTGGCTCACCGTATACCTGTTTATGAGAAGAGGGGATAAGAGTAGCGCTATTTCTAAGTTTGCTGAATATTGATGTTCCCGTTTTTCGATGTGGACCACATCATTTTTTTGTCCGGTCACTATCTTTAAATAATTCCCCTCACATGCTCTAGACATATACATATCTCTATTCAGAGAACATCTTGGTGAAGTCTTATGGCAGCAGATATGAAAATCCCGATAAACTACGCTGAAGCATCCGAGACACTCAAAAAATATCTCAAACTCAGTGGTTCACCGGTAGCGTTCCGGTTTGCAACGAAAAAGGAAGATATCCCGGCTGGCATGGAAGCGTTTGACAAGACCGTCCGCCACTGTTCAATGATCGGCCTTGCACGAAAAGAGGGCCGGATTTTCTATTCCACCTCTGAAAAACACGAATGCAATGGCGGTGCATGGTCACTTGGTCTCCGGGAGATTACCGAAAGCCTGAAAACTGGTGATTTTTATTACAAACTTGGAAAATTCGAGAGCTCCGCTGCCTGTAAGCGGACCATCGACCGGGTCGCCCACCTGCACCCGGGTGACACCTACGCCACCATGTATGCCCCGCTTGAAAAGACCCCGTTCGATCCGCAGGTAGTAGTGATCGTTGCAACCCCGTGGGCAATGCTGAAACTTGCACAGAGCACGCTCTTCCGTCTCGGTGGACGAATCCAGTCGGAATTTGCCGGCATCCAGTCGGTTTGTGCGGATGCCTGTGCACAGACCTACCTCACCGGTCACGTGAACTTTTCGCTGGGCTGTGACGGATCAAGGAAGTTTTCGGGCATCGAAGACGGCGAGCTGGTCATAGGCATACCGGCCGAACTACTTCCGGAAATTACGGAATCATTAAAAATTGTTGCCGCTGCACCGGGTTCGAAGCCCGGCGCGAAGTGAAGTTAAATTAAATCACTTTTTTGTCGTAATGAAAGGTCATCAGCAGATCGCTTCTTGTCTTGGAAAGGAGCTATAAATCCATTTTCATGGAATAATCCTCACACCTCTGGCACAATAAAATGCTCAATCGGACAAAAACCCAGACGATCGTTTCTGTTTAAAAAAGGGTTTAGCTGATCTTTGAACCCGCAGTCGGCCCGGGTTTGCATTCAAAGATCTCGGTGATCTTGACGATAACAAGAGATCGTGCCGGCAGTGCTGGGTTCTTGATGTTGATCTTTGCTTTCATTGCATCGTATTCCGGGCCGCTTGTCTTGATTGCAGTCACACCCTTTACCTGGAAGCATCCTTTGATATCCGGACCCCAGACAAAGAATGCGATTTTGGGATTTGTCCTTATGTTCGAGAGCGTTTTGTTCATGAAATTGTCCACAAACCAGATGGTTTCATCGTCCACAAGCTCTGCAATTCCCAGCGGGATCACGTTGGGTGTGCCGTCTTTGGTTGCAGTAGCAACGGGAAAGACCTTCATCTTTGTAAAAGCTTCCTTCATCTCTGCGGTTAACTTTGCCATAGTACATCTCCTTCTTTTTCCTCATGGTTTCATAGAGTATAAATATATTGCTCAATTGTGCTCCATATGCACTTTTTCTGACCCGGAAAAATCCAGAAAAATATCCAAATCATTCAAAATAAATGATTTCTGGTCTGTTGAAACCCTTTCACAATACTCGCTTATGTCGCCCGTATTGTGTTAAGTCACATTTAATGGGGTTTAACAGAAGGATTTTAACAAAGTTGGATTAAAGAAAAAAGGTTTACGTCATTCTTCAGTTGGTTTTTTATGGGATTATACCGAATAATTTATAAGAAAAAATCCAATCCTGTCTTTTGAATTCGTTTAATAATTGGATACTGCACTTAGGTGGCATACGTTGATTTCTGTTCTTTATGTTGATGATGAACCTGCTCTCCTTGATATTGGAAAAACATATCTCGAAAAGAGTGGGTTGATCACAGTTGAAACCTCAAATTCTGCTGCTGATGCACGGCTGCGACTGACTGAATGCAACTATGATGCTATCATTTCTGATTACCAGATGCCCGTGACAAATGGCATCGAGTTCCTCAAATACATCCGGACCAGTCATGGGGATCTCCCGTTCATCCTTTTTACCGGGAGGGGACGCGAGGAAGTAGTGATCGAAGCGCTTAATCTGGGTGCCGACTTCTATCTCCAGAAAGGTGGCAGCCCGGCACCTCAGTTTGCCGAGCTTGAGCACAAGATCAAGCTGGCTGTTTCCCAGAAACAGTCAGAGCGACGTATCAGCGAAACTGAAGAGCGGTACAGCACCCTGTTTGAGAACGCGAGCGATGCAATCTTCATGATGGAGCGGGATGTGTTTGTTGATTGTAATGCACAGGCACTCGAATTATTTGGCTGTACCCGTGAACAGTTGATCGGTTCTCATACCAGTGATTATTCTCCCGCTTTTAAGGCTGATGATTGTCAGTCAGAAGAACTAAGCTGCGGACAGTTGCATGACGCACTCAGTGGAGAATCCGGGATTTGCAGCTGGCGCTACCACCGGCGTGATGGGATGGTGCTCGATGTAGAGATCAGCCTAACGCATCTGGATGTCAGTGGACGGGATCTTGTACTTGCAATTGTGCGGGATGCAAGTGAGCGCAAACAGGTAGAATGCGCATTGCGTGAATCTGCCCAGCTTATGACAAACATCATCAGTTTCCTGCCCGATGCAACGTTTGCAATTAATACTGATGGCAGGGTGATCGCATGGAACCGGGCTATGGAGGAGATGACCGGGATTTCTTCCGATGCGATTATCGGCAAGGGTGATTATGAATATTCAATCCCGTTCTATGGTGTACGACGCCCGGTATTGATCGATCTGATCCTTTCACAGGATGAGACAATAGCCTCTCATTACACCACGATCGAAGAAGTGGGTAACAATCTTATTTCGGAGATTTTTGTACCTGTGCTCTATTCAGGAAGAGGCGCTCACATCTGGATTACTGCATCCCCGCTCATCGATTCCCACGGCAACGTGGTTGGGGCAATTGAATCCATAAGGGATATTACAGCAAGAAAAAACCGCGAGATCGAGCTGCGTGCATCCTATGAACAGATCGCAGCAATGGAAGAGGAGCTGCGCACCAATCTTGAGGAACTGGTAATACAGGAGCGGGTAGTGGCTGAAAGTGAAGCTAACTACCGGGCGCTCTTCTCTGCCATGGTTGAAGGACATGCCGTGAACGAGCTGGTGTATGACGGAAACGGCATGGCTGTGGAATACCGGATCCTGCAGGTGAATCCTGCGTTTGAGAAGATCTTTAACATCCCACGCGATGCCGCAATAGGTAAGAACAGCCGGGAAGTATTTGGCGTGGATGTGTCGAGCGCGCTTACCCTGTATGCTGAAGTTGCCAGCACCATGATCCCTCGCACCTTTGAGATCTGGTATCCCCCGATGAAAAAACATTTTGCGATCTCTGTGTATTCTCCCAAAAGAGGAATTTTTGCGACCGTGTTTGAAGATATTTCCGACCGCAGACAAAAAGAGCAGGAACTCCGGGCTGCCTATGAACAGATAACCGCAATGGAAGAAGAACTGCGCAACAATCTTGAGGAACTGGTGTCACGGGAACAGGCACTACGTACAAGCGAAGAGCACTACCGGCGGATTGTGGATACGGCAAACGAAGGCATCTGGTCTATGGATGATGGACTGAAAGCTACCTTTGTCAACCCCCGGCTCGCTGAAATGCTCGGTTATACCTCAGATGAAATTCTCGGAAGACCTATAGTGGATTTTATGCATGCCGAGGAGATGTCGGATCATGCGGAAAAGATCCGGCACCGGCGCACTGGTGCGAGTTCAGTATATGAACGGCAGTTCTGCAAAAAAGACGGGGCACCTCTCTGGTGCCTGGTCTCGGCAACACCACTTCTGGACGCCGGAGGTATGTTCCGGGGCTCGTTTGCCATGCTAACCGATATCACGGCACGGAAGATTGCCCGTCAGGAACTCGAGCAAAAGAACCTTGAGTTAAACGCGGCATACGAACAGATGGCAGCTGCGTTTGAAGAGCTGAAATCAACCGAGGAATCGCTGTTGGCACGGAACCGGGAGCTTGAAATGCAGCGGGAAACGATCAGGAAATCCAAACAAGCGATCCAGATTGCAAACCGGAAACTCAACCTGCTATCCGGTCTTACGCGCCACGATGTAGTGAACCAGCTGACTGCGCTGAGCGGTTACGTGGAGTTATCTGCAGATGGTGTAACGGATCCAAAATTCCAGCAGATAATAAAAAAAGAACAGATGATAATTGAGATGATCCAGCAGCAGATCCTGTTCACCAGGGAATATGAGAATATGGGAGTGAACGCACCGGTATGGCAGGCTCTTGGCACAACGGCAATGAATGCCGCTGCCGGACTTGATCTCTCTGGTATCCGTCTGAATGTGGTATCAGACAACCTGGAAATCTATGCTGATCCACTGCTCATTAAAGGGTTCTATAACTTAATGGATAACACCCTCCGTTATGGAGAAAACGTAACGGAAATAACAATCTCCTATAAAGAAAATGAGAGCGGACTTGTCATCACTTATACCGATAATGGCGTAGGTCTTGATGCAAATGCCCGGCTTCACCTCTTCGAACGTGGGTTTGGGAAACAAACCGGTCTTGGCCTTTTTTTTACCCGGGAAGTTCTCGCAATTACCGGGCTTTCCATTACAGAGACCGGTACACCCGGTAAAGGCGCCCGGTTCGAGATTACTGTGCCAAAAGGGGAGTACCGCATCACGGACAAAAAACAACTGTCTCCATAAACTGTCTCCAGAATTTCGATCCAAAAGATCTTCATTATACTCACTGCTATTCAACAGTGTAATTACCTCAAGTGAATCCTGTAAAATTATGGGAGATTGTTAAAGGCCGTATGAAGACCTGCCACGAAAAATTCCCTGAAATCATGCCTCTCATTCAAGCGTGCGCCGGTATGTGGCAATACCCAGTATCATTGCTGCAACCGAGAAGATAGACAAGGCAATAAGATCCAAGCCAATGACATCGAGCCCCTGCCCCCGGAGAATAATGCTCCTGAGTGCATGCACTGCATAATACTCCGGATTGATGATGGTTATCCAGCGCAACCAGTCCGGCATGCCAATGACCGGGTAAAATGCCCCGCTGGTCATGAACAGGATGAGGTTGAAAAATGCCGACATCGAGGCGTACTCCTGCTGGTTGGAGAACCGGGACGCCATCGAGACCATGAAACTGGTGATCCCGATGCTTGTGATGAACAACACAAGCAGGACCATGAAAAAATTCTCTGTGGTCTGGAGTACGATACCGGTGATCAGGAGATCGACTACAAAGATGACAAACCCTGAGAGAAACGCCCGCACCGTGCCGCTTGCGATCATACCCATGATGATGCTCGAACGCTTGACAGGCGTCACGAAATAACCTTCGATAATACCCATCTCACGATCCTTGATAAGCGCGATGCCTCCGCCCATCATCGTGGTCATGAAGATAGCCATAACAATGACGCCGACTCCAAAGAACTGGAGGTATTTTATATCCCCGTAGATTTTGTATATCTCAACCTGACTGCGGAACCCTGATTGTACGATCGCAGCATTCACACCGGATATTATTACAGATGGTGTCACAGAATCGGAACTGTCCACATAGAGTCGCATCGGGCGATCGGAAAAGTGCGGTGATGGAAAGATCAGAACCCCGCTCACCGCCCCGTTCTGCAATGCCCGTTTGGCTTTCAGTTCATCGGTGTATACTATGATATCGAACGTGGGGGGACTGTCCCTTTGGGCCATATGCTTCAGATCGGCAACAACCACATCGAACATGGGTGTCCCGGTGACATAGGGCTCCTCCTGCACGACAGCGAGCGACACATGGCTGATTGATCCTCCCATTGCATTGCCAAAGATCACGAGATACATGATCGGCATTAACAGGGTGAAGATGATCACGAACGGGTTGCCGAGAAACTTCTTAAAATCCCGCTTGAAGATCGCAATTGCACCTTTGATCACCGGCCATACCCCCGTCCTTTACCTTTATGATCCGCATCTCCGCCGGGCAGGCCATCGCTCAGATTTTTGCCGGTCAGATGGATGAAGACGTCTTCAAGCGATGGCGACCGGATCGCAATTGTGATCAGTGGCACAGAATAGCGCTCGAAGACTGCAAGAATTGCCGGTAACACAGTGCTGCCTCTTCTGGCTGAAATGAAGAGCCGCTGATCTTTTACTTCAGCAGATATGACGAGATCAAATGCACGTATTTCAGACATGACACGCTCATCCATCTGGTCAAACCCGATCTCGATAAGATCCCCTTCAGGAAGCAAAAGGCGCAGGTTATCCATAGTGTCCAACGATATGAGCCTGCCCTGATTCACAAACGCAATCCTGCCGCAGAGTTTCTCTGCCTCGTCCATGTAATGCGTAGTTAAGATAATTGTGGTATTCTCAGCGTTCAGTGTCTCGATCTGCTGCCAGACCTCACGTCGGGATTCAGGATCCAGACCAATGGTTGGTTCGTCCAGAAACAGGATCAGGGGTCTGTGGATGAACGCCCGCACAATCTCGAGCTTCCGTTTCATCCCGCCCGAAAAGGTTTGCACTTTCATGTAGGCCCGGTCAGTAAGCCCGACCATTTGTAAGAGTTCCCAGATCCGGTCGGGCAGGATGCGGTCATCGACATCCTCTAACTTGCCGTAGAACTCTAAATTGTCATACGCGGTGAGTTCCGTATCGAGCGTGCTGTTCTGGGGACAGACACCAATGATTCTCCGTATCTGTTCAGGGTCTTTTGTGATCTCGTACGGTCCGACAAAGGCCGTACCCGATGAGGGTCTGAGCAGGGTGGTGAGGATCCGGATCAGGGTGCTTTTACCCGCGCCGTTGGGACCGAGCAGACCAAAGATCTCCCCGCGTTTCACATCGAACGTGACATCATCTACTGCAATTACTGTCCGCTTTTTGTCCTGAAAGATTTTTGAGAGATGCTCAATTCTGATGATGCTGTCGTCAGAAGAAGGATCTCTCTTGTTTTTGGGATGCCGCATTGCATCTGCTTCCAATCCGGACCGTTCAGCGGGATTGCTCAATCGCATTCACTCAAAAATACGTGGGATCTGGCAGCACTTAAGGTATAGGGAATAAAAAAATCATATCTCTCCCCAATCGCTTCTCTTATCTTCCCTCCCGTTCAATTTAGTGTGTATGATGCACGAGCCGCCGGTGAAAAAGGTCCTCTTCTGGTGTGAGCAGTGCAATGTGCCGCTTGTGGCAAAGAGCTGTGCGTGCGGAGGTGAAGGTAAAAAGATCGAACTGCTCCAGCCGTATGATGTCCGCCCGGCTCTTGCAGCAGATGTGGCTCTCATTAAAAAACTCGTGCAGGAGCGGTTTGGCAATGTCCCGCTCGCAAAAATTCTTCTCTTTAATAAGACCGGTGGGGTTGACCGGGCTGATTTAATCATTATGAATGGCGAACGGTTCGGGTGGCTCACCTTCGATCCAGTATCACGGAAATTCAGCCTCGACCTGTCGCCCGAAGCACTCCAGTTCATCCTCCCTCATGTTACACAGGGAATCGTTGATCTCGATACGCACACGAATGTCCGGCAGGAGCAGGGACGAGTTGGTGGCAAACGGATCGCGCTAAAAATTCCAGTACCTGACGGGACTGTCATTGTAAAATACAAAAATCGTTTCGGCACCGGTATGGTAAAAGAAGGATCCATCAAGGTCAAAGAGCTCATCAGCGTTATGCCACGCACCCCGAAAAATCCCGGCTGGGATGTGGCGATAGAAAAGAACCGCTTTCACTTAAAAAACCTTGAACGCCACGCGATCCGGGCAATCAAGCAACATATCAGTGATCGTCCGACAGCAAATGTCTCATTCTCCGGAGGAAAGGACAGCACCGCCGTTCTCCATATCGCAAGGAAAGCTGGCGTGACCAGAGCGTTTTTTATTGATACCGGCCTCGAATTCCCAGAGACGATTGCGTTTGTCGAATCACAGGGTGTTGAGGTCATAAGAAAAGCCGGTGACTTCTGGCAGGCAGCAGAAAAAGCAGGACCTCCGGGCAAAGACAACCGCTGGTGCTGCAAACTCCAGAAACTACACCCGCTCAAACTCTATCTCGCGGATGTCGGCGCATGTGTCACGGTGCAGGGTAACCGCTGGTATGAGTCGTGGAACCGTGCAGGTCTTGACGAGACAAGCCAGAACCCTGCAAACCCGCTCCAGCTCAACATATCACCCATCCGCCACTGGAGGGCGCTCGAAGTCTTCCTCTACCTCTGGTGGCAGAAGGTAGCGACAAACCCGCTGTATGACAAGGGCCTCGAACGCATCGGGTGTTATCTCTGCCCCGCGATGCTCGAGAGCGAGTATGAAGAACTACGAGTTCTCCAGCCGGAGTATGCACAGCGCTGGGATGAGTTCCTGAAACGATGGGCGGCAAAGAAAGGCTTACCTGAAGCATTTTACCTTTGGGGACTCTGGAGATGGCGGGCACTGCCCCCCAAAATGCGGGAACTCTGTAAACTAAAAGGTGTAGCCTTTAATGAGGAACACACACTACTGACCGGACCCGCCCGGGCACCCCCGCAGGCAACTGTTGAGAAGAAACCCGGAAGAGAAGATAAGCCAAAAACAGAAGGTATGGAAGAAAAAACCATGGAACCGGTAATCGACATAAAAATGAGTGATGGATTTAACGTAGCTGAGATCCGCAGGGACTTTCCCATTCTCGGAGATCTCATATACCTCGATAACGCAGCCACGAGTTTTTCACCCGAACCAGTGATCGAAGCGATGGTCGAATTCGAGCACAACTACCGGGCAAATGTCGGCAGGGGTGTGCATCGCCTCACCCAAGTTGCCAGCCAGCGCTACTGGCATGCTCACGAAAAGGTATCTGAGTTCATCGGTGGAAAGAACGGCACTTGTGTGTTTACCAAAAATACCACCGAATCGATCAACATGGTTGCCCGGGGTCTGGTGTGGAAACCCGGGGATCGTGTGGTCACAACCATCCTTGAGCATCACTCAAATCTGCTCCCATGGCGTGCGCTGAAATCTTTCGGAGTGGAAGTGGATCTGATCGGTATTGGACCGGACTACTTGCCTGATCTTGCAGCACTTGAAGCGGTATTCACTCCTCGCACGCGACTCGTTGCCGTTACCCATGCCTCCAATGTGCTGGGTGTAGTCACTCCCATTGAGAAAATTGCCAAAGTCTGTCATTCTCATGGTTCACTCCTGCTCGTGGATGGTGCGCAGACGGTCCCGCACATGCCGGTTGATGTTTCATCGCTTGGCTGTGATTATTTCGCGTTCTCCGGCCACAAAATGTGCGGTCCGACTGGCACTGGAGTCCTATGGATGAAAGAGCCGGATCTTGAACCTTTCATTCTCGGCGGGGGAATGGTCGAGACGGTTTCTGGTAATGGTTATACAACAGCTGAAGGATACCAGAAATACGAGGCCGGCACCCCTAACATTGCCGGGGGCATCGGGCTGGGTGTGGCGGCTGAGTACCTTGAAAAGATTGGTATGGAAAAGATCCAGCGCCATGAAGAGGCTCTTACTACGCGGCTGATTAAAGGACTTTCCCAGAACAGGAAGATACAGATCTATGCCCCACCGCGTCCTGAATCCCGTATCGGTGTTGTCTCATTCACGGTTAACGGGTTCCACCCGCATGAGGTTGCCCAACAGCTTGATGAATCGGCAGATATCCTGGTGCGTTCCGGTCATCACTGCTGTCAGCCGCTGATGGAATCGTTGGGTCTTCCTGACGGGACTGTTCGGGCAAGTCTTGCGCTGTATAATACCGCAGAAGATATCGATATGCTCATCGCTACGTTAGAGGAACTCACGCGATAACCATATCACTTTTTTTACCGTTTTAGCACCCCTGCTGTCACGGTTTAATAGTCCCGCTGCAAATATTTGTGTAACACGGTTATCTGGAATACTGCACCAAATATCTGGAGATCATTTATGACACCTGCTCAACTATCCGAACTGTTTGCCCGCGTGCGGAAGAACCACCCGCTCGTCCACCATATCACAAACTATGTCACAGTCAACGACTGCGCCAATATCACGATCTGTGCCGGCGGTGCACCGATCATGGCTGATGCAATCGAAGAAGTTGCAGAGATGACAGGAATTGTCGGGGCGCTTGTGCTCAACATAGGGACACTCAACCATGTACAGATCGAGTCCATGATCGCAGCTGGCAGGAAGGCAAACGAGTTAGAGATTCCCATCATCCTCGATCCTGTGGGGGCAGGGGCCACCCGTTTCCGGACGGATACCGCCCGGCGCCTGCTTGAAGAACTGGAGATCACTATTCTCAAGGGAAATGTCGGGGAGATCGGTGTACTTGCCGGAGCGGACGGGAAGGTGCGGGGCGTGGATTCTGCAGGACTTACCGGAGATCCCGTAGAAATTGCAAAGGCATTTGCAATCCGTGCCGGTCTCACGGTGGTTGTCAGCGGTGCAACTGATATCGTGACCGATGGCAGACGCGCCCTGCTCGTTGAGAACGGTCATAAAATGATGGGCGGTATTTCGGGTACAGGATGTATGGCGGCATCGGTGACGGGCGCATTTGCTGCAGAATCAGGTGATACGGTTATGGCAGCGGCAGCAGCCCTTGCCGCGTTTGGTATCGCAGGAGAAAGGGCAGCAGCAGTGGCCAGGGGGCCATACTCTTTCAAGGTCGCCCTCTTCGATGAACTTGCCGGACTAAAGCCAGATGATCTGAACTCCGCTGCAAAGATTCGATCCGTCTGAAACTCTCTATGAACTATGACCTGTATGTAATCACTGATGAGAATGTGGGGCTCGGAAGAACCCATGCAGAGATCGCAGAGCGGGCGATTGCCGGTGGAGCGGATGCCATTCAGCTCCGGGATAAATTCTGCAGCACTAGAGAGCTGATCCGGATTGGGCGAATCCTTCGCGCAATTACCAGCAGGGGTTCAACCCTCTTAATCATAAATGATCGGCTTGATGTGGCACTTGCCTGCGGCGCGGATGGTGTTCATCTCGGACAGGGAGATATGTGTACCGATGTTGCCCGGCAGATCGCTCCACCCGGGTTTATCATCGGAGTTTCCGTTAGTACTGTTGATGAGGCTGTCCGGGCCGAACGGGAAGGGGCGGATTATGTTGCGCTCAGCCCGACCTTTTCTACGGTATCCAAACCGGATGCCGGGCCGGGGCACGGGCTTAAAATGTTGTGGGAAATACGGCGTAATGTGTCTGTACCGGTGATTGCCATTGGAGGGATACACCACGGGAATGTCGGTGAAGTGATTGCAGCAGGAGCAAATGGTATTGCCGTAATCTCTGCTGTTGTTGGTGCTGCGGATATTACTGCTGCCGCACGCGATCTCAAAAATCTGATCCGGCAATGCAAAGCGAGAAGCCCTCCATGACTCTCGATCAGCAGCTGCGTTTTGTCCTTCACGAGCATTTCGCCAGCCATCACCATTTCGATTTTCGGCTTGAGCGGGACAGCGTGCTGAAGAGCTGGGTGGTGCCAAAGGGGCTTTCAGAGAAATCCGGTGAACGAAGGCTCGCAATCATGGTAGAAGATCACCCGGTTGATTATATTGGTTTTCAGGGCACCATACCAGAGGGGCAGTATGGAGCCGGCGAGGTGACGATTAAGGATAGCGGAACCTATGAACTTTTGGTCTGGAGAGATGACCGGATCGAAGTGCTCCTGCATGGACAGGCATTTTCAGGGAAATATGTACTTATCCGTTTTAAAAGAGCGGGAGAGAAGGAATGGCTAGTGTTCAGGGCTAAGGAATAACAGGTTGTGGTATTTTACTGTGAAACCATACCTCTGACGGATTTTATCCAATTACGGTATGGGTTTTTGATATACCCTATATCAGGATGTAACGACACTGCGTTTTATACCCCTTCATCCTACTGGATTTGACTCATAACCCCGATCGAAGCCACTAACACAAGCAGCGTAGAAATGATCCAGCCTGTCATGATCACACCAATACCTTTTACCCCTCGCCAATTGAACAGCCAGGCAAGAAGAACACACCCGTAAAGTCCTATACCGGGTATCCAGATGAACGGCATAAGTGTAAAGATCCCGTATCGTTGGAAAAATGAGGATTTCCCTGCTATTGTCTGAACAGAGTTGAGGTGTTTGCGGAGCCATTCTGATCGTTCTGCAAATGTATCGCAGATGGCAAACAGTCCATAGATGATGGAGATCCCAAAGGAGATCATGATGAGCATGATCGGTACCGGGGGTATGCCAAGTCCAACACCGACAACGACTGCCATAGGCTGGAGAATGAGAACCGATCCGACAAGCCCAAGCATGTGCCATAAGGAAATATCGAAAAATGATCCTATGGCCACTGGAATTACCACGATACCGAGCAGCAGGTACATTACAGTTTTTATCAAACCCTGAATCCGCACATGCTGCATCTTGTCATCCATTTTCGTAACTATCAATGGTACTGAATTCTATTAATATTCCTGATATCCAAGTATTTATTAACCAAATTAAGAATCGTACCGGATTATTCACGATGAAAACGATTCAATTTTCACAAAAGTGCCGTTCCTGATAACAACATATATTACATTTATCGAGCAAAGTTCAACCTTGTATCAGCCTAACTGAGATGAAGTTCACATGAAGACAATATCCACTCAAAAAACCCTGTGGCTCTCCATAACCTTTCTCATCACGATAGTGATCATCCTGGTATCGATCTTTTCGTTAAAAAGCGGTTATTATGATATATTTCCGTATTTTTACATCTTACCCATCATCCTTCTGGCGTATTTATTCCCCCGGTATTCTGTGTACTTCACTATCATCATCGGTTGGATTTTTTTAGGGCTTGTGTACCTCTATGGCCCTGTAGATATCCGGCTTTACGCAGCAAGTAGTGCGTTTTTCTATATTTTTGTATCTGCAGGTATTGTCATATCGGCATATGCGGGGCAGCTTATGCAGGAGAGAAAATACCGCGAAATTTTCGAAAATTCGCAGACGGGGATGTTTACATTTGATTTCGAGTCCCAGAAGATTCACGAGATCAACCAGCACTCGGCAGAAATCCTTGGTTATTCTCTTGACGAACTTAAAAATCAGTGGTTCTCTTCCCTCTGGTTTGATCCTGAGCAGGAAGCAAAGTTCACGAAAAAATTACGGCAGGAAGAAAAAATTGCCGATATGGAAATTGAGCTGCGCAGAAAAGATCGGACGGTAATCTGGGTGCTTGCCACTGCATCCATGACCAAAGATGGACTGGCCATCTGTTCGGTGATGGATATCACTGAACGTAAACGGATCAAGGATGAACTCATTGAGTCTGAACTCCGTTACCATACGCTCTTTGATGGCGCGAGCGATGCGATCTTCCTTCACGATATCGGTGGGCAGATCTTTGAGACCAATACGATAGCCTCACGCCTTTTGGGTTTTTCACACAAGGAATTTATGAATATGCGTATGCATGATCTCGACGTGCACCCTGAAACCCTGCTGACAGATGAGAAGGTAATATGGTTCCAGTCAAGAGGGCACATGCTGTTTGAGAGGGAACAGAAGAGAAAGGATGGGATTATAATTCCGGTTGAGATCAGCAGCAGGATTACTGAGTACTTCGGCATGTCTGCTGTAATGAGCACAGTGCGTGATATCTCGGAACGAAACAAAAAATAATTCAGTAAAAAAAAAACGTTTCTCTTTTCCAGGCAGAACCCCTTTGTTCCGGTGGTTTTTTTAATGGATATTAAAGCAGGCTGACAGTAAATTTGCAGAAAAACACCCGCTCCTTAAGTGGGTTATCAGAATCTGCCTTCATAATAATAAAAAAACGTTTTCGTTTTCGTTTATTCTTGCCCGGCACCAGCGAACCGGTACGCCCCTTTGGGCACGGTCATCTCAAACCGTGCTCCCTTGCCCGGCTCACCGGTTTCGCTGATGGTGATCCCGGTGATAGAGAGGATCTCCTTAGTCAGGAACAGACCAAGACCGGTATTCTTTCCATATCCCTTCCTGAATATCTTCTCCTTTTCCTTTAACGGAATACCGATCCCATCGTCTTCCCATACGATGACCAATCCGTTGGTTGTTTCATAAGTGGACACTTTAATTGTTTTTGTATGTTCACCATGCCGCAGAGTATTATCAAGGAGATTTGAAAAGACTGTTTTTAAGATCGGGTCTGCATACACTTTAACACCGGGCAGATCCGTGTAAAATGTCACATTTTTAGGGACACGAGAGCGTGGGAGAACAGCAATGAGGTCCTGCCACTGTGGTGCGGTTGTTCCAAGATCCTGGTATACTCTCGTAAACTCAATATGCTGGCTGATTGAATTGGTTACAGTATCCATTTTTTCAATATACTGTGCCATCGTCGGATCCAATTTCATCTCCTTTGCGAGGTTAAGGTACCCTGAAAGAACAGCTATACTGTTGAGAATATCATGACGGGTGATGCTGTTTAAGAGGTTGAGCTTGTGGTTTGCAGCCTGTAATACCTGCTCAGTCCGTTTCTGTTCGGAAAGGTCACGGGCAATACACAGCACAGCACGTCTGCCATCCAGATTGATGAGACGGTTACTGTCTTCGATTGGGATCCTGCGCCCGTCTTTTGTCATAAACCATGTCTGGAAAACAACTTTCCCGGTAGAGAGAAGTTTTTTGAGGATTTCGGGAATGTGACTATTCTGCTCGGGGACATCGATATCCGGGATGCTCATGTTCAGTAGTTCTTCCCGCGAATACCCCAGCATCTGGCAAGCCTGGTCATTTACTTCAATGAACCGGCCCTGGCCTTTTTCTGAAATTTCATGGATGAGGATTGCATCGTTGGCACTCTGGAGGAAAAGCCGTGAACGCTTGTCGCTTTCAATCAGTGCCCTATCAGTCTCTTTTCGCCAGGAAATGTCACGTACAAATGCAAAGCTGTACTCCTTGTCATCCTTGCTGACATAGACAGACATTATCTCGACATCGATCAGAACGCCATCTTTGCGCTGGTGCCGTGTCGTGAATAATTGGGTCTTTCTCTCCCTGAGATCGGCAATGGACTTATCCCAGATCCCGCGGGTGAAATCCGGGTCCAGCTTAAAGATCTTCATGGCAAGGAATTCTTCCTGTGAGTAACCGGTAATCCGGCATGCCGAATCGTTCACGTACAATATATTTCCCTCAAAATCAAGCCAGAAGACTTCATCAGCTGCACGGTCAACAGAGACCTTGAGAAGCCTGAGTTCATCATCAATTGTTTTACGGTCAGTTATATCCTGGCAGACGACAAGGACACTGAGCTCCCCTTCAGAACTTACTATTGCCCGGGCATGTTCGTCAACCCATATCATTCTCCCGTCTTTTCTGACTTTACGGAACTGCCAGTGGACCCCCTCACCGGGAGATTTAAGGCAGATCTGCAACTGTTCGGTCACTGCACGGCGATCATCAGAGTAAAATACGTTCAGTACCGGCTGTCCTTCCAGTTCTCCGTCTGAATATCCCAGCTGGCTTGCTCCGGAATGGTTAACCGAGATGACCTTCCCCTTGGGGTCAAGCGTAAAGAGCATAATGGGGTTATTGTTATACAGGGCACGGTATCGTTCTTCACTGGAACGGAGTTCCTTTTCTTTTTTACTGATATCGTCATAATTCTGCCGCAGTTTTGCTTCAGTGGCTGCAAGTTCTTTAAATGCGGTCTTAAGTTGCTCGTTTGATTTATGCAGTTCTTCTTCTATAACTTTTAACTTGGTAACATTGACTGCCATTGTCAGGATAGCGGGTCGGTCATTAATTTTTATGGGGATGGTAGAAAACAGAACCTGAACCCTGATGCCCCCTTTTCCTGTCATTGTCATAGGCACATTCTCAATTTTGCCTGACAACAATAAGTGCGAGGTAAGCTTTCCAAAGTCCAGAAGGGAGAGCAATCCGAGGTCTACAGGATTCTTTCCTAAAACCTCTGACCCCGTGTAACCGCTGTTATCCAGAAACGCTGCATTGACAGCTACGAATTTGCCATCAGGGATACTGTTGATTGAAATGGGATAGAGACTATTTTCGAAAATGGTCCGGAATTTTTTCTCATTCTCCTGCACAGCAAGCTCTTCTTTCTTCCTTTCCGTTGTATCCCTGAATGAAAGGAGCATGGCAGGTGCATCTTTATATGAAATTTTTTTGCCAATGCATTCAATCCATTTTTCTTTTTTATCCGGAGTAAGAACCTTGTATTGCACCGGATACCTGTCAATTCCCTTTGAAACCTGAAAAAAATCACTTACTGCATTATCACCGACATTCGGCAGTTATTTTTTCAGGAATAATATTTTTCAAAGCCCGCTCCAAACATGCCATTAATACGAATAATTTCCTCATTGACATTCAACAAACGGCAGTGGACAGTTGAATCAACAAGTTCCAACACTTGACGA
>JANYBK010000068.1 GCA_025360805.1 Methanomicrobiales archaeon
TAAAAATGCCGAAGAACTCCAGACAGCCTATGAAGAGCTGACCGCATCTGAAGAGGAACTCCGGCAGAATATTGACGACCTTGGCAGGAACGAAAGAGTACTTCTGGAGAGCGAGGACCGGTTCAGGGGAATCTTTGATACAGTTACCAGCGGGGTTGCCATTTACGAGGTCAGGAATAATGGAGCATCCGGCAAAGATTACATTATTAAGGATTTCAACAAAATGGCGCTGGCGATCGAGGGGAAAAAGAAAGAAGAAGTGGTTGGAAAAAGTCTTTTTGACCTGCGTCCGGCAATCGATAACTATGGATTAATTCCGGTGTTTCAGCAGGTCTGGAAGACCGGTGTTCCTGCACATTTCCCCCAGAAAATCTACATAGATGAGAAGTATTCCCGCTGGTACAAGAACCGCGTGTTCAGGTTGCAGAGCGGTGAAATTGTCGCAGTCTATGATGACGTCACCGAGCGCAAGCAGGCAGAACTTGAACGGGAATCTGCTCTTTTGAGCCTGAAAAATGTCCATCGCCTTGCTCACATCGGAACCTGGGACTGGGTTAGTGAAACCGATACCGTAACCTGGTCCGAGGAACTATGCATGATAGCCGGGTGGGATACCTCACTTCCTGCACCAACCTATGCAGAGCTTCCACGGGTTTATACGCCTACCAGTTGGGAACGTCTAAGTGCTGAGGTTACAAATGCACTTACAACTGGCGAACCGTACAACCTCGAACTGGAAATGGTCCGTCCGGATGGCAGCATACGATGGACAAATGCATTCGGTGGCGTGAACCGTGACGAAAATGGAAAGGTTATCGGGCTGTATGGCACGGTGCAAGACATCACTGAGCGTAAGCGAACTAATGACGAACTCCGCATCCAGCATACACTTGCTCTTGGCCTTAATACCTGTCAAACCCTAAAAGAAGCTCTTGAACTTATTCTTAACGCTGCCTTACAAGTTGATGGACTGGACTCTGGAGGTGTGTATGTAGTTGACCCGGTTACCGGCGCGATGGATATAGTAGTTCATCGCGGTCTTACACCCGAGATGGTCGAGCACACGTCTCATTTTGATGCTGGTTCTCCACAGGTGCAGAGGGCAAAGTATGGTTCGCCATTTTATGGGCGATATGCTGATATCCGGCCGCCGGGCACAGATGAGATCCGTAACCATGAGGGGGTAACTTCCCTCGCTTCTATTCCCGTGATGCATGATGGCAATCTCATCGCGATCATGAACATGGCATCTCATACCTATGATGATATCCCGATCCATGCCCGCAATCTGCTAGAAACGCTGGCAGCGCAGATCGGGGGTGCTCTGATGTTAATTCGTTCGGAAGATGCACTCGCTCTCGCCAGTAAAAAACTTATACTCC
Organism: Methanomicrobiales archaeon; assembly: GCA_025360805.1. Lineage (GTDB taxonomy): Archaea > Halobacteriota > Methanomicrobia > Methanomicrobiales > Methanospirillaceae > Methanoregula. Next base: position 1,383 of record JANYBK010000068.1, read on the forward strand.
TCTCCAGCATCACCCGGCATGACATCAACAACCAGATGACGGTGCTGCAGGGATACCTCGGCATTCTTAAAAAGAGACAACCAGATCCCTCATGCGCCGAATATTTCCAGAAGATAGGAACCGCTGCACAACGCATCTCGTCCATGATCCAGTTCACAAAGGAATACGAGAGCATTGGCGTCAAGGTTCCTACATGGCAGGACTGCCGCACTCTCGTTGACACTGCAACAAAACAAGCCCCGCTCGGACAGGTCATGGTGAAGAATGATCTTCCTGCGGGTGCGGAGATATTCGCCGACCCGCTGGTTGTCAAGGTCTGTTACAACCTGATGGACAATGCGGTGCGATACGGGGGAAAGATCACAACCATCCGGTTCTCTGTTGAGGAACGCGAGGGTGATCATGTCGTAGTGTGCGAAGACGATGGCGACGGTGTCGTTGCTGAGGAAAAGGAAAAGATCTTCGAGCGGGGCTTTGGGAAGAACACAGGACTTGGGTTAGCTCTTACTAAGGAGATTCTTGAGATCACCGGCATTTCAATAGAAGAGACGGGTGAGCCAGGGATGGGAGCCCGGTTTGAGATTGTGGTGCCGAAAGGTATGTGGCGTTTCAAAGAAAATAATACATAATGGCTGATAAACTCCGGGTCCTCTATGTTGATGACGAACCCGGCCTTCTTGATATTGGCAAACTTTTCCTTGAGAGGGGAGGAACGTTTGCAGTCGATACGCTCACATCTGCTGTGGAGGCACTCTCGCAGTTAAAGACAGAGCGGTATGATGCAATCATCTCTGACTATCAGATGCCGGAGATGGACGGGATCTCGTTCTTAAAGCAGCTCAAGGCATCGGGGAATACAACACCGTTCATCATCTTTACCGGAAGGGGCAGGGAAGAAGTCGTCATCGAGGCGCTCAACAATGGCGCGGATTTCTATATCCAGAAAGGGGGCGAGCCCAAGAGCCAGTTCGTCGAACTCACTCATAAAATAAAAACAGCAGTGGGACGGAAACAGGCTGATGATGCATTAAAGGAATCTGAGCAGAAGCTCACTGATATCACCAATTTCCTTCCTGATGCCACTTTTGCAATAGATACTTCCGGATGCGTGATTGCATGGAACAAAGCAATTGAGGAGATGACCGGTGTTCCTGCACGGGATATGCTTGGTAAGGGCAACTACGAATACTCCATCCCATTTTATGGGGAGCGCAGACCGATCCTGATTGATCTCGTATCCATTCCCGATGAAGAACTAACCCGTGGCAAATATTCAAACATTAAAAAAGAAGGAGATCTCCTCATAGCAGAAACTTCCCTTCCCCACCCTATGGGAAGATATTCTGTCCTTATGGGCAAAGCATCCCGTCTCTATAACAGCAAAGGAATTATTACCGGCGCCATTGAATCCATACGGGATATCACGGAACAAAAGCAGGCATCAGAAAAACTTACTGAAGCATCATTACGGTATAAAGCGCTCATTGCAGCGTCGAACACCGGCGCATGGGAAAATCATAGGGATTCCGGATTTTTGTGGTGCAGTCCCGAATATTTCTCCATGCTGGGGCGAAACATCAATGATTTTGATCTTTCCGGTGCAAGGAATATCGAACAGGTCTGGATTAATCTCCTACACCCGGAAGATCGTGAGCGGGCGAGCCGGAATTTTGAGACTTACCTAAGTAACCCTCAAGGAATGTATGAGCAGAATTTCCGGATGCTGCACAAGGACGGGCACTGGGTCTGGATCTGGTCGCGTGGAAAGGTGGTTCTGGATACCAGCGGAAAACCTATCAGCATCACGGTGGGAACGCACATCGATATAACCGATCGGAAACGTTCAGAAGAAGAACTGATAAAGAAAAACGAAGAACTCCACGCTTCGTATGAGCAGATTGCGGCAACTGAAGAGGAACTCCGGGCCAATGTAAATGAACTGACCCGGCAGGAAACAGAACTCCGGGAGAGCGAAGAGAGATTCAAGACGCTCTTTGAGAGTGCGGGCGATGCGATCATTATCATGGATCGTAATGTTATTCTGGATTGCAACAGACGAACCGAAGAAATTTACCGGCGCACCCGCGAACAGATTATCGGGGATTCCCCTGCGGAATTTTCTCCAGAACGCCAACCGGACGGAGAACTTACTGCAGAAAAAATGAAAAGGAAAATTAATGCAGCAATGTTAGGTGAGAACCGCTTCTTTGAATGGACCCATAACCATCCTGACGGCACCCCGTTCATTGCCGAAGTGAGCCTGAACCGTTTTATGGTTAAGGACGCGTATTACCTGCAGGCAATCATAAGGGACATCACCGATCGGAAACAAAATGAGACCCAGACTGCACTGCTGAGTACATTAAAAGTGAAGTTACTGGGAACCCGCAGCCTCAAAGAACAACTGGAACTTGTCAGTGAGAGTTGTGTTACGATCTTTGAGGCGGATTTTGCCCGGATCTGGTTGATCAAAGAGGCTGATCTCTGTGAAAGGGGGTGCAGGCACGCATCAGTAACCGCTGGAACTGAGGTGTGTTGTAACCGCACACACTGTCTCCATCTCATGGTGAGCTCCGGGCGGTACACCCATATCGACGGGGGTCATCAGCGGGTTCCGTTCGGATGCTACAAGATCGGTCGCGTAGCATCGGGAGAAGATCCATTTTTTATTACAAACGATGTTGTCCACGATCCACGGGTGCACGACCATAACTGGGCACAATCCCTTGGCCTTGTCTCGTTTGCAGGTTTCCGGCTCCTGTCTGTGGATAATAAACCGGTTGGGGTTCTGGCACTTTTTAAGAAACGGGAAATTCTCCCACGAGAAGAAAAACTCCTTGTTGATCTGGCAAACACCCTTTCGCATGTGATAATTTCCGGGCTGGCAGAAGAACAAATCTTAAAGAAAAACGAAGAACTCAGCGCTTCGTATGAGCAGATCGCTGCCACTGAAGAGGAACTCCGGGCCCATCTAAATGAACTGACCCGGCAGGAACTGATGTTAAGGGAGAGCGAGGAGCGCTACCGCCAGTTTTTCAAAACAACACTGGACAGTGTATTTATCACAACTGCTGACGGTCAGTGGGTTGACTGCAATGATGCATTGGTTGAGACTTTTGGCTATGGGAGCCGAAAAGAAATATTTAACTTACCCGTTACTGCCTTCTATGCTCACCCGGACCAGCGGGCAGAATTTTTAAAACTCGTTGAACGGGACGGGTTTGTAAAAGAGCGACCCCTGCAGTTTAAGAAAAAAGATGGGAGTATTCTTTTTGGACTCATCACTATCGTGCCCCAGAAAAACAGGGACGGTTCTTTAAAAGGATTTATCGGAACGGTTCATGACATCACCGGGAAAAAACGGATATATGCCCCCCACTCCCGTCGTGAGCCGTTTAACAGGGATCGTGTGGAAAACCTGCCGGATTATATTCTTGTGTATGGTAGGGACGGAAAGATTCTCTACATAAATCCGGCTGCGGTAAAAGCACTGGGGTATGATGCAAATACGGTGACAGGTACATCCGTACTCTCCTATGTAGCAGAAGAATTCCGTGAGAGTATGGCTGCCAAAATGGCAGAGCGCAATGAAATGGGTGGAATTCCCATCTATGAGGTCGAACTTATGGTAAAGGGCGGGATCCGGAAACTGGTGTTTGTCAAAGGCACGCAGGTTCTGTACGACAATAACCCTGCTACACTCCTCCTCCTTATTGATATCACCCGGCGAAAGGCCCTCGAAGACGAGCTAACTGCACGTGCAGCAGAACTCGCAAAGATCTCAACTGCATTCCAGCAGGCAAATAAAAAACTCATGCTCCTCTCCAGCATCACAAGACACGACATCAACAACCAGCTCACGGTGATCCTTGGGTATCTCACATTAATGGAAAATCAGCAGCCCGACCCTGTGATCAATGATTATTATAAAAAGATCATTAGCGCTGCAAATAGCATCTCTTCCATGATCCGGTTTACCAGTGAATATGAGGATATCGGAATCTCAGATCCCACATGGCAGGACATCCGCACAATTGTAGATACCGCAACAAAAGAAGCCCCGCTTGGAAAGATCGTAGTGCAGAACGATCTGCCTGCCAGTGCTGAAGTGTTTGCTGACCCGTTGATTGTGAAGGTATTTTACAACCTGATGGACAATGCGGTGCGATACGGGGGAAAGATCACAACCATCCGGTTCTCTGTTGAGGAACGCGAGGGTGATCATGTCGTAGTGTGCGAAGACGATGGCGACGGTGTCGTTGCTGAGGAAAAAGATCGGATCTTCGACCGGGGATTTGGAAAGAACACCGGGCTTGGGTTAGCACTTTCACGGGAAATTCTTTCAATCACCGGCATCACCATCCGCGAAACCGGCGAACCGGGTAAAGGAGCACGGTTTGAGATGACGGTGCCTAAAGGGTCGTGGAAATGACGGTCTGGACGATCAAAAAGAATGCCGTATGGGGCATCTACGCTGAGGGTAAATATGTGACAGCGGCAGACAATGAAGAGGATGCTAAAATGCTGTTAGAAAGTATAGACGCGAATGAAAAGTCAGATGAGATCGCAAAATCTCACCCCCGGATAACTCAAATATCAGGTAACGTACTCAATTTTCCCGCTCCCCGGAAAAAACGACCTCGCTAATGGCCCTTTGCAGGGTAGATCTCACCTAAAACAGGTAAACCACCGGGTAAAACTAAACGCCCTTTAAACGGCCTTGGCAGCCTTCGTTTTTTAAGCCCAATATAGCCGTATTTTGGCAAACGGGGTGAGATTAAGGCACTTATTTTCACACCCCATAAACGGATGACTTTACGGGAGAGTCCAGGACCGGAAACCGGAAACCGGAGCCCAATTTGGGCTTGTTTTCCCTCATGTTTAGTACCCCCAGATACCAGGCTTCTCGGACGAGAGATAAAGGAGGGAAATGTCTCATACTCACCTGTCTCTCACAGGTTTTTCTTTTGTGCCAGAGCTCGTCCCTATCAGCCACCAGCAAACAGAATCATTTATTCATGCCGGAGAAGAACGGTGAATCAGGAGTTTTAAGTGAAAGTCTATCTCGATGTATGCTGCCTGTGTCGGCCGTTTGATGATCAAAAGATGAACCGCATTCATCTCGAAGCCGAAGCCATCAAGGAGATCCTGATGCGATGCGCTCAGGACTGGACGCTGGTGACCAGTGATGCTGTCAGTTTTGAGATCTCGCGCATTCCTGACAGAACACGGATGAAAAAAGCCCAGAAACTAACCGATCTGGCAAAAGAGCATGTAGCAATTACAAAACCCGTTTCCCGCCGATATCATGAATTTGTAGAACTGGGTATAGATTCTGCTGATGCATTGCACCTTGCATGTGCAGAATCAGCGGGTGCTGTCCTGCTTACGACTGATGATGCGATCGTCAAAGTTATTAAGAGGCACGGTAATCAGATAACTATTGGAGTTAAAAATCCCGTTGAATGGCTTATGGAGGTGAACGCATATGGAGGCAAAGACGTTGAATGAAATCCACAAACAAGGTATTGATGCACTCGTAAAAGTGCTCGGACCAGTCGATGCGGTCCGGTTCCTCCAGATATATGATCCGGGAAGCGGCGATTAC
>JANYBK010000072.1 GCA_025360805.1 Methanomicrobiales archaeon
GATCTTTGCGATAAAGACGACATCCAAACAGGAGCGGACGGTAGCGGATAATATCTTAAAATCTATCAACACCAAGGCGACTGATGTCAAGGTGACTGCGATCATTGTGCCCAATGAACTAAAAGGGTACGTACTGATTGAAACGCCGGAGAAGATGAACCGTATCGAACAGCTCGTTGAGCTTGTTGCCCACGCGCGCACGGTCATCAAAGGCGAGACCAGCCTTGCAGAAGTCGGACATTTCCTGATCCCAAAACCGGTAGTTGCCGGTATCGAAGAAGGCACGATTGTCGAACTGATTGCCGGACCGTTCAAAGGCGAAAAGGCAGTTGTCAAGCGCGTTGATGCCACAAAGGAAGAGATCACAGTCGAGCTCTACGAAAGCGTTGTCCCGATCCCGATCACTGTCCGAGGCGACAATGTTCGTGTGGTCGAGAAGTTCTCTGACCGGTAAATTTCTCAACTCTTTTTTATTCTCGATACAGGTCAACCGTTCAGGTTTCTTTAGTAACGGGACTCCCGCTTGGATATGAGCCCCATCCATAAAGCAAACATGTAGATACCTACAATATCACTGTCTGAACTCCCGATACCTCATACAATGTCAATTCGGTTGGTGCCGCCATCCACTCAGCACATGTTGCAAAATGTGCCTGCATATGGGGAGTAGCGATATGATCGTCAAGATGTTTCTGGCTCTCCCACTCTTCGCAAAATACAAACAGCCCTTTATCAAAGACATTGGCATGGAATTCATATCTTGTACACCCGGGCTCTGCACGGACAAGGGGAATAATCCGTTCCACCTGAAGAGCAAATTCCTCGCAATGTTCCGGGTGAACACGACACCGGGCTGCTACAAGTAACATAATTACACATCGGATTATATCAGGAAAAAGTACCCGGTTTCTCCAGCATCCAGGCAAGTTCTTTGCCGGTAGCCTGAAAGGAAATGCCATATAGTCACATCAGTTCCCCCCACTTTATCGATCCGTTGGCACGGATGTACTCAATAATTTTCATCTGCCACCCGGACAACGCCAACCGCCCGAACTTATATATAGTCAACATTCTAATGTTGACACATGCAATTGACAACGAACGACAAACAGTTCGGATTCTGGACACTGCGGAGAAGTGGTGTGCCCAATATCGCGATTGCCAACAAGCTCGGCATCTCCCGCCAGGCTGTATCGCGTGCGCTCATTCTCATGGACGAGAAGATCGGATCAACAATGAGCGAGATGGCGCAGTCAAACCAGATCGCGATCGAAAAGATCAATCCCGAACGGGGTGTACTTATCGGAAGATCGATACCCTTTAAGACCGCCGCAATCATCTTCGTATCCGAGAAACACGGGGTGCAGGTCTGGTACGAGCATGATGGCGACTGCGGCAGCTGCCAGAGATATACCGGATGTATCGAGCTGTTGTGGGATTATGCCCAAGAGCTCGGCATCAGGCTTGAAAATACTGCAGACCCGACAAAGATGGCAGAAGAATTATTTGAGAAAGTGAAGGCGATGATATGACTTTTACACGCATATCGGAAATTATTCATGAACGGTTGGGCTGGTGCCCGAATACACCGGCTCTGCACACGTCTCCGGCGGTTCTCGTAGTCCCGAATGAAACCACAAACCCGTCACAGCCGGGTGGGGCAGACGGAGGATCGGGACGGATTTTTCGAGGGATCAACCTGACTCTGGGTAGCACAAAAACCCTGGTCCGGAACAAACAGCTTCTCTGGTTCTCGCTCCTGACCGGCATTGTGATGACTTGCCTGTTCATCACCCAGTATGGGCTCCATCTTATGGAAGTCTATCTGTATCCGGCAATTGATTTTCCGCGCTGGCTCATCCTGACATTTGCTGCGGAACTCACAACCGTTTTCTGTGTGATAGTCCTGCTGGCCGGGCTTGTCATGAGCCTCTCTGCAAAAGAAGGCGATCCAGTCTCATTCCGTAAAGGGCTCATTCGGACAAAAAAATATCTGAGGCCCCTTGCTGACTGGTCAGTTGTCCTGGCACTCGTTGGCACTCTGCTCTTAATTGCCGTCAGGATTCTTGAAATCCTGCCCATCAATATGTTGCTGCACTCCGTGTTTGCACAGTTTCCCTTTGGATTCATCCTTCTGCCGGAGTACTTTAGCATAGGCCCAATTGGGGGTACGTTTGCAATTGAGTATGGGCTAACGTATACACTGATACTTTCAGTAATCAATGTACTCCTGTTCGTCCTGACCCTTTTTGTCGTCCCTCTGCTGGTACTGGAAAACAAGCACCTGCAAGAAGCGGTTGCGGAATCGGTTTCCCTTATTAAAAAAGTCTGGGTTGAGATGATAATCTGCATCCTCATATTCGGTCTGATCCTTTCCATGGTTTCTATGATGTCCCTTCTCTTCCGCGTAGTATACGGATATGTTGCGCCTGATATGCTGCTCTTCTGGTACCCCGGAGATTTATGGATCGCCGCTGCAATGCTCTTCATGCTTGCATTGTGCGGTCTGGCGGTTGTCATATCAACAATTGCCGGTATTACTGTCGTAAATCTCTACCGTTACGGAAAGACCGGCAGAATCCCGGCTACAGGAAGAATAGGAAAACTGCCTGCTGAATAACCGGCACCAGCAGTTCAGGTTCCGGCCGGAATCAAATGGGGGGAATTTTTATCCCTTTTTTATTTAGTAAAGTTCTGAAAACGGGTCATGACCGGGATCTTCGTTCCACTCATATTCTATCTCCCGGCTAACCTGTTTTGCTGCAGGATACCCCAGCAGGTCTGCAACAAATCCAAGAGCCATATCCATTCCTGCACTGACCCCGGAACTTGTATAGATGGGGCCGTCTTTTACAAAACGGGCTTTTTTTATCCAGTTGACACCGGGTACAGATTTTGTCCAGTCAAACACCCGCTTGTTCGAAGTGGCCTGTCTTCCCTGAAGAATACCTGTCCTTGCCAGAAGTATTGAACCCGTGCAGACCGTGAGAACGAATTCGGCATTTCCTGCCAATGATTTGAGCGTGGCAATGAACCTGTCATCGTTTACCAGTGTCCTTGCACCATTTCCTCCGGGTATAAAAACCGACATTCGGCAGTTATTTTTTCAGGAATAATATTTTTCAAAGCCCGCTCCAAACA
>JANYBK010000078.1 GCA_025360805.1 Methanomicrobiales archaeon
GGCTCATTCTGGTGTATGAGGACAATGGCACCGGTATCCCCCCCGAACAAAAAAATTCAATCTTTGATCCGGACACCCGGCCATCCGGAGGGTTTGGGCTCTTCTTTGTCCGGGAGATCCTTTCCCTGACAGAAATTACCATTGTGGAGACGGGTGAACCGGGAAAAGGGGCGCGGTTCGAGATGACGGTACCAAAAGGTGCCTACCGGTTCGCTGACTCCACCATCTCTCCATTATTTCCGTATCAGCAGGCAGATATTAACGGTGTCAGAAAGGAGGGACTGCCATGATCCGCGTGCTTTATGTGGATGATGAACCGGACCTGCTTGAGATTGGCAAAATATATCTTGAGGAGTACGGAGATTTTTCTATCTCCATAATTGATTCGCCACAGGAGTGTCTTGCCCTTCTTAAAGAAGATCAGTTCGATGCTATTATCTCCGATTACCAGATGCCGGGAATGGATGGAATTGAGTTATTGAAACATATCCGCAGCAATGAAAATGATATACCTTTCATTATCTTTACCGGGCGGGGGCGCGAAGAAGTTGTTATTGAAGCCTTAAACAGCGGAGCGGACTTTTACCTCCAGAAAGGAGGCGATCCTGTTGCGCAGTTTGCAGAACTCCGCCATAAGATACTCAGCGCCATTGCAAATCACCGGGCAGAACAGAAGATCCATGAGAAGACTGAGGAGATGGACAAATTTTTTGAAAATGCCCTTGATCTCCTGTGTATTGCAGACACCAATGGGAATTTACGGCGCTTAAGCCGGCAGTGGGAAACAACGCTTGGTTTTTATCGTTATGAAATGGAAGGTAAACCACTCTTCTCTTTTGTACATCCGGATGATATTGCATCAACACAGGAGGCAGTAGCAAAGTTATCTGCGGGAGAACCGGCAGTCAATTTTGTGAACCGGTACCTGTGTAAGGATGGGAGTTACCGCTGGATCGAATGGCGGTCATACCCTGTAGGAATCTTTCTCTATGCTACTGCTCTTGATATCACCGATCGAATTAAGGCAGAAGATGAAGCGAAAAAAAATCATGAAGAACTTGAAGTATCGTATGAGGAGCTCACTGCGACTTCTGATTCGCTCCGTAATGCAATGGACGCACTGGCAGAGAAAGAAAAACTCTACCGCACCCTGTTTCATGAGATGCTTAATGGTTTTGCCGTTCACGAGATCATCTGTGATAAGAACGGTAAACCCCGCGATTACCGGTTCTTAGAAGTGAATGAAGCCTTTGAGCAAATGACCGGGCTTTCAGGCAAAAATATTATTGGCAGAACTGTGCTCGAAGTCATGCCGGAGACCGAAATCTTGTGGATTGAGCGATACGGGCGGGTTGCCTTAACAGGATTACCGGATCATTTTGATAATTATTCCCGGGCACTGGACAAATACTACGAAGTGACTGCTTATATGAATGCACCTGGGCAGTTTACCACAATTATTGCTGATGTAACGCAACGCAAACTGGATGAAATGGATATAAAAAAGAGCGAACAGAAATTCCGGTCCCTTGTTGAGTATTCCCTTGAAGGAATCCTGATCCTCGACTTTTCAGGAAATATCCTGTTTGTCAACAATGCTGCAGCCCACATGATAGAAGTAGATGATAGTAGCGTACTCCCCGGCAGGAACGTGATGGAATTCATTTTGTCTGAGTCCCGAGAGGATGTCATTAAAGACTTTATTTTGGTCTCTCAGGGTCACGATCCCTACCTTGCAAACTACCATGTGATATCGACAAAAGGAAAAAAAATCTACGTTGAATGCATTGGCAAGGTTATTACGTACGACGGAAAACCTGCCGACCTTCTCTCTATCCGGGATATTACAAAACAACAGAACGCTCAGCACGCGCTCCAGGAGAGCAGCAGAAAATATGCAGAGCTTTTCGAGATGGGAAGCGAAGCAATATTTCTCATTGACAATGAAACCGGCAGACTTATTGAAGCGAATGCGGCAGCAAATGAAATGTACGGATATTCGCGTGACACTCTTCTCACCCTGAAATATCCAGATCTGTCGGCGGAAAAAGAGGATACGAATAAGATCACTACCGAAACACCGCAAGGGACCACAATAAGGGTACCCCTGCGGCATCACCGCCGGAACGATGGCACTGTTTTCCCGGTTGAAATTCTTAGCCGGTTTTTTACCTCGAATGATCGCCCGGTTCATATTGCTGCAATACGTGACATCACTGAGCGAAAGCAGGCAGAGGAATCTTTACAGGAGAGTCATGATCGTTTCGAACAGATCTCAGGGCATAGTCGTGAGATGGTCTGGGAGATTGACCCATATGGACTCTACACGTACGTCAGCCCTGCCTGCTCCGAAATTATTGGTTATAAGCCTGAAGAACTGATCAAAAAGAAGCATTTTTACGATCTGCACCCGGAAGATGGTCGTCATATATTCCGGTCATCGACCCTTGAGGCTTTTACCAAAAAAAAGGTTTTGCGTGATTTCTTAAACCCCCGGCAGACAAAAGAGGGGAAGATCATATGGATGTCTACGAATGGAATGCCAGTCTTTGATGAATTCAACAATTTTCTGGGATATCGTGGCTCCGACAGCGACATCACCGAGCAAAAGGAGGCAGAGAAGATAAGAACCCGTTTCGGTCGTATATTAGAGTCATCCTTGAACGAGATCTATTTTTTTGACGCAGAAACGCTCCGGTTTGTTGATGTAAATCATGGGGCACGGGAAAATATTGGCTACACTATTGACGAGCTTCGTAACATGACTCCGCTTGATATCATTACGGAGTACACAAAAGAGTCCTTTGAAACCCTGCTCTCCCCATTGCGTACATGCGAAAAAGATATCCAGGTTATATTCGCTGCTCATAAACGAAAGGATGGTTCGCTCTATCCCATTGAAGTCCATCTTCAGCTTGCAGGAAATGAAGTGTTACCAGTCTTTGTTGCCATCATTCTTGATATTACCGAGCGCAGGCAGATCGAAGAGGCGCTCCGGCTGGCAAACTGGAAACTCAACCTCCTTTCCGGTATCACCCGGCATGACATTAACAATCAGATGACGGTGCTGCAGGGATATCTCTCCCTTCTTGAAATGAAACAAACCGATCCTGTGATCAATGATTATTACAAAAAGATCATTAACGCTGCAAATCGCATCTCTTCCATGATCCGGTTCACTAAGGAATATGAAGAAATCGGCATATCGGATCCTGTATGGCAGGATACCCGGACAATCGTAGATACCGCTGCAAAGGAAGCTCCGCTCGGACAGGTTATCATGAAAAATGATCTACCTGTAGGAACAGAAGTGTTTGCGGACCCGCTGATTGTCAAAGTTTGTTACAACCTGATGGATAATGCGGTGCGGTATGGCGGGAAGATCACGACAATACGGTTCTTTGTTTATAAACGTGATGGCGATTATGTTATGGTATGCGAAGATGATGGAGACGGTATCATTGCTGAAGAGAAGGAACGGATCTTTGACCGGGGATTCGGGAAGAACACCGGGCTTGGTCTGGCGCTTTCGCGGGAGATCCTCACCCTAACCGGCATCACAATTCGCGAGAGCGGTGAACCAGGCAAGTGCGCAAGGTTTGAGATGGTAGTGCCAAAAGGGGCATACCGTTTCATAGGGACTGAAGAAAAATAACGACTACCTCACCCGGCTTATTTACAGCGGTCTATAGATATCGATAAAACGGAAAGTGATAAAAAAACTGATTATGAAAACCTGTTTTGAATAGAGAAATCACATTCACACTATTTTTTCCCGGCTCTCCGCTGATGTGTGTGAGAAATTCTGTTATCAAAAATTTGTTGATAATGTCCCCCCGCTTCAGGGCCTCTCCGAGGCACGGCGGGGCAATAGTGTTTCAACATTTTAGTCATTAAAACTGCTGCGGGGGCGTTCATCCTATTCTGGGGTATGGGGTATCATCCATCCTCTTTGGAATCTACTCAACTCTTACATAGGCCATTCAAATCAGCGATGAACCTTTTTTTCTTATGAATTGAGGCATTGCCTAAGAACCATTTTCTTTTTAAAAAGAGGCGGATTTGATCATTTTTAAACCACTACAAAAGAACATGTCATAAATGTTGTCCATTAGTATTATGATATAAAGAGATTCATTGATTAGAAGATGGCAGATAAAAAGTACGAATCCTTAAAGATTGAAAACATCGTTGCGTCCGGTGCTATTGCCGAATCCATTGATCTTGTAGCGTTGTCAGAAAAGATTGAGAACTGCGAACTCAATAAAAAGCGTTTCCCCGGTGCAGTATATCGTATCCAGGACCCCAAGATTGCAGCCCTGATCTTTTCGTCAGGTAAGGTAGTGCTCACCGGTATCCGGAATGATAAGGCATTAGCTGACGGTCTTGCGATTATTATAAAATCGTTAAAAAAGGCCGGTATTGATCCCTTAAAAGAGCCAAGAATCGCAATAACCAACATGGTTTGTTCATACAATCTCGGTAAATACATTAATCTCAACAAGATAGTTGTCACGCTAAATGTCGAAAATATCGAGTACGAACCTGAACAGTTCCCCGGACTTGTATACCGGATCAAAGATCCTAAGATTGTTGTTCTTATCTTCTCTTCAGGAAAGATCATTCTCACGGGCGGCAAGAATCTTGATGATGTCAAGAAAGGGCTTGAAGTTCTCGAACAGAAACTTGAAAGCATAATGTAAATTCCCTTTGAGATGCACAAAATAGTGAACGGTTTTTGCTCAGTTGAGCATTAAATCCCACTCAGATATAACTCAAACATTGGGGAGATACCCCCAATTGCCCTCTTTTTAAGGCCCCACTGGAAATCGATCCTCTTATTTGCGTTCAGATAGCGTTTTTTTTAGAAATGTTTTATAATGCAAAAACCCATTCTCATGAAAGGAGAATTTCTATGAAAAAACTGTTTTTATTAGGTTGTATTGTAGTCTGCCTGTTCCTTGCTGTTGTACCTGCAGTCAGTGCGATTGGAGGGGATCAGGGATGGATTGATGTCCGCTGCAATGTTGATGGTGCAAGGGTATATTTTGACGGTGAGGAAAAAGGTGTTATCAGCGGAGGTTCACTCACAGTACCGGTTTACACAACCGCTGCTCCGTACCATTCCTTAACTGTCGAAAAATCCGGCTACACCCCCTACAGTGGGGAACTCTCGATGCCGGCTAATGGAGAGACAAAAACCGTTTATGCCACGTTAAATCCGATTCCAACACCCGTTCCACCGGTAAATTACGGTTCGATCTATGTTGAATCCTCCCCAACAGGAGCTTCAATATATTTCAATGGTAATTACCGGGGCAATGCTCCACTAACAATCAATGAAGTCTGGCCCGGCAGCTACTCGATACAGGCTGAATTGAACGGGTATCGCACTTACACCACAACTACCTCGGTTTCATCCGGGACCCGTTCAACGGTTTATTGTTCTCTGTCTCCGATGGTTACTTCAGGTTCTTTGTATATCATCTCCAATCCAACTAACGCAAAAGTGGTACTTGATGGATTGGACCGTGGAAACACTCCTCTCACGCTCAACAACCTTGCACCCACGACTCACATTGTAGAACTAGACCATCCCGGGTATTATGACTGGAAATCAACCGTTGAGGTTCCTGCCGGCGGAACAAAAACTGTCTCCGGTACGCTCAACCCGATGCCTGTTAGTAATGTTGGCTGGGTTTATGTGTCATCAAGTCCCGGTGGTGCTTCAGTGACACTCGATGGTACGAATTATGGCCAGACTCCGGGTAGCGGATCGTTAAAACTCAATAATATTGTAGCAGGTGATCATACAGTCGCCCTCACCCTTGCAGGCTACACGCCCTACACAACACAGGTCAATGTAAATGCAAATACTGTATCTGAAGTGAGTGCACTTCTCAAACCTGCAGGGTCAAAGCCCGGAAATGGCGAATTATCTGTTTCTTCAACCCCGTCAGGTGCAAATGTATTTGTTGACAATAATTTCCTGGGAATAACTCCTTTAACGTTAAAAGATATCTCTGCAGGAAGTCATGTGGTGACAGTCCAGCTTACCGGGTACCAGGATTATGTAATCACAACCACAGTAAATACAGGCGCAACCAGCACTGTCGTTGCCGGTTTATCTAAGGCTGTTCCAACGACCCCGCAAAAATCCGGAACAATACCGGTGATTGCCTGTGGTGCCCTGCTCGTGCTTGCACTCTTCTCAATTAAGAAGAACAAGTAACTTTTTTACGATAAAATGCAGTAACTCAGTTTATTAATTGTCCGGATCCATATTTTTTGTAGAATATGCTCGATTCTTTAATCAATATTTTTTTACACCTCGACCAGAATATGATATCGGTAGTCCAGGAATACGGTATGTGGACCTACATCATCCTATTTTGTATCATTTTTTTCGAAACAGGATTTGTAATAATGCCATTTCTTCCCGGTGACTCCCTACTTTTTGTTGCAGGTGCGGCAGCAGCAAGCGGGTTTATGGATCTCCAGTGGCTTTTTATTGCCATCATTCTTGGAGCAGTGCTTGGAGATACAGTAAATTACTGGGTTGGGAATTATCTTGGCTTGCGTGTATTTCTTGAGCGTTTTCCAACACTTGTCAAAAAAGAGTACGTTGACCGCACTTATACGTTCTATGAAAAATATGGCGGTGCAACAATTTTTGTAGCACGGTTTGTTCCTATTGTACGGACGTTTGCACCATTCCTTGCGGGTGTTGGAACAATGCACTATCCCCGTTTCCTGTTCTATAACATGCTCGGTGGTATTACATGGGCGGTAGTAGTTATCATGGCAGGATATTATTTCGGTTCCTTTACGATAGTTAAAGAAAATATGAGCCTGATGATCATTGCAGTTATTGCTCTGAGTGCAGCAACTATCCTTTTTATCCTCTACGGAATTATTTCCGGATATCTCGTACAGAGAAAAACGCCAGATACCCGGAAAGATTGAATTTATTTATTTCCTGCACAGGTATTTTTCCCCGTATTACACGTTTCAGCCTTGTTCGATGATAAATGTCTTATGCCAGACAGATAAAAAAGAAAAAATTATTTTTTATGGGTGATCTTCATTCCCTTGTTATCGACTTTTGTGCTGATTGTAACGCTCAGACCAAGAGGTTTGAGCAGTTCATCCATCTCTTGTCTGTCAAGTGCTGTGACTACGGCAATGGAAGGTCCTACCGAACTCATTCCAACAAATTCGAGTTTCTTCTCCCGCATTTGGCTCATGTAATGATAGATCCCGTAACTGTGGTGTTCTACTTCTGCCCGCTTTGACCCACGGAACTCAATCTCCCAGATTACATCGCCAGCCTTTTTTAAGTCATTCTTCTCAAGCGCAGGGACAAGGTCCATTAAGAAAAGATATGCTTTGAGTTCGCGGTCCCGGTAGTCCAGTGTCCGGGCCTTGTTCATCAGGAGATCAAATTCCTGTGTACCGGCAGAGGAGATGTCAGTTGGGGGAATGATGATATGTACATTCTTTCCTTCAGCAAACGAGTGATGATAGACTAATGAAAGTTCGTCACCCATGATTGCCATCCCGCCATGAGTGCTTACCGCTGGACCGACACCGGTCTCGAATCCAAAGGCAATATTTCCTTCAGTGGTCTCCTCCACATAGTTATGGCCGATTAAATGTCGGAGCTCTGTATTGGTGAGCGGGGAACCTACTGCAACATTCATTGCTGTGGCAACTGCGATCATCACTGTGCTCGTTGATCCAAGTCCAACGTGCTTTTGCTCATGATCGGTTGCAGTAA
Organism: Methanomicrobiales archaeon; assembly: GCA_025360805.1. GTDB lineage: Archaea > Halobacteriota > Methanomicrobia > Methanomicrobiales > Methanospirillaceae > Methanoregula. The sequence continues at coordinate 7,781 of JANYBK010000078.1, forward strand.
TGGCAAATCCACCGTTATATCCAACCGCCTTTTTGAATACTGCCACGAAATTCTCAATGATGGGTGCTCGCCCGTAATCGATCGAGATCTCTTTTTTTTTGCATTCAACAGAAGCTGTGCAGTAACACTGGATTGCAAACCCTATGCCTCCGCCTCCCGGATGATCCGGAGCAAACCGGTTCATGTCGAGCACCGTTAAGTGGATCCGAGCCGGTGCTTTGACTGTAACTTTGCCTTTAACCGGAGTTAGTTTGTATTTCTTCTTCTCAAGTCCGAGCGTTTTCAGGATTGTCTTTGGAGCAAATGACTTGAACTCGTACTCTACAAGATCCAAGTCCCCTCCACGTATTTTCATGATCGGCATGTGTAACAGTTCCCTTTAGGGGCGAGGTAAGAAAATGATTTCGATTATCTCTTTATGATTATCATAAAACAAAATGAAGATAAAAAATCCCTTTTTTATCCTTAAAAGTGCACTTGTCTCGGTCAATCTGATATTCAAACCGGAATTAACAAATGGCATGATATTTTGCCAATCCCGGAGCAGTGTGGTCCTTTATGAGTCACCACCAAATAAGAAAATATATCTTTACTCAAATGAAAAATAGAAAATATGAAAAACTGGCAAATTACAGGATTTTTGGCAATTCTGATAATCGGGTTTTTATTCATTAGTGGATGCACAAACAATGCGAGTCCACCAATAACGACTAGCACACCTTCACCAGTGATTACTTCTGAAGTTACTCAACTCCCCTTTATACCGGTGCAGGTAACAATTCCCCAAAACGGTGTATGGTTTAGGGTGACATATTCAGGAAATTATACCGGGACATACGGTACGCCCGGATACTACCAGACACCTGTGACAGACACTGGGGATCACTTCTACCAGATCCTGAAAGCCGGAAATCCGGTTATAGCATCGATCAAAAAGATTGATGGTAGCGGGGACTTACTCAAAATTGCAGTCTATAAGGATGGTGTGTTATTTAAAGAGGCATCTACGAGTGCACCCTATCGTCTGATTGAATTTTATTCAGACTTAAAGACACCAACCCCATCTACATTTACCTCATCCAATCCTGTCACACCAGTGTCTACACCACAGGTAACTTCACAATCAACGATTCCCAATCTGGTGGGAACATGGAATGTAAACGCTCAGGGTGCTGTTATTCAAAAATCGGGAGTCCCCGGAGAATGGACTCATCACAGTGGCTCGTACAGCACCCTTAATGGACAGGCAGTAGTGACAGATCAAAAGGATAGAGTTCTGCACGGAACATTTAAGGCACCCCTGGGAAAGGAAGAGAGTTTCATTGCAGTGATTGGTATGGACAATAAAAATTTCTATTACGTTGATCAGGATGGTACAAATGACGGTCAGATTGTCAGCAATGGACTGATCAATGTGGTATATCGTCAGGTTTCAGCTAATGATTCTGTCATTGCTGTAGGAACCTGGACAAGGGTCGGCTAAATTTCGGATATGGAATTTATGGAGATTTAATCAATTATCTCTATACCCAATCCGGGTTTTTTGCGATACTAATCACAATGACTGTGCTCTGATACAAATATATGAATCCGATAAAAAAGATCGGAAATTGGATTTTCATATTTTTTAAAAATCCATTTTCTTAAATCAAATTATTTCGTTTTGTCCCGGTCGAAGTAAATGTTTTTACCGGTAGCTGAAAGTGGAATTGCATACGCAACAGTACAGTTTTTTCCCATATATCCGAGATCGATTGCTGCAACGCCACCGGAATACATGATTCTGTTATCGACATTATGAATCCGTGCAGTTTTTACAGCAGAGCCAAGAGCTATACCGAGATCTGTCATATGTATCGCGCAGTTGGGCCCGGCAAAAAATGTAATCTTCTTCTTTTTTGTTTTGAATTCCTTAACCATTTCTGCACATGTATTGTATCCACACGCCCCACAGTTGACGCCAACAATAATATCTCCCTGTGCGCCAATCAGCACGCACGCATCGCTTGCAGCAATGTTTTTAGCATCCCGTAAGAAAAAGCCAATGCCGTGTTTTTCACCCAGTTCAGAAAGCCGGGTGGCAAGTGTGAGCATTTCTTTTCCGGTAAGTACCCTGATGATGATTGTGTCCACCCCTTTTCCTTTCGGGGCTGTTCGTGCGGCAAGTGTCATGAGACCGGCAACAGCTTTCATTGCCGTTTTTTCATTATCCATACGGAAGTATTGGTATAGGACAGAATAAAAAAGGTAAGTATGCAAAAGTTTGCATTTTTTAACCGGGAAAAAGAAAAAAATTCCATTTCATACGATGCATTGTTTCTCATTCAAAACAAATGGGGAACTTTACAAATTCTCATCTGATGAGGGTGTGTTCCAGACCTGCCAGCAGAAACCGGCAATGCAGACAAGGATGAGCAGAGCCAGCAGGATAGCACTAAAGATATTTTCTGCAATGAGCAGGTTGACCGGAATTTGCATGTGCATCTTATCGTTCACCACACCTATTCCCATAGCAACGATGAGAAACAGGATAGTGCCGGTGATACTGCCAAGAATTATTGCTGCTGCAATACGAAGCATACTTGGCCTTTGTTTATTTTCAGACATGGTTTTTAGTTTCACCCCCCAGATATTTAGTAATTCGCTAAAATGATCTGAAAAAATCAGTTCCATTACCCACATTGTTTTTCTAATCCTTCAGTTTTTAGGATCTTACCGGTCATTATCTGACGGCATATTTCTTAATTGCCAGCACATTTCCACTGCTCAAAAAAAGAAGTATCGGAATAGTTTGAAAAAAAGGATTGATCTTCTGAAAAAAAAGGGGAAATTCCGTTCTTTTAATAATCCATTACATCCGGTTGCTGGCTTAAGATCATGATATCCGGAGTATTTTCAAGAAGTCCCTCAAGGTATTTTCCTGCCCATTCTTCCTTTTCATATTCCAAAAATGGACGGTATGACCCCTGTATTACCGATTTTTCCTTCTCAAATCGCAGCAAACCAATGGGAGACCCTCCACGTTGAATCAGCGTATTCAAATCCTTAAGAGGAGATTTTGCTGAACTGAATACAAATTTTGTTTCTGATGTAAAACCTACAGCTATAGCAACTAAAAATGTTTTTTTGGCTTCTGCAAGCATCTCATTGACCAGATCCGTTGTTTTTCTCATTGTTCTCATTACAAATGGTGGGGACTCATGACATAAATACCTCGTTAAAAGCTGAATTTAATGACCAATAACGCGAATGGCTGGACCGGGATTTGATTAATCCCAGGGCTTCTCGATCTAATAAAAAACTTATTATGGACATATACGCCAATTGCATCGACCTCCATCCATTCCGATCCCACCACCTAATCATATCCGTATCTGAACCGTTCTTTTTAAAAAAGAAAGAAACTAAATTCTCTAGTATGAATATAGAATTCAAAAAGAAATGGGGTATCATGTTCAAGGCATTGGTAATCATGCTGATCCTTCTTGTGCCAAGAACATTTATCGACATTTATGGCTATGATACGGTACCTATCAACCCGGTAGTTGGGGCGTTCATCACCGGAGCTATCTTCACAATTGCGATCATCTTCACTGGAACATTCACTGATTTTAAGGAAAGCGAGAAGATTGGCGGAGAACTGGCAGCATCGTTAAAAGCGTTATACAACGACAGTCGTGTGCTGCCTCTCACTGATGAAGCACCGCTGGTGCTTTTCCGAACTCACGTCCGCGATCTGCACCGTGTGATCAGCTCCTGCTTTAATGAGAACAACTTCAATCTCCACGATATCAATCATGAGATGAACAAAGTAAATAATGACATCCGGACACTGGCCTTTCTCAATGTCGCTCCCCCATTGATAGCAAAACTGAGAAATGAACTGGGAGCCATTGATAAGATGACCAACCGGGTAGAGGTAATCATACGGACCGATTTCATCCCGGCTGCCTATGCGCTTGCTGAAGTGGCAACTGCAGGGGTTATCCTTCTGTTGTTATTTGTAAAAATCGATCCATTGTTAGAGGGCACTATTATTTTTGGTGTAATCTCCTGTATGCTGATAGGAGACTCTCAAATTAGCCCAAACCAACCGATTTCTAATTTGATGGCCCTATCCCCGCCGTTAACCGGCACGAGATAAAAATGGATAGGCAAAGCTAATGGCAGGAATTATATTTTTCCTTGTCGATTCTGTCAGTATGA
>JANYBK010000092.1 GCA_025360805.1 Methanomicrobiales archaeon
TGTTTTGAGGTCTGTTCTCCATATGCCAGATTGGACATATGGGGGCACCGGGAAAGTATATAGATCTACCGGTGAATGAACGGGAGATCTGAAAAAGACAGATAGGTTTTTACTCAGAACTCTCTAATTGGAGAGTCTCAACCACTTATCTCACAAAAAGTATCAACAGGTTCTATCGTTTGTTCCGATACCTGGAAAGCTTACACCGGCATAGCAGCCCGTGGATATGTTCATCGTCTCGTTAATCATACTGAAGGGCAGTACTCCGATAAAAAGGGTAATCATATCAATGGGCTTGAGGGATTCTGGGGTTACCTGAAACGCAAACTTGCATCGAAGGGGGGTGTTCGAAGAAAAAGATTGCATCTTTTCTTAGGAGAATACGTGTGGAGATACAATCATCGGGCTGATCCAGAAAGGATAAAGGCGCGGAAAATCATTCAACTGTTAGAGAAAATTAGGTGTTAAACTGGTAGATTACCCAATTTTTTTTAAGCAATAATAAAAAAGTTCTTTGTTCTTGTCATAGGAAAGGAATAGTACCTGACCAAAAAAGTGGCTTTTTAATCAACGCGGGTCAGTTTCCCGGTCATAAGATCGAAATACAGGCAGTGAAAGTAAACGGACCGTTCCTTGATCGTATTTTTCACGAGAGGATGTGCTTTGAGATGCTCCATCTGAAGCCGGATATTTTCCATTTCTATCAGACGGGATCTGTCCCTGATCTCTTCGGGGGTTTCCGGTTTTTTGATTTTTGCATCAACCCGGTCTTTTGCTTCCTTTGCATTGTTTAACCAGACAGGGATGTAATATTCACTATTATCATCGTGATCCAGTGCCTTTATCGCTCCACAATCAGAATGCCCGCAGATAATGATGTGTTCCACCTTGAGATTCATTAACGCATATTCGAGGACCGTAGTAAAATTCCAATCCTGTGACGGGACAATATTACCGATATTCCTCTGGACAAACAATTCACCAGGAATAGATCCGGTAATACGTTCCGGGTTAACCCGTGAATCAGAACACCCGATCCATAATATTTTAGGTTTTTGCCCGAGGAGAATTTTCCTCCAGTATGGCAAATTCGGCAAAAAATCAGTTTCACGAAATACCCCGTTTCCCAGAAACATTCTTTCGACGGGGTCAGATACTGTATTCTCTGTCATTTTGCACCCTCTTGGTAGAACAACCAGAATGATATTTGTGTATTAAGCAGGATCTTCATAATAAAAGAGTTTACTTGTATATTCCTCAAATGACTGAATAATTATTTGCCCACTGCAAAAAACGTGTCTTTTCTTAACGATAAAAATCCTGTTGAATGAAAGGAGACGGGGATTGTTCCTTAAGTACCGTCCCTGAACTTAGTGAATCTCCACCCGCTCGCCCGTCTCCATATACTGGACATTCTCTGCGATCTTGCATGCATGGTCAGCACACCGTTCGAGATAGCGGGCTACCATGATGTAATGCGTGCAACGCGAGATGTTCTTTGGGTCTTCCATCATGTAGGTGATCCCTTCGCGGAAGATCGAGTGCCTTAACGCATCGATCGTATCATCTCTTGACGATAGATCTTCAATAAGACGGAGATTATCAGACTCGTACGCAGCAACTGCATCATCGATCATGTCAATGACAAGATCGGCCATGTGTGGAATGCTCATCAGATTGGCGATATGGGGTTTTGTGGAGAGGTCAGCAACCGTATTTGCAATTGACTTGCCGTACCTGCCGATACGCAGAGACGCTGTTATCACTTTGAGCGTACAGGCAATGATTCGCATATCCTTTGCCATTGGCTGGTTGAGTGCAATCAGCTGGTAACAGTGCTCTTCGATCCGCACTTCCATTTCGTGAATCTCATCTTTTCGTGCAACTACGGATGCCGCCAGTTCCTTATCCTGCCGGATAAGCGCATCCACTCCTGTTCGTAACATGAACCGCCCGAGTTTTGCCATCTTCAGCGTATCGGCTTTAAGTTTTTTGAGTTCTGTGTGGAATTTTTCTGCCATGATGCCTACCCGAACCGACCAGTGATATAATTCTCGGTGAGTTCTTCTTTCGGGTGTTCGAATATCTGACGGGTCTTTCCGCATTCGATCAGTTTGCCGAGATACATGAAACCGGTGTAATCGCTCACCCGTGCTGCCTGCTGCATGTTGTGGGTCACAATGATAACCGTGTAATCTTCCTTGAGCCGCTCGATTAAGTTCTCGATCTTTGCTGTTGCAATCGGATCGAGCGCTGAACAGGGCTCGTCCATGAGGATTACTTCCGGTTCCACCGCGAGAGTACGGGCAATACAGAGACGCTGCTGCTGACCGCCGGAAAGCCCGAGTGCCGAATCGTTCAGCCGCTCTTTTACTTCATCCCAGATCGCTGCGTGGCGGAGACTCTGCTCAACGATTTTATCCAGTTCGGCTTTGTTGCAGATACCATGCACCCGTGGGCCGTATGCTACATTTTCGTAGATGGATTTTGGGAATGGGTTAGGTTTCTGGAAGACCATGCCAACTTTCTTCCTGAGCGTCACTACATCGGTAGCGGGTGCATGGAGGTTCTCATCATCGAGCGTGATTTCTCCGGTGATCTTTACGTGATCGATGAGATCGTTCAACCGGTTGAAGCAGCGCAGCAGGGTCGATTTGCCGCAGCCCGAAGGACCGATAAGTGCAGTCACCCGGTTCTTCGGGATTTTTATCGAGACTGACTGGAGTGCATGCTTCTCATGATACCAGAGGTTCAGATTATTAGTCGTTATAATTGCAGATTCAGACATTTTTATCCCCTTGCCTTGTTCTGGAAATGTGTTCTGACGAGGATTGCCACCGAATAGAACCCGATGACGAGCAGAAGCAGGACGAGCGCAGTCCCGTATTTGTTGGTGGATGAGCCGGGCACGTTAGTTGCCAGTATGAAGAGATGATAGGGCAGCGCCATGACCGGCTGAAGTTCAGATGTCGGCAGGAAACGGGAAGAAAAGACTACCGCGGTGAACATGATAGGAGCAGTCTCTCCGGCTGCTCTCCCGATAGAGAGGATCGCACCAGTCACAATTCCCGGCACTGCCGGGGGGATAATTACACGGTTGATCGTCTGCCATTGGGTGGCCCCGAGCGCGAGACTGCCTTCCCGCAAAGACTGCGGGATATTTTTTAACGATTCTTCAGTCGTGCGAATCACGGTTGGAAGTACCATCAGGGCAAGCGTGACCTGCCCGGCGAGCAGCGAGACGCCGACATTGAGATACATCACGATGAAGGCAAAGCCGAAGAGGCCAAAGACAATCGAAGGCGTGCCGTTGAGGAGGTCAACACCAGTCCGGATAAGCCGGGTAATGCGTCCTTCACGGGTGTATTCCACGAGATAGATGGCCGCCCCTACACCGAGAGGCAACGCAATTGCAATCGCTCCCATGACAAGGTAGAGCGTGCCGATAATCGCCGGGAAGATCCCACCTGCCCGGCCGAGATCCTTTGGCGACTGGGTAATGAATTCCCACGATATTGCAGGAAGGCCATTGATGATAATGTCCTGCAGGATGATGACAAGAATGGCAATTACGATGACGGTCGCAAGGCCGACAAGGCCAAAGGCGATCGTCTGGATATGTTTACGGGAGAGGCGGTCCCTGCCGAAATACCATGCCCAAAGCGTGAGCAGGACAAGGGCTGCAAGCCACCACGGTGTAGCAGCGAGCAGGAAGATCAATAAGAGTGAAATGCCGATGATCTCAGCAAACCGTGAGAGGGATTCTTTTGTTGCAGAAGTGATGAGTGGTTTTCGTACAGGTCCCTTTGCTCTTCCCTCTTTGAGATAACGCAGGATGGCAACGGCAGAAAGGTTGATGATGAGTGTGATGACCAACAGGACAACGGAAATACCAAACAAGGCATTGTAGTGCTCGCTGCCAACTGAAACCTCGCCCATCTCGATCCCGAGAGTCGCGGTCAGGGTTCTGATGGAAGAGAGAATATTCCAGATCGGGTCAGGGATGATTGCTGCGTTACCGGCCACCATCAGGACTGCCATGGTCTCTCCGATGGCCCGTCCGATTCCAAGGATAATTGCTGCTGCGATACCGGAAAGGGCTGCCGGCACCATTACCCGGCTGATTGTCTGCCACTGCGTTGCTCCTATTGCGAGCGACCCTTCTTTGTACTCATGAGGTACTGAACTGATGGCATCCTCAGAGACACTGATGATCGTGGGAAGGGCCATGATCCCGAGCAGCACCGAGGCAGCAAGCCAGGTCTCCCCAGTGGGAATATCGAAGGTTACCCGGATAAAATTTGTCAGGACTATGAGCCCAAAGAACCCGTACACAACGGAGGGGATGCCTGCCAGCAGTTCGATTGCCGGTTTGAGGATCTTTTTTGTCCGTGGTGACGCAAGTTCCGAAATATAGATTGCACAACCGATTGAAAGCGGGACGGCAAAGAGCATGGCCCCTATCGTCACAAGGAGTGTGCCGACTATGAGCGGGAAGATACCATACAATGGTTCAAAGGCGGTCGGAGCCCAGTCAGGGCCTAAGAGGAAGTTGGGGATGCCAACCTCGACAAAGATCGGGTAACCGTCCTCTAACAAGAAGAGCAGGATGAATGAGACGACAATGACGGCAAAGAGGGCTGTTAAGAAAAAGATGATCTTGATCGACTGTTCTTTGAGAACGGAAAACCGGGCGGTACCTTCGGAAGCATGAAAGACCCGGTCCATTTTTTTCATAAATTTCATGGTGTTTGCCTCCGTTTTAAAGAAAAATTAATTTGGTTCCGGTAGCCTGCATCACGAATTAGATGATGGTCACGTAGCCTTCATCGGCTACAATCTTCTGGCCGTCTGCGCTGAGGATATACTTGATGAAGTCTTTAACAAGCCCGGTGGGCTGACCGTTCGTGATGACGTATAGGTCACGGGAGACCGGGTAGGTTCTGGTTTTTACATTGTCAAGGGTTGGGGCGACAATCTTCTGGGCGTTGTACCATACGGGGAGTGCCTTGACATCCCTGCTGACGAACCCGATCGAGACATACCCGATCGATCCGGGCGTCTGGGCAACAGTCTGGAGGACAGCCCCGTTGGAGTTCTTGTCGAGCATCTTTGCCGTTGGCGTTGCTTTCAGGAGAAGCGTCTCATCGAAATACGTGCGGGTGCCTGAAGCGCTGTCACGGCCGATGACTACGATCTGGTTGTTGGTGTTGGGAACGTTTGCACCGTTAATCTCGGACCACTTGGTGATCTTGCCAAGGTAGATATCCTTGATCTGGTCCAGAGTGAGGTACTGGACCGTGTTAACCGGATTTACAACAATCGCGATCCCGTCCTGCGCAACCGTGGTGACCACAAATAAGGGGTACTTTGCCATTTCTGCCGTGGTCACTTCGCGGGAGGACATGCCAATGTCAACATTCTTTGCACCGATTGCCTGGATACCAACCCCGGACCCGCCACCCGAGATCTGAATGTCAGCGTCAGGGTGGGTCGTCATATATTGGTCAGCTGCCTTCTGGACGATAGTAAGAACTGTGGTTGAACCGCTGATCTTTATGGTCTGTTTCTGGCCGGTTGATACGGGGGAAGATGTTACTGCGGGTGTTGATGCCGGGGCTGATACCTGTGCAGTCACAACTGCTGCCGGAGTTTTTACCGGTGTAACAGGGGCCGGGGTGTTCTTGTTTGCGGTGTCAGTACAACCAGCACCTGCCATCGCTGCGATGAGCATGACGACAAGGCCAATAGTGATGAGTAATGATGAATTCCAGTTTGCTTTCATGATGTTCTATCCACCATTTACCCGGGGATAATATACTATTTTTCGACATAGACTATACATGAATATATATTAGAAAGAGGAGAATAGAGTAACATAGTGAAATCAGTTTACTATAGTAATACGAGGTGAGTCGTGGAAATAAGGCGGGTGCAGGTAACCGGGGGTGCATCGTTTGTAGTGACGCTCCCAAAAGACTGGGCAGGAGAACTGGGAATTAAGAAAAATGATCCTCTCGGGCTTATTGCCCAACCGGACGGGACGCTGCTGGTCACTACAAAGATTACCGAAGATTCCCTTCAGCGGATTAAGGAGATCGATTGCAGCACCATTGCCGATCCTGCGTTTCTCTTCCGGCTGTTAATCGGGACCTACATCACCGGGTTTACCATGATCCGGCTCACCACAAAACAACGCTTTTCCCCGTTCGTCCGCACAGTTGTCCGGGACTTTTCCCAGATGACGATCGGCCAGGAAGTAGTTGAGGAGACCGAATCGGTAATTGCGATAAAAGATCTTCTCAATCCTTCAGAGATGCCGTTTGAAAATACCATCAAACGCATGTTTGTGATCGTCAAGACCATGCACGAGGATGCCATCACGGCATTAGAGACCCGCAACAAGGTGCTTGCTGATGATGTGATCAACCGCGACATGGATGTGGACCGGCTCAACTGGCTGATCGCACGGCAGACAAATATGATCATGCTTAACACATCCCTATCCCGGAAGATGGGGATCTCAACAAGCATGGCAATGCACTATTACATGCTCAGCCGGATCGTCGAACGGATCGGTGACCATGCCGTAAGGATTGCCGAGAACATCCCGCCGATTATCGGTGGGGAACTTGATAAAAATATCCTTGCTTCAGTAAAAAAGGCAAGTTCCCTTTCAATGGAGAACTTTGACCGGAGCATCATATCATTTTTTAATGCTGATATGAAAGATGCGAACCGGAATATCGAATCGATCCATGCGCTCGAAACAATCTGTGGTGATATCAACAATCTTGTACTCAAGCAAGATACCCTTGTGGCGATCCATGTCGGGTACATAGCAGAGAGTATCCGTAGGGCCGGTGAGTATGCAGGAGATATCTCTGAGACGGTGATAAACCTGCTGATGGAAAATAATTTGACCCGGCAAAAAACCAAAAGTACAAAGTAAAAGAGGTCAACACTTTTTTTTCCAAATCTTTTTTCACCACTGCGAAAAAGCTTGAAAAAGTGCGGGGCACATTTGCAAGACAAAATGCAAATAAATTGCCGGAAGGTGTTTCCCTGATCATGACATGTGGTTTATGTGCCTTACCCTTGACAACCCGGTTTCAAGTTCCGTTTCTGCTGGAGACATGCTCATTGGTCCAATAGATTTCGATTCCGGGCCTACCTGTGACCGCTGAATGAACAAACCCCACAATAGATACACCGCGATTTCCTGTCCGCGCACAAGGAGCCGGATAGTGGAAAAAACCCGTGCATCACAATCGCATATAAACCATTACCGGGACAATCGGGGCTTTATATGCCGCCTGCTCCAGTGGAAGAAAAGGGGTATATGAATACTATTGTTTGGCCGGAATATCCAAAAACACAGAAAAATTCACCAGAATACTAAAATCGTTCAGAAGTGAGCGATTTTTTCTCCCCGATACGTGCTCTTTTTGTCCGCATTCGCTACGAGGGGATACATATACAATCTGGTCGTCAATTGGTTCAAATCATTTGGCTCTCAGGAAGTCCCATAAGGAAGATAAACTATCCTAACCAAAAAAGGATTTAAAAAAATCGCACACGCAAAGGGTAACGGGAAAACTATGCCTTTGATGCTCGTTGATGTGCACCGGGTTGCATAAAACAGCAGTGAAATTCCTAAAAACGGTGTAATAAACTACCGGGAAGTTTATGACATTGGGGTTTTGGGGTTTGAAAATCATACACGGTGGAAACCGCTCTGTATCGGAAGATAAAGCAATCGCAGGGGCTCTGACAGGCTAGGTAACCGTCGAAAAAAAAGAAATTTTCTATTAATGTCTCTCTGCTGTCATCAGGAAAATGGTAAAATCCCGGGGTTTGCCCGTAAGGGACGAAGTCTTGTTGATTGTTGCGGCCTGACTGAATCTGACAGAATCAAACCCGGCGTCTTTAAAAACCTGCTGCAGGTTTTTCCGGTCAATGCCGTTATGCTCCGCAATGCCTTTGGCTTCATGGAACTCCCCGTTATCGGAATCCAGATCGGCAATCGCAATTCTCCCCCCGGGCAGCAGGAGTTTATGAAAGGTCCGGGCAACAGCATCCGTATCCCTGACATGATGCAGGGTCATTGAACTTTCGATCAGGTCAAATCTCGGAAGGTCTGCGGTATCCTGCTCTATGCTCCATTCCAGTGGCTCGATATTGGTTATGCCATCGGTCAGGATTTTCTCCTTAAGCACCTCCAGCATACCTTTTGCTGAATCAACTGCAATAATCCGCCTGACATGGGGGGCAATCCGCAGCGCTATGTTACCGGTGCCGGTACCATAATCCATCACCAGCTCCGTCCCTTCCAAGTGCAGTGCGTTGATCATCGCATCGGCAATCGTCTTTGCCATCTGCATCCGCCCGGGATCCTTGTCCCAGTGTACTGCTGCCTTATTGAAAAAATCAGTCATGAACAGTCCTTTTCCAGATAAGGTATAGCACTCAATATCCTTATACAGGAATCTCTTCTATCGTCTCAACCGCTGCAATGAGATCTCCTTTATTATTCATCACGGGAGTTACCGTGAACAGGAGTCTCCTGCTCTTTCCACCGGGTGCAGTCAGCATCTCTTCAGAAGTGAAAGTACCGTCATGGGATGCCGGTTGTAAACCTGTACCTAGATATAATTCCGGTATCCGGTCCGTTAAACCATCCATGACAAGGTCCGCAAGGCACGGGCGTTCTGCAGGATAAAACGCCTGCCACTGTCTGCGGGTTCCTATCATGCCTGCAGATTTTAACCCTGAGAACTTTTCCATAGCCCGGTTCCATGCGAGGATATGATGATCTTTTCCAAGCACGTACATCGGAACCGTAGAGGCATACAGGACTGCCTCTAAGATCCTATGGTTCTCTTCTTGTGAGAGTTCGGCCTGCTTCTGGCCAGAGATGTTTTCAAATCTCATGGCAACACCGGCATCCCCGTCTTCAAAAAGGGTGGGGATGCAGAGCGCATTGAAGTACATCACTTTATCATCTTTTTTTATGTGGATCTCATGGCGTGGGTCCGTTCCTGCTTTCTCCTGCTGTAGCCATCCCATCATCTGCTCAACCGGCAGGAGGGCCGAAGCCAGGTCAAACAACCTCATACCAATGATTTTTTCCTTGGGCGTCCCGATAAAATCAACAAATGGGGTGTTCACCTGCGCAATCCGCATATCCTTGTCAACAACCGCAATCATATCAGGGCTCATGCTCATCATCGATTCAATGGGCACGCGTTTTGCAAGATAGAATAGTTTGGCATTACCGACATACCGAACTTCGAGCTGCCCGGCAGCGGTCAGGACATCGAGATATTTCGCAATGGAATTCCGGCTCATAGCAACTGCGGCTGATATCTCCTTGATGTTCATTCCCCGTGGATTATCGCGGAGCACCTCCTTGATACGGATTATTTCTTTATCTGCCGCTTCCATAGACTTATGTCACCGTAAAAAATTTCACACCGTAAAAAGAACTTTTTATCCCATTCATTTCGATGCACAGAACTGTTTCGATCTTTGATCGATTATTTATTAAAGGCTATGATATCGATAGATATTGTGCTTAGTGTTTGTGCACTAATGCACAGCGTTGAGATTGTGCATATACATTGCATGCCAATCAGCAATGCTGAACAAAAGGGACGTGTGCTCAAACGGTTGTGTGCATGCGTTTCTGATCCAAAACTGCGAAATCGTGGTAATATAATATTCATCAACAGCACTTGTCATTACCTCATGACAGCAAAAGGACACAGGCACGTCTAAAAGTACCAGCACCAAAAAACAGGACTAATGGGGATACACACACACCTTCCCATTAGTTCTTTTTTATAATTTTTCTCATACGGGTTTTTCCAGGCAGAAGAACGATTGCAAAATCCTATGTTTTCTGGGATCAGACCCGTTTCTTTCAATGTTAAGCCCATAAAAATATCGTACGTATGACTGCCACTATCCGCTCGATATGGTTGCGCCGTTTCATCGCCGGAATACTCAGTTGGTTGGTGCCATTCCTTGCAGCAATCCCATTCTTTGGACGGGACGGGACACTTGCAATCGCTCCGGCACTTTTCAAATCGAGTATGATTGTGGTTGCATCGGTCACCGCAGCAATTCTCATCGTCTGGTTTTTTAAGAGCGTAAGCACGTCCTACACCAGTGAAGCGGTGATCACCGGGTTTGTCTGGCTTGCGATGAACTGGGCGCTCGATGCTGTCGTGCTTGTGGGGATTCTTGGTATGCCCGCTGGAGATTACATCACGCAGATTGGTATCAGGTACCTTATGATTCCGGCAATCGTGATCGCGGCAGGTATTGTCGCAGATGAAGCAACGTTACATAAGAAATTGTAACCCACGACACGACAAAGAACAAAAAGAGAGTAAGGCTGTGGATATGACACAGCATTTTTCAATGATCTTCTTCGTTACGAGCTCATAAAAAAAACTATTTCTCGTCCTCGCCTAACGATTCCCGGCTCCGCATCTGGTAGAGCACCATAGGGTCCATCTCGCGGTGTTCCTTATCGCTGGTCCGCATGATCACATTGGTGATGCCGGAGTTCACGATCATCTTAGAGCAGAGGAAGCACGGCCAGATTTGGGTGAGCGCTTCAGTCTCAACATCAAACCCGGCAAGGTAGAGCGTGCATCCCCGCGCCAGTTTTCCTGCCTGGAGCAGGGCATTCATCTCGGCATGCACGCTACGGCACCGCTCGTAGTTGGAGCCGGAGGGGATGTTGTGGTCTTTTCTCCAGCAGCGGTTGAGCTCCGTGCAGTCCATCTGCTTGCGGGGAGCTCCTGTATAGCCAGTTGAGACGATCGTATTGTATTCATCCACAATGATCGCGCCAAAGTTCCGGCGGAGGCAGGTCCCCTGGTGAGCGCACCGCTGGGCAAGGTCGAGGAAATACTCGTGACGGTTGGTTCGCATCTACAAGAGTTTTGGGAGGCAGGGTAATAAAATACAGGGTTTTAACCGGATCCCAATTGGATGGGGTATGGATTGTATAGCACTTTTTATAAACCAGTACAACCTATATTATAGCACAGTTATTCAAATGACTGTTTGAGAACTAACATGTTTGGAGAAAATAAATTTGGCGGCCAGAGAAATTTTGGCGGCGCAAGAGATCAAGGCCCACGAGAAATGACAAAAGTGTCCTGTTCAGACTGTGGCAAGGAATGCGAAGTACCTTTTAAGCCAACCGAGGGCAGGCCTGTATACTGCAGAGACTGCCTCCCGAAACACCGGAAACCCCGGTTCTAATCTCATAATTTTTTTCATTTTCTGCGATCCTTTTATTGCGCTTTTTAACCTGAGAGACGGTTACGTGTCGGTTTATCTCAGGTGCTGACACTGCAGGTATCACAGACGGATCCCGCGCAGCGCAGGAAAATTACCGAAACAGGTAAACGATTACCACAATGTGGATGATTAAAAATACCGGCACCAGGTAAAACTTCAGTTTCCGAGTCTTGTGCCGGAAGATGAGCATCGAGCCATATGCACCAAAGGGACCAATTGCAGCAACCAGCAGCAGGAGGTTCTCAGGAGTTCGCCATGCATTATTCTTTGCTTTTCTCTTGTCATTTGCAAAGAGGAGAAACGCAGTGATATTGAGAACTGCGTACAGGGGCAGAAAAAAACCCGTACCAAAAAGAGCACTCACCCTTTTTCTTTCGTGTAACAGGGTTATTGTTTTTTCGTTCTGGTTCACAAACTTCTGCAACCGGACAAAGAGTATTTGTTCCAGAAGATAACGCAAAAATGGAATTTGTTAATTGTCGCAATTATTGCCTTACCAAATAACCTGCCTGCGTGAGAATGCGGACTACCTCTTTATCCCATACGGTGACATCGGTCTCTGTTATGGGGTCGATGCATTCCTCCCAGACCCGGGTTAAGAAAGCATCATCAGTGACAAGCGAGCGTCGGAACATGACACGCCCTATCCGCCGCCCGGTATGATTGAGGATCAGCAACCGCCAGCAGGAGAAATCCTGGCAGATTTCCGGCCGAGTTAAGTGGACGGTGCAGTACGCCATCTCGCTGCTGGGCACATGCCGGAAGAACGGGCATGCCTCAGGAAGTTTTGTAAAGATGCTCTGGTCTAAGAAGAGGTCGTGTTTATCGGGATCTACGGTTACTTCGGTTTCATCTGAAGTATACTGGTTGTACACAATAAAGTGAAAGTTCCCAAGATCTTTACGTATGATATGGACAAGCCCCAGATGGGAACAGCACTCCCCGCACTGCTGGCATTCAAATCCCATACACCCGGCTCCTTATACCGTACTTAGGTGTCCTGACTTTTAAAAAGCCCCGGGTCGCAGGTCATATATCCGTGCCACACCATACTCTCCCTGATACATGGCAGACTCCCTTTCCCCCGGCAGTGGGCAGGATTGCAACCGTGATGCACCTGCATGCAGGTATGCACGGGAATCAGATGCAATCCAGCGGTTTTTCCTTCGCCCCTTCTTCCTGAGCATTACGATCGGCGTTCCGTTCTGCATCTATAAGATGATTTTCGGAATCAGTATCCTGAGGGAAGGAGCGGCGGGGGGTTCATTGTTTGCAGTGACTGGATGGTTAATCATCCTCTGGGCAATTGCAGACCTCCTGATGAACAGTGTATACTCATTGCAGGATTTACTCCACCTCCCGGCCCGGTTTGAGTGCTGCACATTAGCCCAGTTAGGGCGTTCCTTTTCACGTCCTATGGTATTTCTTGCACTCGACACCCTGCTTTCATTTTCGATCATCTGCGTGATGCTCTGGTCAGGCTGGATCGCGACACTCTCACCTATTGAAGTCCCCCTCTGGTATATCGCGACAACGCTCAATCTCGTGAGCTTATCAGTAGTCTCGCTCTACAATGAGATCCGGAAAGTTTGACCGGGTAATAAAAAAGAATTAATGAGATTTCACGAAAAGATCGAGAAATCGTTCTTGATCGCAATTGCTTCGATGATGGGAGTCATCTTTGCTTCAGGGATACCGAACTTGTCCATGTACATCTGAAGCATTGCCTTTTCTTCACCGGCAAGGACACCATCGGACATGGCAAGGTCGCAGAGAATGGCGAGTGTTGCAATCTTCTGCTTCTCGTCGAGTACATTTGCGATCAGGTCAATAACGCCGGGGAACTTGTTGGCCTTTAAAACCTCCATCGCAGTATCAATGGATTTGCGGTCGCCACGGCAGATCTTTGCGAGATCGTTCATTTCAGCCTGATCGATGACCCCGTCTGCCGCAATAACAGTAATGGCAGAGAGCACGAGGGCCGATTTCGGGTTGAGCGTTGCAGTCTTTCCGGTTAACTTGTCAAAAATTCCTATAATGATCACCTTTTTTCTCTCACTATTGGATGCAGGGTATCATCTCTCTTTCGCTCATTAAAGTCAGGAAATTATTGGAGAAATTACCCGGATATATATGGCACCGCACCCATACCCTTCAGAAGAAAAAACCGGTGAACTGCATGGACGATCTCACGGTAGAACAGGTTATAGCCCTCCACACACGGGTGATAAGGACCGATGGCGGCGATGACCGGTTGCTCTCGGAAGCCAGTCTCCACCAGATGGTCTTTTTAGCCAACCGTATTGAGGATGTTCTTACACGAGCTGCACTTGTCTTTTTCACACTTGTTGCATACCCGGCGTTTCGCGAGGGCAACAGTCACACGGCGCGGCTTGTGGCAGAGATGATCCTCTCAGACAACGGCTACACGATTGAAGAGTGCGATGATGGGGTGAACGGTCTCGTGCAGGGTATTGAATTGTTCACATTTGAACAGCCAGATGTTGAAAATTGGCTGCGCTTGCATGTTAAGATGACATCTAAACCGCGATCTCTTTTAAAAGTTAAATAAACCGGGAATAACAATCCGGATTGAGAAAAATGTATAAAATTTGTGTTTTTTCATCACTTATGGATAGAGAAGATATTCCCCCTCAATCCGTACCACCGCATTGCCCCCGAAAAAAACGCTGCGCTGCACCTTTGATTCGTCACTCACCAGCCGGATAATATTCGGGTGCTCCCTGCTCTTCCCCTGCTCGATAGCAATCATACGTCCATCCCATGTGCTCTCTTTGAGCAGGTAATATCCAAGCGCTGCATTGCCCGAACCCGTTGCAGGGTCTTCAAGATATCCAAAGATATGGGCAAACACCCGTGTGCGGTAACTGTTCCCAGCGTTTGAAATCTCAGCCGAAAAGACCAAAATGATCTCTATCCCGTTTGCAAGGCAGAATTCTTTTAAGTGCTGCTGGTCCGGATGAATGGAAACCAGCGTGTCGAGAGTCTCTATCGGGACTATCAGGGTCGCAAGCCCGGCGTTGATACAGGCAATACGGTGTTTTTCTGAGATGTCACCGGGTGCGATTCGCAATGCAGCGGCAATCCCGTCATGGGATACCGGTAGTTTCAGCTCCACAGGTTGAGGTGCACTGATGAATACCGCATCTGCTTTTGCAATCTCGTTTCTGACGAGCAACTCCTGCCCGCCTGCGTGGATACGGGTAATCGGATCAATTGATAGTAACGGGTCATTTTTTATGAGATCGTACATGGCTGCAATAGTCCCGTGCCCACAGAACGCAACTTCACGTTCCGAAGAAAAATACCGGAGGCTTTTATGCCCATCATCCGGGTAAAGGTAGACTACCTCGTTTACTATTCCGGCAAGTTCCCTTGCGATCTGCTGCATACCTTCAGATGAAAGGGCGTCTTCACCGGGCAGGTACACACATCCTGCAGGGTTGCCTGTCGATTGTCCCATTACAAACGCATCAATTTTTTTAAACCGGTATCGCTTCATGCATAACCTCAAGGAATTTTTGGAACTAACCCACTCACAATGAACCGGTCATCGCCGATATGAGAAGCAGGGCAGATAAAACATGCGATCATGGACTCTGAACTGGTATTTTCCAGCTGGTGAATCAGGCCTTCATTTACCGTAAAACAATCGCCGCTCTTTAGTTCAACGGATCTGCTCCAGTTGACCGTATCGTTACCGGATAAAAGACCGGTATGAATGCTTCCCTCGCCGCGAATAATCTGGTAGATCTCGATGCCATTCTTGTGATAATGAGCAGTCACAGCACAATGGGGGGAGAGTTCTGCCACATAGAGTCCAGAGTGATTGTCACCAGTCACCTTTACGATGCGTATTCCCACAGCAGGATCTGTGTGGGCCGTTTTTAATTGTTCAATAAAATTAGTGATAACCGGCGGGGCATTCATAGATTCTTCATTTCAGAATGGGTATCCTTTATTAATTTGTCTTCCGGTACATCCGGGTGCAGATAACCCATGGACAATTGATCCAACCCGAACCAGATTATAAGATCGACTTTACCTGAAGAACGATTGGTGTTTCTATTGTGGTATCATACAGAAACACCCTTCAGACAATATCGCAATATCATATGTAAAGAGATGATGAATTAATGAATACACTAACCTATTGTCAATGTTCATTTTGTAAGGCTTTGGGATGCAGGAAGACAAAAGATTTTGTCATGGGTGTATTCTGTAAATTGTGCAACGGTCCGATGCACAGCATCACAACAAACGAATACGACAGAAAACTGCACTACACGGCCACACCGCACGAAGAAGGATTGCTACCGGAACGGTGTCCAGCACCAAACCATCCGGTAGCTTGCAATGAAAGTTCATCCAGCAAAAAGTAAACGGTTTTTTTTAAAAGAGCAAAAAAAGCCGCGATGAATACGATTGATTCAGATAGCTCATAGTTGCTGGTAATTAAGGGGTAGCAATTTTTTCGTGTTTTTCTGCCGCTGATATAACGGAATTTTTTATTTTACTCATCGTTGCATGCAGTGAAGATTACGTTTGGAGAGTTAGGGGTTTATTTTACCCCAAAAAGATCTTTTAAAAATAAATAATATTTTACATAACTTTGATTGAGAAATCATTGGGAACATGCAGAAATTTTGTATGCGAATTCTGTACATTTAGAAATTCTCTGTTATTCCTCAAACATAACATATAAGTAATATAGATGATAATTAAGAATTATACCTATAATCGGAGGTGGTTTGATTTATTCCGGGTTTTGTCCCTTTGCACTGCATTCTAAAAAAAAACACACCCTTAACCTGCCATCAGGTTTTAGCAGGTTGTCCCTCCAGACCCATAATCCAGCCCCATAATAATATAAGATAAAAATACTTTTTTCTTTTTTTGTGCTTCATCTTTCACTGACAGAGACTTTGAACAGGTACTACAGAACCATGAACCTGATAACAGGCAGTATCCCGTACCATTTCTTACATACCGTATTGCGGGCACAACCCACCTGTCAAACCCGACGAGCCTGGCAGTTACAACTTAAGGATCATCTGCCGTGCATCACGCTTCTCAAAAGTGGACAACCGTATACCTAGCAAACGGACCGGACAGCCATCAAAAATATCCCGCATCAGCGAGTGTGAACAGGAGCGGACAGTTTTTTCATCATCAGTATAATGCAGGAGAGTTTTGGCTTTTGTCTTTGTCACAAATCCGTGATACCGCACCTTGATAGTAACGGTCCTGCATCGCAGGGATTCATCTGAAAGATTCCGGCATACATCCCGTACCAGTGCATCAATAGTTGCAGCTATCACTTGTTCGTCAGTGGTATCTTTTAAAAATGTCGTCTCGCGGGATACCGACTTCACGGTATCCCGCTCCTCCACAATGTCATCATCGATACCGGAAATAATAGTCTGAAGGGAAATCGCTGAACGTCCGAACCGGGCAATCAGAACCTGAATGTCATATTCAGCAAGATCCTTAATTGTCCTTATACCCATCTCAAAGAGCTCTGCTTCTGCCTTCCGGCCCACACCGGGAATCTTTCGTACCGGCATTGGCGCAAGAAATGAGTGCAGGTTCTCTGGCGAAACAACGGTAAGTCCATCAGGTTTATTGACATCTGAAGCGATCTTTGCCACAACTTTTGTCGGTGCAATGCCAATTGAGCCGGTCAGTCCAAGCTGCGTGCGGATATCATTTTTTATCCGGACTGCAAGATCGGTTGCTTCTGAATAACTCTTAAGTGTGCTCACATCAAGAAAAGCCTCATCGATACTCACCTGCTGGAACGGAAGATTATGGGATTTTAGGATCGCCATAACTTCAGCAGAGGCTTTGGCATACCGGGGAAATTGAGGAGGGAGAAAGACCGCATGTGGGCAGAGAACGAATGCCTGCGAGATGGGCATTGCAGATCGAATGCCAAATGCCCGCGCCTCATACGAGCAGGTTGAAACCACACCACGACCGGTGCCATTTTTCGGGTCAGCACCGATAACTACGGGTTTTCCTTTGATCTCAGGGTTCTCCCGCATCTCGACGGAAGCATAGAAACTGTCCATATCCAGGTGCAGGATGATCCGCTGTTGATCCATGCTCCTCTTTTCCATAGTGAAGTTCCTGCTCATGCATTCCTGTACTGATATGTCCGTCACGTCAGTTCGCTGCCGATGAGAAATCACTGAGCCTGCACTGGCGCTGCCGGATCGTTTCTCTCAATAATGCCCCTTCTTTAATAAACCTGGTCATGGGAAGTGAGAATGATTCCGCGATATGTGTGAGTGCGGACCGGATATCTTCAAACTCCTGTGCAGGCTGCCGCATTGCAGCACGGACATTCTCACGGACATTGAACACACCCATCGGCACATAGCCCCGGTGCGCTTCGCGTAAAATGATCGCACCTGCCTGCTCCTGTTGTCTGGCAAGCGATTCGAGCACGGCCATCTTGCAGGTGTAATAGCACCCACCCAGATGAGAGTATTCAGTCTTCTTTTTGTTCCCTTCATGATCGGAAAAGACGAGCTCTTCATTGCCCAGCACTTTCAAAAACGCCTCCGACCATTCGTACTGCCATCCGGTAGGCATCAGGATGACTGCATAATTATTGTGGAGGCTTGAGAACTGGTAAACCCGCCAGGTATCGATCACCGGGTTTTTCTTCACATTATTAAGAAGCCTGTCGCCGATCATGGTGTCGCAAGCAGTGATCGACCAGCGGGTGGGAACCAGGTGCCGGTTCCTGTCCATCCCAAAAGTTCCGACAGAGAAAGCCTTCTGGATGCTGGAAAAGGGTACTCCCTGCCGGTGCAGACCGACGATGGCCTCAGCCGATCTCAGGTCTGTATCATAGAACACCTTTTCGAGATTGGGGTCCCACCTTCCGCCCTCGATCTCAAACCGCTCAATTCCTGCACTCGGCCCAAAAGGGGTATGCTCTTCAGAGAAAGTTGTACCTGTCGGGACAGATGAGAAAGCCACTTCGCTTTCAATCGATGATGAAGACAAAGAGATCTCCTGGAGTTTTTCAACATATCGCGAGCTGAGATCATGGACATTCACCATAGATTTACCACGTACCAGATTGAGCCGGTATCCGATGATCTCTTCCTGGGTGCAGCGTTTTGCAATCCAGGACTCGGGCAGGTCCATGATTGCAGTATCGCCGTGCCGTGGTGCAATCATAGGGCCGGCAAATACATCAGGATAATTCCAGCTCCCGATAAACACCGAAGGAGGAGAACTACCCTCCATCTCTTTTCCCACCTCCACTGATTTCATCTGCAGGGTTGATGCAGTCAGTTGTTTGAGATATGCACCTTTGCCAATCATTGCATACTAAAATGAGTAACTGCGTGAGAATATAAGGGACAGAGCGTGCGGGGAGAAAGTGAAATTTATGGAAAGTTTTATGAGATTTCTTGCCACTATTTATACAATACATACCTTCATTGGCCTAGAACGTCATACATATAGCAAAGGAGTTGTCTGAATTAGACCCAACAATAACGATGATGTAGATCCAAACGCAGTAAACGCGGACGGTTCACCGGTTGTCCGTGTCCGTCTTCCCAAGAAATGGGCTGGTGAGCAGTTCGCATTCGCAGACCTCATGATGGGGGCAAACCACATCCGTGTCCGATGTTACGATGGCGTCACCCGCATGGGCAGAATCAAGGGAAAGATCAAGAAGCGCGCTTGGATACGGGAAGGCGACATTGTGATTGTCACCCCGTGGAGTTTCCAGGACGAGAAGTGCGATATCATCTACCGCTACCTGCCGCCCCAGGCGGACTGGTTGCGCAAGAACCGGTATCTTTAATACTTTTTTTCTATCAAAATGGCTTTGCCATTTTCAAGTGGCCGAATGCACTTGGCAATAAATTCTGGAGAATTTTACATTTTAACAGGTGTGCATGTCCAGGCACATAAATAAACAAAAAAGTTCGTTCACGTTATACTCTGCAGGATAGCAAGCCCGAACTCAAGAGCGATAAGGATAATGATCACCCATTCAAGGAAATTGGAATGCTGGATGCGCACCTCATCAGAAAGCATCGAGTAGTTCTCCTGGATAACATCGATCTTCCGGGTCACGCTCTCGCTCCACAGGCCACTACGCAGCACTTTTAATGCAGTTGCATACACACGGGCATAATAGATATCTTCGGTCACTTTGATTAAGTTGTTAACTTTTTCTATGATCTCGGAGATCTCTGCATACATCTCCATCTGGGCTGCCATGATCGCGTGATACTTGCGGCTCCGTCGGAACTGCGACAACCGGTCTGCCTGCTCGATATCATCATACATCTTCTCCATACCACGGGATAACTCACGATCATAATACCGTAGTTCGAGTACCTGCACGTTGGCAAACTCAATAAGATCGATAATATCTGTGGGACTCTCCGGATCACAGATGAGCGCCGAGTCCCATGAGAGCATGATGAGATCATCAACAGTATAACTCAGAGAGTTCTTTACAACCTCCTGGCGCATCTGCGGCGAGATCTTTGCTTTTATACCTGTCAGGAGCGGGACAGGGTCAATCGAATCATCGCGGCGATCGGTCACGTAGACTGTGTAATCTTCATAGAACTCGGGATCAATGGCGAAATTCTTGATATGCGGTTTTATGATCTCGCCTAATGTCTTGAGATACTGGACATAATACTCAGCAAGCCCTTCCTGCCCTGCAAACAAGAATGCGAGATTTTCCAGTTCTTCGTAATCAGCATCCCGGTCATCATGAACAAAACAGAAACTGATCGCGCCAATGTCAAATACACGGGCGACCACCGAGAACTCAAACGACCTGCCCTCACGCTCCACCCGGATCGGGTGCATCTGGATCATGAGGGGGGGGTCCTCCATCATGATGGACTTTGGTTTGACCCTGACAAAACTGGTCCTTGCAGTAAAGTAGTTCTGGGCGAGCGCCCGCTCGAGCCAGTCGATGTCGATCTCCCTGCCGATATCATAGATCCGGTAGAGGCGCAGTGAGATCATACTATTGTGCCCCCATTAATGCTCGGGGAGCCACTGGAATAGGACTGATGCAGCATACTGGACAACTCTCTTTGATTAAGTATCTTTTAAACAATAAAGGGATATGCCAATAAAAAAAAGGGAGATGAAAATGGTGCTTTGAACTCACAGGGTGTTTCTTTGTTGAGCGCAACTGCCAAAAAAATACGCCTGGACCATTGTGCCTTAGAACAATATAAAATGAAAATGTTAGTGGGTTTTTCGCATGAAAATAGCAGCACAGCACCCGCTAATCACAAGCGCACCTGCAGTAATCTCAACAGGCAGGGGTGATTTTGCAGTCGTAGATGCCGCATGTGTGGCGACCGGGGCGGTTAACTGGAACGTGAGCTTGGTGTATACGTCGTCTTGTCCGGGCAAATTGAGCGCATCGGAGAGGGCTTTTGATGCAGCGGCATCCTGCACGCTTCCGGTCCCGGTAAAGTTAAAGATCGTAGCTTTTGTCCTTGTGTTGACAACCTGTCCGGAATATTTAGCGGCATCATACAGATCAATGTCAAATTTCCCGTCAGTACTTGGGCTCTGGACATAGACATAGTAAGTTGCCGGGGGCAATCCAGTTGTCGGGTAAGTTTTTGAAAAAGTGCCGTCTGCGTTGACCGGCTCAGTAGTGACGTTCACATAGTTTCCTGCAAATACCCAGATCTGGACACCGGAAGCAAGATTACCCCCGGTTGCAATACCACTGATAGTCACAGGGTCTCCCACCGTAGGAGTTGACGATGAGACAGTTGCACTGACGAAGGGTTTTACACCAGTGACACCGCTTGATACGGGATAGACTGTTGAAGCGGCATTTGTGGGAGTATCGACACCCGATACCGGAAGTACTACAAGTGCTGCCAGCAGCACCAGAGCAATGACTGCAATTCCAAGAGATACAGATTTCTTCATACGAAAATTTTAGGGAGTGGTTACTATTAGCATTATGGATTTTATTCTGCGTTGTTGTCAGAATGATTATTCCTGATTATCATCAATGTCAAGGACAAAAGCAATGTCTCAACCAACCAATCGTTGCGGAAAACAATTCTTACCGGAACGCAGGATGATGTACTACCTCTTCCTGCTCGGATTCTTTGCAATTTTTTCTACAACGATTTCAAAAAACCCGGTACTGCCTCTCTTCTCACACGCGCTAGGAGCTAACGATGCGGTGATCGGGCTCGTTGCGGCAGTCTCTCCCTTTGCAGGGATCCTCTTTTCATTTCCTGTTGGCGTGCTCTCGGATCATATCGGGAGAAGGAGACTGCTTATCCTCGCAGGTTTTGTCTTTTTATCAGCCCCGCTTCTCTACCTGCTCATCTTCGATCCGCTCTGGCTCATTCCGGTCCGCTTCTTCCACGGGACTGCCACTGCCATCCTGGGCCCGGTCATCTCCGCAGTCATCGCAGAGCGGTTTTTCGAAAATAAAGGTGCCATGCTGGGTCAGTATTCATCTGCAACACTCATAGGGCGGACAATTGCACCTCTGGTCGGGGGAATAATCATCTCCGCTTTTATGATATACCCGGGAATGGTGCCTTACCATATGGTGTATGTGGCTGCTGCACTTGCAGCAGTACCAGTCCTTATACTGACATTTATGTTCCGGGAACAGGGGTTATCACCATTGACCCGACTCCCTGTCTCAAAATTTAAAGAGAGTTTCATTGCGTTCTTTGCAAATGCCCGGCTCCGGGCCACCGCACTGGTTGATATGGCAACGTATTTTGCGTTCGGTGCCTTTGAGACTTTTCTTCCCCTCTTCCTGTTCACCAGCCGTATCGATGCTTACCAGATAGGTATCATCTTTGCTGTCCAGGTGTTGATAATCGCCGGGACCAAACCATTCTTCGGAAAACTTGCCGATCAGTTAGATAAGCGCCACCAGATCACTTTCGGGCTCATCATCCTTGGCAGTTCTGTTGCTTTTATCCCGTTTACAACGGGCTTTTATCAGATCCTTTTCCTGAGCGCGATATGCGGTCTTGGCATGTCACTTTCCACGGTTGCTACCAGCGCGTATGTCGCTGATGTGGCAAAAAAAGAGCAGATCGGAGCATCGATGGGGGCATTATCATCGACAATGGATATCGGACACGCAGCAGGTCCGCTCGTTACGGGTATTATTGTAATGGCGGGAGGCTACGCCTACGGTTTTTTTGTCAGTTTCCTGCTCACTGTCGTTGTTGCAATTGTGTTTGTGGTATCCGCCCGGAACAAGCCGGTATAAAAAAAGAGATTAACGTTTGAGTGTTGTAAAAAAATCGGTCTTTGCCAGGGTATGCCCTTGTAATGCCCAGTCGATCGAGTCCCGGTTTGCAGTCGGCTGGGTGATATCCATATCGACAGCATACAACCGGAAGATGTACCTGTGCGCTGTCCCTACGGGGGGACAGGGAGGATAGTATCCCCTGGACCCGGCACTGGTGTCACCCTGTTGTGCCCCATTGGAGAGCACCTTCTGTGCGGTTTGGCCGGGAGGGATGCTGTGGGTATCGATGGGAATGTTATAGACGAGCCAGTGGGTGAATGTCCCGGAGGGTGCATCGGGATCTTCAAGAATCAGGACGAGACTTTTTGTTCCTGCAGGGATGCCGTTCCATGAAACAGCGGGTGATTCGCCTGCGCCTTTGCAGCTATAGACCTCGGGAAGAGCCGAGCCGGAGACAAGTGAGTCGACTTTGAGCGTAAAAGTTCCCAGTGGCACAGGAGATGAAGTCGTTTGGGATAAGGATATATCCGGAACAGGTGTTGCAGGGGCAGGAGACGATGGGGCTACAGAGGTACAACCACTGGAGACAAGAAAAGAGATGAGGATTACTCCCAGGAGTATGGACGCTTGATTATCCATAACCGAACTGGTATATACAGAATAATAAGCATTCCGGCAAACAACATCAGGACGTTAACAACAATCATCTCCCAATAGCATCCACCTTTATACATTACCGGTATCAATAATTCGTACGATATACGGTACAAAACCCCAGCCGGTTTTTTAATGAGGCGCCACCATGAAAATGCAGAGTACCCCCCAGATACACAAGATTAACGGACCTATCCCTTTGAGTTTCTGCATCATCCTCTACAAGGATGGCAGGATCGACCGGCTGGTGGATCGCCCTATAAGCGAATACCTAACTGAGATCAGCAACGCAAGCATCGCTTGGATTGACTGCAGCACCAGTGACGACGACAAAGAGATCGAGCAGATCGCCCAGGTTGCCGGATTCAACAAAATCCCCATCCCTAAACTTACAACCGGTTTTTACTCTGCATACGAAGATTACGACACCGAACTGGGCATCATGCTCCCTTCAGCAACAGTCAAGGCAGAGAAGATGATGGTTCACCCGCTCTTTGTCCTTATCCGCGATAATTTCATCTTGACCGTCCACAGTGGAGAGATCAACCGGCTCCTGAGATTTTCCCGGTATGCGCCCCAGTTTTTCAAAAAGATTGCAGAGGAGACGAGTGTTGACAAGATAACTCTCGTCCTTGAGCGGATCATCGATGAGAACAATGACCGCAACTTCGAGTACCTCCGCGAGATCGAGATGCATGGCGACCAGATCAGCAAATCCCTGATTGAAGAGAATTTAGCCAAGAGAAAGATCGCCCATGACATCTACCGGATGAAGCACGTGCTGATCGATTACTTAAACGTACTCTGGGCGACAAAGGATGTTGTCGATTCCCTTCGCTACGGGGATGCGGATTTGATAACAAATAATGAAAAACTTTTAGGCAGGATAGGTATCCTCTCAGATAATATCGACCGCCACATCGAGCTCTCGGAACAGATGTCAAATGTGCTATCTTCCGGACTTGAAGTGATGCAGAGCATCTACAACAACCAGCTCCAGAGCATGAATAACCGGTTTGCCTTAGTGACTGCGTACCTCACTGTGCTCGGCACGGCATTTTTAGTTCCCAATACGATCGCCACCATTGCAGGAAGCGGGCTTATGGAGGGAAAGATGGCGGCACAATGGTGGTATTTACCGCTCCTCATCCTCTCCACGTTAGTCGCGACTGCGGCTTCTTTACTCTGGGTGCTCCACGTCTGGAGGATGAAATCGGACGATTGATAAGCGGAGTTTCAACCTTGAGGGGGGCAGCTCCCTTTTTAATCTTCTTTAGTTCAGGTTCGAACCAGAGCCCGATGCATTGTTTTACCACGCCAAAACCGGCATCGCTGTCTAAAAATATCGCACCTATCAGGGCTTCTACCGTATCGGCAAGGATCGTCTCCTCGCCAAGCCTCAGGAGCTCTTTCTCCCCGCGCCCCAGCCGGATGAACCGTTTGATCTTTAACCGTTTGCCAACCTTTGCTAGGGTCTCGTTCTTCTCTATCGGTTCCTTGTTCACGGTGATCTCTCCTTTGGTTTCGAGACCCTTTTCCATGAGATAGAGGATCAACCCGGTCTTTAGAACTGCATCTCCAAGCGTGCTGTAGGCTTCCTGGTCCATGCACCGCTTGTTCTGCTGGAGCATTTCATGAGCACAGGCAGGATGGGTGAGTGCCCGTATCAGGTGCTGCGGTTCAAAGAAATGATAGCCGAGGATCTGTTCGATCTCTTCGCGGTCATCTTCATCCATATCTATGTAGTGTTTACGAGGAGATCTGATAAAACAAACGGCATGAAAGACAAATCAGGATTTACTTTTACTCCGGAAATGCCAACACATTTTCATGTTCATGCAGGTTTGCAGTCATCGTAATCGTATGGTATTTTCATCTCGTACTTTTATTTCTTTGATAGGGAAGATGACCGACCGGTGAACTGGTGTGCATCTGAGGACATTTGACGAAAAACGAGACTACGCTTACAGAAGTACACAAATTTATCTTAAAATCGACCAGATTTAGGTGTAAATCCATCCTGCGTGTAGCTAAACCAATGTTGTTAAATAGAGTAATTGGTAATATTCTAAAAAAGAGGTGTTAAACAATGAAGGCAGATGATGCAAAGAAGATCATTTCTACAGCAATTGACAGAGAAGTTGAAGCATACACATTTTACCGCGGTGTTGCAGACAAGGTAAAGGACCCGGCATTGAAATCACTGTTCGCAGAGCTTGCTGGTGAAGAGAAGAAGCACCGCGAGTTCCTGCAGGGCATGCTGACAAAGGATGTCGCAAAGATGCACTTTGATGCCAGCCATGACTACAAAGTGGCAGACACACTCCCGACTCCGGCCCTGACCGTTGACATGAAACCCCTTGAGGGTATTGTCATCTCGATCAAGAAAGAGTTAGAAGCAATGCAGATGTACACCCAGCTTGCCAACCTGTCAAAGGATGTAGAGACACAGCTGCTCTTTTCGCAGCTGGCAAACATGGAACGCGGCCACAAGGCCCGGCTCGAGGACATCTACACCAACATGGCGTTCCCCGAAAAGTGGTAAGTGAAAAAACTGTGTGAGCATGGATGCAAAAAAAGCATCCCATCTTTTTTCTTAAAATTTTCACTACCCCGATTCAACACACATTCCTGCAACATTGCATTCCTGTACAATGGTACAGGGAAACGAATTGTTTACCAGAACAGGTGTCCTGCAAGGATGTTTATACCGATCAGGATGAGGATAAGGCCACCGATTATCTCCATTTTGTTGCCAAGAATATCTTCAAGCCGTTCGCCGAGCATCACACCGGCAAACGATATTGCAAAACAGACAATCCCGATGATGATGGCAGGTATGAGCACCGCGGTCTGAAGCACACCGAAACTCACACCAACAGCAAGGGCATCGATGCTGGTTGCAAGGGAGAGAATGATCACAGGCACAAATTGGATCGCCTCGATATGGGCCTCCTCTTCTTCTCCACTTACACCCTCCCAAATCATCTTCCCGCCAACAATGGCAAGCAGGATAAACGCAATCCAGTGATCATACGAAGATATGAACCCGATTATGGAGGAACCTGCCAGCCAGCCGACCATGGTCATGCCTGCCTGGAACGCACCAAAAAAGATCGCAATGATCACGGCAGCGTAGATCAACCGGGTTTTTGTGGTCGTGCCAACCGCAAGCGATACAGCAAAACAGTCCATAGAGAGGCCAATACCAATCACGGCAGGAGTTAAGAGATCCATATATTGCATTAACCTTGTTGGGGAAATCTGATAAGATCACGCATCGGCATTTTTTCTTATGACCAGACGGGGATCATCACGGGCGATATCTAGGGCAAGACGGGCACTTTTCTCTTTATCCTTGATCTCGAGCATGATATCAAAATCTGCCATCCGGGTCTGATAGAGAAACTGCCGGAAATCTTCCGGTACTATATGCTCTGCATGTGCACCTGTCCGTTTACCCGGTTCCTGCGAACTGTAATCGACCATCGGAATCCCGTCATGGACTTTCCATGTCGCCCTGATAGATTTTAGCAGGTCTACAAACGGCTCTCCACAATTATTGAGGGCATGATGAAACGAATCCCCGATGACAGGAATTCCAGTTCGCTCATGAATCGCAAGGCAGTCAGTGATCGTGTACAAACGCTCATCGTTCTCGATGACAAGCCGGTTCTTAATCGCATGGTCGAGCGATTCATACCTGTCAGAAAACCGGTCCATGCTTGCCGGCTTGTCGCCATATACACCCCCGACATGGATCTGGACTTTTGCGGACCTGTCAAGTCCCATGAGATCGAGCACCTTTGTCTGGTACACCAGATCAGCAATACTCCGCTGGAACACGTTTGTGTCAGGGGCGTTCATGAGGACAAACTGGTCAGGGTGCATGGATATTCTGAATCCATGCTGACGTATGAATTTCCCGATTCGCTGGAACTCCTCGGCAAAGTGCTCCTGCCACGGGTATGTGCAGACCGGGTGCGAAGCAAAAGGTACGAGATCAGATGTGATCCGAAAGAAGAGCATGCCGTGCTCACGGTTATACTCAAGGATTTTTTCAAGGCAGGCAAGGTTCTCTTTCACCGTATCTATCAATCGCTCTTCGGTATAGGACGCAAGCCGGAATGTATGGGAAGCGGTGCAGCCTATTGAACGATTGATACAGGGATACCCGATTCTCAATTATGTGCTCCTGATTTAGTGACCGAATAACGAGACTACTTCTTTGAGTCGCTCCCGTATAAGGATGTGCTGGGGACAGAGGCTTTCGCACACCCCGCAGTCCTGGCATTGGGAAGCATCCCTGCCGCAACCGGTAAAGACATCATAGGAAAACTTAGCTCCTGCGGTGTCGTTGTAGATGAACGCGTCATTGTATGCAGCAAAACACTCCGGGATCCCAACTCCGACCATGCACGGCTGGCAGTACCTGCAGTTCGTGCAGGGTATCTTACTCCTGCTGCGATAGAAGGTTTTTATCTTTTCATACACGGCGAGATCATCTGCTGTGACCGAGAAGGGTTTGCCATCGTTTGCGTAACTCAGGTTATCTTTCACCTGCTGCTTTGTGCTCATACCTGAGAGCACAACGGTGATTTCAGGCCGGTTCCATAGCCAGCGGAGGCCCCATTCAGCTGCTGTGCGTGATTGTTCACTTAAAGCCCAGATTTTTTTTGTCTCTGGAGTCTCCCGAACAAGTACCCCGCCCCTGAGGGGTTCCATGATCACGATGCCCAGCCCTTTCTCCGCCGCATAGTTCAGTCCCATGGTACCGGCCTGGTACTCCTCGTCCATGTAGTTGTACTGGATCTGGGCAAAAGTCCAGGGATACGCATCCACGATCTCTTTGAAGACCTGCACATTGTCGTGGAACGAGAATCCCGCATACCGAATCCTGCCGTCGGCAATTGCATCGTCAAGGAATTCACCCATATTAAGGTTCAACATCTCATCCCATGACGAGCGTGAAAGCCCGTGAAGCAGGTAAAAATCAATATGGTCTGTGGTAAGCCGCTTCAACTGCTCATCCAGGATACGATCCATATCCATCCGTGACCTGATATCCCAGACAGGCATTTTTGTGGCAAGATTAACTTTCTTACGGTACCCGTCTGCCAATGCTCTCCCAAGGAACGATTCACTCTCGCCATTGTGGTACACATACGCGGTGTCGATATAGTTGACGCCCCGTTCGATCGCATACCGCACCATTGCCGTTGCCTTCTGCTCATCGATAGAAAAGTCAGCAGTCTGTGGCAACCGCATGCAGCCAAAACCCAGAAT
The DNA here is from genome assembly GCA_025360805.1 of Methanomicrobiales archaeon. Taxonomy (GTDB): domain Archaea; phylum Halobacteriota; class Methanomicrobia; order Methanomicrobiales; family Methanospirillaceae; genus Methanoregula. Next base: position 28,544 of record JANYBK010000092.1, read on the forward strand.
AGAGAGTTTACGGTCAGTCTTATTCATCTTACGAAAGAGCATCGGGGTTGACACCTGCAGGTTATTTTCTTACGAGTTTTTTTCCGCAACTCCACGCGTCCACCAGCATATTCACCTACCGTCCAGTAGCGGTTGTCCGGCATGGTGAGCAGGAGCGGGTTTACCTTCTTTATATCCGGTTTGCCGCATGTAAGATACTTCTCTTCAGTATAGGATGCGATAATTTCGCCGATGTAAAAATTATTGGTGGGGTTTTCCACAGTAGTTACCAGACGGCATTCCAGAGAGAGCGGACATTCGGTTATCATAGGGGCTGTTTTTAATTCCCCGTAATACACATCAAAGAGCGCTGCCTTGTCAGTATCCTTTCCCGAGACCAGACCGCAATAATCTGTTTTTTCCATCATTTCCGCTGACGGGAAGTTGATACTGAACGTTTTATTCTCATCGATGCCGCGTATTGAGTGGTGGTGCCGTCCTACACCGCAGCCAACGGTCGGGGGGTTTGCATTGACACGGGTGATCCAACCAAGCGCCATGAAATCCGGTTTTTTGTCAACAAGGGTGCCGAGCAAGGTAACCGGCATGGGGTACATGAAGACATTCCTGCCTGCTGAAATTTTTCCCATAGATCCATTCACCTGATCTGCTATGGTCAGGGCATCTTTAAAAAATGGTTGTGAAGGGGCATGCACCCGGGATTTCAGGACGTCTTGTGAAGGTCCAGCGCTGCCGAGTTCATGCAATAACGTTTACCCGTAGGTGCAGGACCGTCATCAAAGACATGGCCGAGATGTGCTCCGCAACGGGCGCAGAGCACTTCGGTGCGTACCATCCCGCCTGAGATATCCTTATGGAGACGGATATTGAGGCCGGATACCGGGGCATTGAAGCTGGGCCAGCCGGTGCCTGAGTCAAATTTTGTGACTGAATCAAAAAGGTCGGTACCGCAGCAGGCGCAGGTGTAGATGCCCTGCTCTTTTGATGCATGATATTTCCCGATAAACGCGTATTCAGTGCCCTGTTTTCTGGCCACATCATACTGTTCGGGATTAAGAAGAGCGAGCCAATCTGCATCTGTTCTTACGACCGGCTCTACTTCCTCAACTTTCCCGGTGCGGGCATGGTAAATAGAAATCGTCTCTTTGCCTTTCATCGCCATTCCATCCATTCCAATTTACTTAAACGACATACGTAGACTAGCCAGAGCATAGAGCTTTGGTTTGAGGAAAACGTCAAAACGATATGTGGTTTTAGAGCCCGAAGAAACCGAGAATCCGGCTCTTTGGATCCTTATAGAAGATTTTTGCACCTTCCTTAATATTGCGCACATCTTCTACCGTATACAGAATTTCAGGATATTCCCGTGAGAGTATGCCCATCAGCTGCCTCAGTTCTGAACGGGGCACAATCATAAAGACAATTGTCACGGTTGAAGAAAAACTGCCTGTTCCCTCGATCCGGGTCATGCCATACCCGAGAGTGGCAAGTTCGGTGATGAGCGGATGGGGATCTGCCGGGATGAACAGCCGAACGATCACATACCCTAGGGAAATCATCTTTTCGATCTCCATACCAATCAGGGTCCCGAGACCATAGCCGGCAAGGTAGGCAAAGAGGTTCCAATAATCCGAAAGATTGGTGAGCACAAGACCGGTAGAGAGCAGCCAGATACCGGTCTTTACTATACCAATATAAGCAGCGAGGTTTGCATGCCCCCGGTTGATGTAGATCGTCCTGACAGTTTCAAGGCTGGTCTCAATGATCCGGGCAATCAGGATAATGAAGGGTAGGGTAAATACCCCCATGCCAACCGGTTCCATCCCTCACAACACTCCTTATCCTAATAATCTTACGGGGAGTCTTGAATAGATTGCGGAATGATACAAGGGATTCCCTGACCGGGAACGATATTTACAACACGTAAAGGAGATCGATTTTAAAAAGAGGATTTTCCGTTGATGGTTTTAGTGCTCACTACGATTTAGCGGGCGTTCCGCTTTTAATCATCTCTTCGAGTTTTAACGCAATCTGCTGGAGCGTGTTTACCTCCAAAAAGATGAGGATGTTTCCTGCAATTTTATGCTCATCCGAAGTCAGCTTGACCTCAAAGAGAATCACATCATCCACTTCTACGGTCATCTGGGCAACAAGGGAGGTGATGGCCGCGTGAGCCATGTCGACTACGAGGACCGGGGGTGAGGGGAGCATAGACATGCCAATGAGATCGGATGCAGCGCTCAAAAAAGATGAGACCATGATGTTTCCAACCTCAAGAATCGCACTCTGGTCCATCTCGCTAAACGGGTGATCGGGTGCAGTTGATCCCTGCAGGATATTTGCAGTTCGCATGGCAGAGTCGCGGGGGAAGTGCAGGATTAAAAATCCACCGTGCGGGATCTCCCCCTGAAGTTCAAAGATAACCATGGTGGTCAATTCATCGGTAAGGAAATCACCCACTTTGGAGATATCTATGATATCGATCTTTGGCACGCTCATGCCGATGTTCGTGTTGAGCATCTGCGAGAGTGTGGTTGCCGAATGTGCAGAACCAATATTGGCAAGTTCCTGCAATGCATCCATCTGAAATTCAGTAAATTCCATAATACTCCAGATAATTTTTAAGAACTCATACCAGCAACCATTTCCTGGCCGGGTCCCCCTTTCTTATCCCCTACCTCCCGTGTAACGCTTCAACCGGATTTTTTCAGGTATTGTGTGCGTGTTGTTTTTGATCACTTATACTTTTGTGAGAGGTGCCTGCCACAACCACATGCCTTGTTGCATCTGATTTTCGTATCCACTCCCGTAATAGTTGCTTATAAAAAAAGTTAAAATCACTACCAGTGGCAGGATTTCTGTGTTTTTTTGCATAGCGGTTTTGTATCGATTGATACACGAGTGTCTAAAAAATTATCACCGCGTGCGCCGTTTTGCAAACATAATCTTTTCTTCGAGTGCGTTTTCTTTTCCTTTGATGATCAGGGCGGGGGCGCGATCGACTTTTAATGCAGCAATTTCTGCAAAGTCCTTGATCATATCCAACTCTTCTTCAGGAGTGAAGTCTTCGTTCGATAACCGCTCTAAAAACATATCTTCTCCCTCAATTGCACTTTTGGGGACAGGATATTCCACCCGGTATTTTGCCTTACAATACCTGCAATGGGTGTGATAGTTGCCAATAGTCCGCTCACTTTTTAAGATAAGTTTGAAGTTTAGTCCTTCGCACTTGGGGCATTTCAATTCGAGGGTGAGCCCTTTTAAGACACCGCTTGCATCATGTTCAAAGAATCGATCGAACATTTTCCTACCCGTTTATCTGTTAAAATACTGGTTGATTGTTGAACCTGATTAAAACTATGCACAGGGCAGTTCCACTTCATCTCAGGGAATTGACAGGAAAGTGGACATGCCTACACTCCCTGTCCAAAAAAGCCTGACAATAATTTACCGGAAATAAAGTCCGGTGACCGCATTTTTCTGCAATGCATGCAGGGTTCGGGCGCTTGATTCTTGTATTTCCAAAACCGATCTGGTAAAGACGAGTTATGGGCAACACGGAAGAACAGAAGAATAATGAGAAGAGCGAACCTCCGCTTCTCACCGATCCTCCCTTTTATCTTCCGGAGTTTGAGAAATCGTACCGTTATATCATCGATGAGTACGAAGTTGCACCGAAAGATATTGCAATCTTCATGCCCTGTGCTGTGCGAAAACCATATAGCGCGAGCCCGAGCCACCAGCTGATCCGTATGATTATCTCTCAGGTGCTGGAAACATCGCAATACCATATCGTTATCTTCGGAACGTGCGGAATTGTGCCTGCCGAACTTGAAACCATGTACCCGTATGCCCATTACAAGTACATGCTCGGGAAATGCAACGACGACAAGGTTAAGGACGATTTTCTTCGCATCGAGACAGAGCGTGTTGCCGGCTATCTCGATAAGACCCGGAAGGTATACAAATACCGCATCGCGTACTCCATCGGGCTTTTCCGAGAAGCCCTCATCAGGGGTTCGGAACAGGCAGGAGTTCCCTTTGACTTAATCCTCCCCACCCGGGACATCATCAACAAGGTGATCGAGGAAGGCGACTGCACGTTTCAGGAAGGAAGCCTCTCGATGGAGGAATACTTAGGTGAGTTTTGCGACGCGTTGATCCGGTTCCGGAATGAGCGGCTGGGGAAGATATAGTGCAACTGAAATATACAAGGCAACATGTTTTTTTGCAAACATCAGGCACGCCTGGCAGTCTGTTCGAGCACGCGAAGTACCGCTTCCCCAAACTCCCGCGTTCCTGCCGAACCGCCAAGGTCCCGGGTCTTAATCCCCTGTGCAAGTACAGCCCGTATCGCTGATTCAATCTGATCCTCACCCTCTGCGTCCCCGACATGAGTCAAGAGCATCCCTGCACTCCGCAGAGCTGCGATGGGATTTGCGAGGTTCTTTCCTGCAATATCCGGAGCACTGCCATGAACCGGTTCAAAAAGAGCATACCGCTCACCGATATTTGCGCTCGGCACCAGTCCCAATCCCCCGACAAGGTACGAGGCAACATCCGAGAGAATATCGCCAAAGATGTTGGTTGTGACAACCACATCATACGATGCAGGATGCTGGAGCACATCGAGCGAGAGGGCATCGATGAATTTGTCATTATACGATACCCCGGAAGCCTTTGCCTCGGCAATGCAGATATCACGGAAGAGCACATCGGACTTGAGCACGTTGGCCTTGTGGCCGATGGTCAGCAGTTTACGCCGCTGCCGGGCAAGTTTGATTGCCATGCGGACAATCCGTTCTGCACCCGTCCGGGTCACCACCCGCAATGTTGTAGCACGGTCCGGGCTGCTCTCTTCGATACCGGAATAGAGCCCCTCGGTGTTCTCCCGCACGATCATGATGTCAAACCCGCCGTCTTTTACCGGACGGAGGTTGGCATACAAATCGAGCGCCTTTCTAATCCTTAACACCACACTCTGGTAGTCCTTCATGGGCGGGGTGGTGATCGCCCCAAACAGGATGGCATCCGCATCTTTCATCTCGCGGATCTCCTTGTCGGCACACGGGCAGCCAGTCCGCTCCCACATGCCATACCCCACATCTACGGTAAAGAGATCATACTCGGGATGGAGCAGTTCGAGCGCACTGCGGGCAACCGGGATCACTTCGTGACCGATTCCATCCCCTTCCACAATAGCAATCCGCGTCATCTCCTCCTCCACTGCGCCACCATCTCTTCCACCGCATGGGCGATGCGGGACGGACTTGCACCCCAGTGCACTATTGCCCCGAACTTACCCTTATACATGCCAATCCCCTCGCGTTCTGAACGGCAGCAGCGGGCTATAAACGGCTCTTGCTGCACGGACTCTAAGGGGCAGATATTCTCAAGCGAAAAATCCTTGCCATAACATTCAGTGTAAAACTGCGAACCCGTCATGCAACCGGCCACTGTTTCGCCGCCGTGCATCAAATCAGCATCGAGCGTTTTTGCATACCCCGCAGCCCGGCAGGGATAGACATCTGCCTTTACCTGTGTGATGTCCCGGGTATGATGGCAGAACATGACTGCAAGTTCCCCAAAAAGTCCTGCTGCCGAAAGATCCCGCAGACAGGCAGACAGGCTCGGGCGGGGTGGCGTCACATCGTAGACATGAATCTTAAGAAATCCCGATAGATCGGGATCGAGCACAAAGGTCATGTGCTCGTCAAGCCCGGAGAAGATGGTGCACCGGTATCCCGTATCCAGCGCCAGCTCGACAAGCCATGCACGGTCATTGATCTGCACCTTATCCGGGTAGCGGTAGGTTTCTTTTGCGGTGGCGATTACTTTCGATGCCACGATTTTTCGCATCATACCGCTTCCGGCAGGATCAGGAGTAATCGCTAACAATTCATACCCCGTACCGGTATCCCTTACAAGGTAGCGACTCAGGAACCAGACCTTATCCCCGCAGGGTTTTGTTGTGGCATACCCCACCTGCTTGCACTGTTCAGGAAAGATCACCGCTGGTTCCTCCAGTACTCCACCAGTCCCCCGGCAGAGAGGATTGCCTGCATTCGCGGGGAGAGCGGGTGGATAGAATGTCTCTTTCCCTCCGCTTCAACCCAACCCTCGGAGAGATCAAATGTAACAAGGCATCCTTCCGTGCAGGTGAGGTCACATTCGATGAGCGGGAGACCCACATTGATCGCATTCCGGAAAAAGATCCGGGCAAACGAGGGTGCAACTACTGCGACAACTCCTGCCTCACGGATCGCAACTGCTGCCTGTTCCCGCGATGACCCGCAGCCAAAATTCTTTCCCGCCACGATCACCGACCCTTCAAGAAGTGGGGCGAGCGACGGATCAAGATCCTCAAACACATGCTCAACCCAGATGCTGTGGTCCTTTGTCCGCAGGTATCGTCCTGCGATTACAAGGTCTGTATCGATATCCGGCCCCACGCAGACAGCCGGGCCTTTTGATGTCATCAGTTCACCTCCGGTTCGGTGATCTCGCCTTCAAGGGCACTCGCTGCTGCCGTAGCAACCGAGCCAAGGTAGATCGCAGCACCGACACCCATCCGGTTCTTAAAATTCCGGTTCGCGGTCGAGAGGCATACCTCCCCTTCACCCAGCACCCCCATATGCGCACCGAGGCAGGGACCGCAGCCGGGGGTTCCGATTGTGCAACCAGCATCCACCAGATCGCTGAGTACACCGGTCCGGATCGCTTCTGCCATCACTGCTTTTGAGGCAGGGACGACGATTGTCCGCACCGCCACACTCTTTCCTTTGACAATCCGGGCGAACCGTGCAAGATCGGAATACCGCCCGTTCGTACAGGTACCGACAAAGACCTGGTCAAGAGGAAGACCGGCAATTTCCCGCACGGGTTTGACGGTGTCAACCCGGTGAGGCACGGCAACCAGTGGCACAATCTCCGACAGGTCAATTGTTAGTTCCTGTGCATAGCTGCATGGCTCCGGTACCTGCGGTTGTACCATCTGCCCGGCCCGGGCGAGATACTGCACAGTCACGTCATCGGCATAGAACAATCCCGCCTTTGCTCCTGTTTCTACCGAAAGGTTGCAAAGCACGAGCCGGTCATCCATAGAGAGTCCTAAAACCCCATCGCCGATAAACTCCAGTGCCTTATACGTAGCGCCGTCCATGCCAAGCCTGCTGACATACGTGAGTGCAAGGTCTTTAGCTTCTGCTGCACCGAAGAACTTTCCTGACAGGTGTATTCCAATGGTCTCAGGAACGCGGAACCAGGTCTCTCCGGTCAGCCAGATTCCCGCCATATCCGTTGCCCCTACACCGGTTGAAAATGCACCAAAAGCCCCAAGCGTGCAGCTGTGCGAGTCGGCGCCTACCACAACTTCACCGGGAAGCACCACACCCTCGCTCATGATCTGGTGGCAGATCCCACATCCCACATCGGAGAAGTGCATGAATGAACCACGGGCAAATTCACGCAGTTCATGCTGGAGCGTTGCTGTCGTGCTGTTGTTTGCCGGCACGATATGGTCAAAGAGCATCGAGAGCCGGGTCGTATCCGTGAGCCGCTCACTGCCTATCCGTTTCCAAGCCTCGAGCGTGAGGACACCAGTACCATCGTGGACATAGGCCCGGTCCACCTTCCGGTCTACATACTCACCGGCATTCCCTCCAAGAATCCGTTCTGATAATGTCGCCATCAGGCATTCTCCCGTTGTGCTTTTGTGATCAGTTTTCTTAAGATTTCCGGAGTGATGTTGCATTTGTGTTCCGAGTGATCCTTAACGAGGTCAAGGACACGGCAGACCTGCTTGTCCGTACATTCGCAACCGAGCCCGGCCATGACGTGCTCAAGTGCTTTTTTACCCGTATGTTTCCCAAGAATGAAATGCCGTTCTCCGCCTACCATACCAGGAGGGAAATATTCATAGCTTGAGGGGTCTTCAAGGATTGCAGCGATGTGTATGCCGCTCTCGTGGGAGAATGCAAGTTCTCCGGTTACCGGTTTATTCCTGGGAAGCGTTATTCCGGAGAATTTTTCTACCATATGCGAGAGTTCAGTGAGGTGGGATAGGTCATACCTGTCAATGTTTCCTTTCATCCGCAGTGCGACAAGCAACTCTTCTAATGAGGCATTACCCGCCCGTTCCCCAATCCCATTGACTGTAGTGTGGAGCTGGAAGGCACCTGCCTGGGCAGCGGTGATCGTGTTTGCCACAGCACAGCCCATGTCATTGTGACAGTGAGCGCAGAATGGCACATCCACCGATGAGACGAGTTCGGTCATGATGCTTTGCATCTCTGTAGGGATCAGGCATCCAACCGTATCGGCAAAACTGAGCAGTACGGCTCCATGCTCAGCTGCTCCGCGATAGACTTCTTTTAAGAAGGGAAGATCGGTCCGGGACGCATCCTCAGCAGCAAACCGCACTGCCACGCCATGATCCCGGGCGTAATCGATCATTTTTAAGGAATCTGCAAGAACCTCATGCCGTGATTTTTTGAACTTGAGCCGAACATGCAGCTCGGAAGTTGGGATGAAGATGCTCACCATCTCCACATCGCAGTCAATCGCCGTCTGGATATCGCCTTCCCGGGCCCGGGAAAAACCGCAGATACGGGCGTCAAGACCGAGGTTTGCAATCGTCTTTACACAGTGTGCCTCATTCTGTGAGACGGCAGGAAATCCTGCTTCGATAACTTCAATCCCAATCTCGTCTAACTTGGTTGCAATCTTTACCTTTTCCTCGCAGGAGAACGATACCCCGGGCGTCTGCTCCCCGTCCCGCAACGTCACATCACAGATCTCAATATTTAACGATTTCATGGCTGCTTCCCTCCGGACAGGTACCATTTACAACAAGCGTGCGGGGCGTGTCCGTCACCACGAGCTCGTTTTTCAGCGTCTCTTCATCATCGGCACGGCATATCACCGGGTCTGCCCACATGAGGTAGGGAACCGGATCATAGGAAAACTGTTTGCCGGTCATCGCTGTACAGTCGTTGTTCATCACGATGCAAAGCAGCGGAAGCCGTTTCTCGTACACATCAATCAGGGCATTCAGGCCGGAATGGAGCATTGCATAGTCACCGATAAGGGCAACTTTTGTGCTCCGGGCGGCAACCGCAATACTCGAACCCATGCCGTAACTTGCCACTCCCAGCTCGTACGGGGGGGTCATTCCCAGTATTGAACAGCCTGCATCGCAGATCATGTTCATCCGTCGTGCTTTGAGAATATTCATCATCGGTTTGAACGGGCAGTTTTTACAGAACGTCCGGTAATACCCACGGCTCTGCACCACCTCAGGGGATTGCTGGGGAGCCGGAGGTTGCAGACCACGGTGATCGCGGACAAAGGTCCGGCCAACCTCGTGCACTTCCTTTAGCCGTGCGGCCTGTGCCGGCAGGGGGTGTACAGTAACAATACGGGTGTTTCCTGGTGCCGCACCAACACCGGCTGGCTCTCCCTTCCACTGGTTTAATGCAGAAGCGTTCGACCAGTCAAACATGGTCCGGTACAATTCCTCGGCAGCCGTTATCCGCCCGTTCATGGTCCACGAACGGTCAGAGAGCCGCCCTTTCCCGTTTTTCCGGGGAACTGGAGAACAGCTCACCTCCGCATCGAATATGTTAGGGGTCAGCCTGAGCATCGCAACCCTTGAGAACTGCTCGGATGCTTCGAGACCTGCCTCGACACCGGCGTAACAGGAAGAGGCATCGGGTTCTATCACGGGAAGTTCTGCGAGCTCTCCGTAATACCGGGAGTCCTGTGCGGTCTGCGAACCCAGTGCTTCGGGATCATCCCCGGCCACGAGAAGCACACCCCCGATGAGACCCTGGGCAGCTGCCTGCAGCAGAGGATCGGCGCACGCGTTCACACCGACATTCTTGATAATTACTGCCGCTCGTCGCCCTTCAAGCGAGTCACCCAACGCATATTCAAGAGCAGTTTTTTCATTGATCACCATCTCTGCACGGGTTTTTGCGCCCAGTTCAGTTACGGGAAATCCCGGTACTGTATACTGGCGGTCGGTGCATGCGAGTAGTGCTTCTGTAATTACATCAATGCCTTTCATCTAGTCCCTCCCCGGCACCAGATCGCAGCCGGCACAATTCGTACACATGGTGAGCGCCAATTTTGGATCAAGCCCCGCCCGGGCAAGTTCGCGTGTATGGATATCAAAGATCTTTTTTAACCGTTCCGCAGACGGGCGGGGAGTTCCGATGAGTTCGGCAACCGGGTTGAGCGGGCGCAGCACCGGAATGATCCCGTGAGAAGTCAACCGTTTGATGCAGGTATCCATCTCCCCGTCAGTCTCACCAAGACCGATGATCACGTTTGAAAAAACCCTTCCTTTCCCAAAGAGTTCCACCGATCGGTCGAGCACCCGTAAGAGCTGCTCGTAATTCAGCCCCGGACACTGTTTTGCAAAAATTGTCGGGGTTGCCGCTTCGATGTTGAACTTCACTTCTGCCACACCAAGGTTCTTGAGCCGGTCTGGTGTCTGGTCGGTCGGATATATGGATACTCCGATGGGGAGATTGTAAACCCGCAGGTGCTTAACCACCTCAAGCACATAGGACTCCTCCTCTTCGATTGTTTCGAGCACTCCGCTCGTAATGGAGATTGTGGTAATCCGGTGCCTGACGGATTCGATCATCCCTTTGATCTCCTCAATCGACTTTCGTTTGCCACCGAGTGCCGGCACCGGGCAGTACCGGCAATGGAAGATGCAGCTGCCAGTTACCGTGATGAACGCCTGGTCCGGACAGTGGAATCCCGGTTCAAGGAGTCTTCCTGATATGAGTGACCCCTCAAAATAGAGGTCAGCAACCCCGTTGCCCCGGTGGGCGATCTCAACTGCGCTAAGAGGGTTTAGGGCAAGTTTAACACGGTGACTGCCCATCGAAAAGAAGACAGCCCCGCTCCCGCCGGCTCCCGGGCCTGCGGTTGAACGGGCAATGTAACGTTCAGCTGGTTCTCCGGTGATCCGGGCTGAACCTGCGGAAAGGAGTTTTGCTTTTAAATCGGTCCACTGCATAGTTCGAGCGCCTCCTCGTAACTGATGAAGAACGGGATTGCCGCCACTGCCCCGGTGATGCCACGGCCGTTCATGATGATCTTCAAATTCTTGTCCTTGAGTCGTTCATGGAGCCCGGGTTCAACTTCCCCGCGTTTTACCTGTCGCCCGTATGCGAGCAGTTCTTCTGATGGGGAAAAACCAGTGTAAACAGCCATGCCGGTCTTTTTAGAAAGAGTGTATTTTTTTAAGAGCGTGTGGAACCGTTCGGTAAGCCCGGCAGGATCCGTTGTGGCAAACTCTGCAACCAGACCAACGCAGTTCTTGGTCCGGTACGCCACCGGAAAGAGCTGGACTATCGTGTGCGAAAGATATACCGAATGTTCATCTTCAACGGCTTTTGCAATATTATGAACAAGCGTCCATGTTGCCCCTTCTTCCGGCGTATCAGTATCATCCACCCCGATGAGCACCCGCTGCATCCGGGGCATCCAGATCGTGGCACCTGCAACTTTTCCTCCACCCGCAGGATCGCTACGGCTCCGCAAAACCCCGCGTGCATCCGAGCGGCAGGCTGCAGCACCCACACCACCCCCGCCCATGCCGATATAAGTAACAGAAATCTCGGAATCATCAACAGTACATGCAGAAATACCGGCCGGAAACCGTGAGCCTTCGAGAGCAAGATCCACCGATTGCGGTTTTAGGAGATACCTCATGGTTGAGCCAACACAGCGGACATCCTCCACTACCGGGCTCTGTATATAGTGGTGTTTCGACCACATCGCACCACCAACACAATCAAAAAACTCGATCAGTTCCACCCGGTTGCCGGTCTCATCTGCTACTGCCACGATCTGTGGGTAGTGGATTACATACGGTTCAGACAAACTTGCCATCGGTACTACCTCAACGCCCCGGATGTACAGCAGCTTCGCGCAGTACATGGATCGCAATTCTTCTGTGGGGTTTGCCCGGCCTTGCAGGAAATTTCTGAATAGAGCGAAACAAAACGCACTAACAGCACGTTGCGATTCAAGGGGATCATTTTGTTGCCGAAATTCTCGTTAACAAGAGATTCGGCAATAACAGTATTTATAGCGATCGATTCAGTGCCGGAAAGTGTGGACTGAATGTTCAGTGATTGACTAATATATAGAGGGCGGACCTGCCAGAAGTGCAGGAAGTGATAGAACTGCTTGAACCAATAGTTCCTCTAGCAATTCGAAACCATTAAGATTGAGGTGAATAATAATCCTATTATGGTATTCAAAGAATATACAGGATATGATTGTTTACGGATGGGGATCGCCATAGGCTGTTTCGCGAGTGCGGTGTTTTTTTTCTATGCGTTATGGGCACCTACGGATTTGATGATGAAAATGAATCTGGCGGGGCTTGCATTGGCCACATTGGGGATCGGGTTAAGCCTTTTTTCCGCTGTCGATACGGACCGACAGTTACGTAAACTCCTGAAAAAATAGATGAGATTTATTTAGCGGAACTGCTTGATGATCGCGCCCGCAAAGATTGCAACAATGAGGGCGATAATCCCCCATATTACAACTGGATAGATTGCTTCTGCTGGATCCATCGTGGCCTATCACCTCCGGTACGTGTGTCGATCGTCGGAATGTTTATCTAATTGGCAGGAGAAAAGTAGATTGGTTAAGATCTATTCTCCTTCTTTTTAGCGAACCGTTCTGACAGTAATCGCACAATAATTATTAGTTGTTTGATGACCTAAAGGATAAACGTAAAAACCGAATTTTGATATATAAAGGCTTTTTTTTAATGGTGTTAGGAAGAGGGAGACTTTCCAATTAGAGAGTTATGAGTAAAAACCACATGAACCCTATACCTGCAAACATACCAGAGCATAAAAAACGGCAACCGCCGTCTTCATCTTAAAAAAGGATTAGAGAATTTTGTGGAGCTCGATCTTAAAGGGACCGAGCGTACCGCCAAAGTTTCCGGCCGTGATGAACTTCACGCCCGGCACCAGTGATGCGGCTTTGACACCTGCTGCCATTGCTGCTGCAACGGACTTCTCATCAATACCGTCAATGACAATCTCATAAACCCCTTTGATCCCGGCAGGGACCTTTGAGTCGGGGACTTTTTCCCGGAGTGTCGGGCAGTACTTCTCATTGGTTGAAGCGGGCATGAACTTGTATTTCAGGCTGCCAACTTTTGAGCCGCTCGCAACGATACCGCCGGGGAAACTGGTGATAGTGCCCGGAACTTTGGCGATTGCATCCACTGCTGCCTGTGCACCCATGAGGGCGGCCATCTGGTTCTCTGCCATCACAAAGAAGTTGCCACCTGCAACACCCTTGACAATGCCGAACTCTTCCTCGCCGATATATTCTCCTTCCATGATCGGGATGACCCAGCATTTCCTGCCGCCAACTTCTTTCTGGTACTCGTAACCGTCTCCAAAGAAGTGGAGTTTTACCTGGATCTTTTCTTCCGAGTTGGTAATACCGTTAAAGACCGCAGTCGTTGGTGCAGTGAGTACGCACTCAGCGAGGCGCTCGACAACCTGCTCCTTGATCTTCTTCTTACCTGCACAGATCAGGATTGAGACACCCGGGCGGCCGTCCGGGGTCTGGGAACCGTCAAGTTCCTGCTCGATCCCTGCTTCGCACGGGCAGCCGATGGCAGATGTCGCAAAGCCGGTTGCTTCGGTTGCTGCTTTCCTTGCCCATTCTGTGGTGACTGCTGTGATGATCACCCGGCAGACCCATGTCGGGAATGCCTCAGCAAATTCGTTGTCAATAGTAACTCCGTTGATTTCCATACGATAACCTCCGATACCACAATGGTACTATGATTGATGTTGAATAAATTTTCTAAATTAATCCGAGTAAAAGAGCGCACAACAACACAGCAATTAAGTACATGATATCCAGTTAATCTTAATAAAGAGTACAGAGATTAGAATTGGAAATATTGAATCAAATGCACTTTTTTTCGAGTAGATTTCAGAACATTTATCTACATTCTTCTACCACTTTTGGATAGTCGATTTTAGAATCGATCATAGCTGGTGCGTAAAAAAAAAGGCATTTGCAGTGCGATTTACGGGTTAAACATCCCAAAAAAGCACAGGCAAACGTACTATAATGGTATTGCATGAGGGTTAATTCATGAACAATCTGTTTCCCAAATTTTCCAAGAAGAGGGATGGGGTCAACGTTGTAATGGAGCAAAAACTCCTTCAGAACGTGAACAACCTTATTC
>JANYBK010000099.1 GCA_025360805.1 Methanomicrobiales archaeon
CAAGTGTGTTCCCATCATTTGATCGACAAAATGCGCGTTATGCATATGGTATGGTGATAATTATTGCGATGAAATTTTGTAATTTTACTTTTTTCCGGTTGGCCGTCCAACAATTGTCATGGCTCGTTGGATGGGCTCTAAATGACTGCGCGGAATTACCCAAAACAATTTAAGCGGCCTTCACGAATTATTACTGCCATGCGAGCAAGTGCTATCGCGCTGCTGATTATTATTTCATTGTGCCTTGTCACTCCTGCGTTAGCCGCAAATGAAGACCGTTATGGTTACATCAAGGTTGAGAGTGTAACAGTACGGCTTGATAACGGAACTGCTGCAATCCATGTGAATTACGCAGTGGATGAAGGCACACGATTCATCTTTTTTTTGCTGGGGAAACAGGATCTCAAGAAAAAGTTATTGAAGATCCTCAATTATGATGATGCCAAGATAACCCGTATAGATCTTACCAGCGCCGATTTACTTGTCGATGATGCTGCATTTTCGTACGGGAACGGGATATACTGGTATCCATCCCATGAATTTAATGTGGCAATTCCGAATCTTACTATACATACACCCCAGGTGACACGTAACTTTACTATGGCAAAAGCCTTCCCTGCAGGCATGGGTTTTTTCGCATTGAATAATTTTGAACCGGTTCCAAGTAATCCCAAATGGGTTGAATACGGAAATACAAACAGATAATTTGCTATTCTGGATTTTCTCACAGATACATGTCAATTTTTGATACGTACCGATATTTTATGTAACCGCAGTTACACATCAATCATTGTTTATTAGAAAAGTATTGAAACGAACAAGAAAAACACCATACGATTTTTTCGTAATTCAGCAAAAAAACGTTTTTGATGCTCCATATGCTTAAAAAAACACGATAAAAAACATTTACATTACTTCAATAATCTCCTGCTTGCGGAGTTCTGTCATTTTCTTATTCACGAAGTACTGTATAACCACACCAATAACTGCAGATATGATGCCAATTACGGTCGAGTACATAATGGCACTTTGCGCCGCAATTGCATTGAGCGGAAAATCCGGAAGACTGCTTACAATTGCAAGAATGTACACGCTTGCTCCGTACAGGATTAAACCAAGGGCAGTGACAAAGAATGGAAACACAATAATTTTTCCTAGTGATTCCCGTTCATTGGAATACACATCGATAATGACACCAATGGATGTCACAAGCCCTGCCACAATCAGCCACTCAATAGAGCCAAAAATAAATGTCATCAGGTATTGCAGAATACCGAGACTCGCATCGGATGAGTAATACTTCAGTATATTGATAAAACCCTGAGTAAACCCTATGACGATTAGAAGGATAGTTGCCGAGTAGGTAATAAACGAGAACCTTCCCCGGGAGAGAGATACTCTTAGCGCATCAAGCACTCCGTGAACAATCTCATCAAACCCGAATCCTTTGTAGAGCATGTAACAACCTATAACACCAACGACAATGATGGTGGCAGTCTCAGGATACCCTATCAGGTAAGCTGAGGCATACAATAGCATCGCAAGCCCGAGTGGGATAAAAATCATTCGTGAGATCTTTGGATCATCGAATAATTTCTTTAAAATATAGTAGGTGCCTTCAAGATTGGGCATCTGGTTTACGATAACCCGTGTAATGCTGGATACGGGAATCTTTGACTGGATGATCGGAACTACATACTCATCTTCAGCCCCATCGGAAACAAGGATGCAGTTTGTTGCCTGCGTTTCTTCGACAACCAGTTCTAAAGCTGCCGCAATCCTGCGATCACCTTCAATCATATGCAGATGATTTCCCGCGATCACCGCAATGGCTGTATCCTCACCCTTGGCGGTGAGTTCATCATATATTTTGATAGCCATGAAGATTGCATTAACATCTGAATCTTCAGGGTCAGCAAGGGCTAAGGTGTTAGCTGCTTTTACTGTTGCCGCTCGGCCAATGACAGGGCTGTCTATTTTAGCTTTCCAGCCGATATCATCATCCCGATCGACACTGAGGACCAACGTCCGCCCCTGTGTCATCATTAGTAAAATTGCAGTAAATCTATTAAACTATTACTGACGGAGAAAAAATTGAATGAAAAAAAATCAGATGAGTTTTGAACGCTGGAGGAGTAAAATATCGTCAGTGGTAAGTTTTTCTCCGGCACGGAAATTCTTAAACAGGCTCTCTGCCTCTTTCCTGACCGCTTTTTGCTCTTTTGTTACTTTGACTTTCTTGGTCTTCTTGCGCAGACCTGATATGACCTTATCATAGTCGCGAAGTTCTTTCTGGCAGGAAATAAAGAACTTGTGCTCAGAATCAGCTGATTCCTGTGCCTCGACAAAACTCTTGTGCGCTGCATCGGCAGCTTCTCTTGACTTGTCTGCCTTGCGATAGGACTCAACCATCAGATCATGATGTTTCTGGGCAAGTTCAGCTACTTCAGTCACCTTTGCATGCAGATCAGATGCATGCTTTCGAAAATCGCGGGCTTCAGTGATCTTGGTGCGCATCTCCTTGTTCTGCTCAAACTCGGCATCCTGTTCCCGCACCTGGCCTTTCATCTGTTTGATCTTTTCGATCAGTTCGCGTTCCTTATCAGTGGTGAAGACCTCGGTCTGCTGCCGGTACTCCATCAGTTCGATCTGCTTCTGGATCTCTTTCGTGCCTCGGCTTTTGGCAGTGCCATGCTCCTTTTTAAATGATTCAATTTCCTCAAAAAGAACGTTTGCCTTATCGTTGAAATCATTGCGCTGGGCTTTTACATCAAGAACGTCCTGATTATATTTATCCCTGAGATCCTTGTTCTTTTGCGCCTCTTCTACAAACTCCCTGGTCTGGTTGTTGAGCGTGTTTCTCTCGCGGGCGGACTTGCTTGCAGCTGCATTAAGTTCATTGCGACGGTTTTTGTGTTCTTCAGACTCAGCAAGAGTCTTCTTTCTCTTTTCCATAAGGTCATTCAACATGCGTTACCACTCCTCATCAGATTCTCCTACCCGGGAAGTGCATGAAGTGTAAGGAGTATATTTACTAAAAAAGAGCAGAAAATCTGACTCTTTTATTTTACTCAAATACCTACTCTGCATGCAGGATGATGGGAAAAAAACATCAGAAAATGAAATCAGCGTAGAATTCTTATAAGACTTCAAAGAGGAGTCTTTGTTCAACACTCTGTTCATGATGTTCAACTCCCGATACCAAGGTGTCACCTTACTTAAAAAGTGCAACCTATATCCTCCCGGTGAAGGACAGATCAAATGTACTATATTTTAAAGGTTTGAGGAATTATTAAGCGTTTCGCCACTTTACCTGAAGTGATGTCAACACGATATCCTGAAGTGATGTCAACACGATATCATGAATAATCGATTTACTTTTATCACAAAATTATTGCAAAAAGGATGTTGGTAGTTGGATAGGCCAACATGTCCCTGAATTACTGATTTTTTTGAAGTTTCGTCTGATTAACAATTATTACGGTATGCTTAACCGACCCATTCAAGAACGCCGCCGCCACTTGGCTGGTCCCTGCCGCTTCTTCTGCTTTGTGGCATTTCAACTGCTTTTGGATTTGACCGCTTGTTTTCCATATCATTGATCATGGTCTTGTAAGACTGGCGGGTACCGAGAATCTGCGCGCTCTTGACACCGGTCATGATTGCGAGTACACGGATCTTACCCTCCATATCACTGCGCACGCGGGCACCCCAGATCACGTCTGCATGAGGATCGAGTTCATATGTAAGAGAGGTTGCAACTTCCTCAGCATCCTGTAAGGTAAGGTCTGTTCCACCGGTGATGTGAATTAACGCTCCGGTTGCGCCGCGGTAGTCGATGTCAAGCATCGGGTTGCTTAAGCATTCGCGGACTACGCTTTCTGCCTTGTTCTGCTGCTTGCTCTCTCCAACGAGCATGACTGCAACGCCACCCTTTGACATGATAGCGCGGACATCTGCATAGTCAATGTTAATAAGTGATGGCTCGGTGATAGTTTCAGAAATACCCTTTACTGTTTCACCAATGAGCTGGTCCATGACAGAGAATGCCTGACCCAGCGGGAGGTTCGGTACGAAGTTCTTCAACCGGTTGTTGTCGAGAACAATCACGGAGTCAGCTGCTGCTGCAAGTGCTTCAAGACCTTCTTCTGCGCGAATCAGACGGGCCTTTTCAACCTGGAACGGGTAACTGACCATTCCGACTACGATTGCACCCTGCTCTTTTGCAATTGACGCAACAACGGGTGCTGAACCGGTACCGGTACCTCCACCCATACCTGCTGTAATAAATACAAGATCTGCGGATTCTAAAATTGCCTCGAGTGTCGGGCGTGCCATCTCAGCTGCACGTTTACCTACATCGGGATATCCCCCAGCACCAAGACCTTTTGTTAAGGATTTTCCGATCAGGATGCGTTTATCGGCCTGGATCATGTCCAGATGCTGTTTGTCGGTGTTGATTGCAATGGTCTCTGCACCGGAAACGCCCATGTGGTGGATGCGGTTCACTGTGTTATTTCCTGCACCACCACATCCGATAATGACGATGCGTGGCTGACCGCAGAAGTCTTCATCCAGTTCATTTGATGCACCGCTCTTTTTCATCTCTTTCTCAAGATCGGCGTTTTTTAATGCGTCGTTAATAATGCTTTGCATGTTTACCCTCTCAAACCTTGAATGAAACCTGGTCACTCTCTTTTAAGACACGGTTTGCACGTTTTTCAACAAGTTCACGGACCGCAGCCCGAACAGCCTCAGAGATGTTGGGATACTCTCCCGTTTCCACGATCTGCTGGAGCAGATTGATTTGCTGTTCAGGCAATCGGAGCGTGATTCTTTGCATCATTTTACCTCATATTTCTGACATATGTCTGCTATTTGTCATACATATGTCAGACAAAGAGTGTCTTTGTGTCTGACTTAACCAGATGATTCAAAATTAAACATTATTGTATAAATATCTTCTTGTTTGAGATTGCCGGATTAAGGTTTCATAACTAAAATCGATATTAAGGATGAACAGTGCCCGGTCAGATTTAGGACATCACAATCAAAAAGCTCATCTTGATTCTCACCTCATAGATAATCCCAGAATGGAACAAAAAATTCAAAAAAAGCCCATCACTACGGTATTATTCGATATGGACAACAATACAGAGTAGTAACGTTTTTGAATATGCGTAAATGGGGTATTAAGTAAAATCTCCTCTCCGAACACACCCCGAAGAAAAAGAATATCATTTTTTAATTATAATAACATGCTTATGTATGTAGTTGAAGCACTTTCAAACACTTGAAATGTTTGAAATTATGTTTGACACAAATCATCATAGTATCTGCATAATAAATATGGTTTGACCGTCCAGATATCGAGATAAAACCTTCGCCAATGGCATTCTGTTGGCGAATCTCGTGCGTGATGGGTGAATACACCCTCGAAATTAAAGAAGCCCTGTTTTGGGAGTGCGTGATCCTTTGTGAGTGTGAAATCCTTTTGATTGTCTGGTTCCAGCTGGGAATTAAGAAACTAACATGAATCTATTGCAAAATGACATTAATAAACGGTTCAAATGTAACAATCGGGCATCTCGGCATAGTAGCTGGTGTGTTTGATACTCTGGAGATCGGACAGTACATTGATGAAGTCATCCCCAAAACCCGTCATCATCACATAACCCACGGGATTGGAGTAAAAGCCCTCGGTCTGAATGGACTCG
>JANYBK010000144.1 GCA_025360805.1 Methanomicrobiales archaeon
GAAGGGACGCCCCCGCGGCGGCTACATAACCGGTTTCGTTGTTGGGTTTGCGGTAATCCGTTTTCGATAAGATTGATATCATGGAACGCTTAGGTATCTTTGCTATCAATGAGATCTTAGCCGATCTTGTGACACGACCAAGAAATTATTGAAAATATGGGGGCTGTTCATCCCCACATGGATATTACCTCTGCACAGCGCCAAGGTTTGCCTGTTCCACAGTTTTTGCATAGCGTGCAAGTACACCAGTCAGTTTCTTTGTATGGGGTTTGAGCACTTCCCGTCGCTGTTCAAGGGTGACAGAATCAACAAGGATGTCAATTTTCTTTGCAAAGAGATCGATAGCAATCCGGTCTCCTTCTTTGACGAGTGCGATCGGTCCACCAACTGCTGCTTCCGGAGCCACATGGCCAATACAGGGGCCCCGTGTACCTCCGGAGAATCTGCCGTCTGTGATAAGCACCACCTTTGAGTACCCAAGTCCCATGAGCGCTGACGTGGGAGAGAGCATCTCGGGCATGCCCGGTGCACCTCGTGGCCCTTCGTACCGGATAACGATCACATCTTCTTCTTTGATTTCACGGGCAAGGATAGATTTCATTGCCGGTCCTTCACCGTCAAAAACCCGGGCGGGTCCCTCGTGTTTCCACATTTGCTTCGGAACAGCTGCGCTTTTTACTACTGCCCCATCGGGTGCAAGGGAACCCGATAAAATTTTGAGTCCTCCTTCCTTGTTTATCGGATTTTTGATACTGCGGATAACTTCCTCATTCCTGATGCTTGCATCTTTTGCAATCTTGAGGACTTTTTTACCCGAAACAGTTATACTGTCATCAAGATACGATTCAAGTCGTTTCAGCACTGCCGGGATACCTCCGGAGCGATGGAGGGTCTGCATCGAATGAGGGCCGGATGGCTGCATATAACAGAGGTGGGGGATTTCATCGGCGAGCGTCTTGAAATCGTCAAGAGTAAGAGGAATATCAGCCTCAACAGCGATTGCCATCAGGTGCAGGACAGTGTTTGTCGATCCGCCAAGCGCCATATCCACCCGGATCGCATTCCGGAGACTCTTTTTTGTAATAATGTCCCGGGGTTTGATACCTTTTTTCACAAGGGGTAAAATAGCTTCTCCGGTTTCTCTTGCCAGCCGCAGTTTCCCGGCATCGACTGCCGGGGTTGCAGCACACCCGGGTAGCGACATTCCCATTGCCTCGGTCATGCAGGCCATGGTATTTGCTGTGTAAAGGCCCTGGCAGCTGCCGCATCCGGGCATGGCACATCCCTCAAGTTCGCAGAGCGCTTCTTCACTCATCGTACCTGCTGCTACGTTTCCAACTGCTTCAAACACATCGATAAGTGAGCGATCTTTTCCTTCCTGGAATCCCGATAGCATCGGCCCTCCGGTAAGGACTATCGTGGGAATATTCGTCCGTGCAGCAGCCATCAGCATACCCGGCACGATCTTATCACATGTCCCAACGCAGACAAGCCCGTCAAACCGGTGTGCTTCTGCCATCAGCTCAATGGAGTCGGCAATATTCTCCCGCGAGGGTAATGAGTAGCGCATACCTTCATGACCCATTGCTATTCCGTCACATATTCCAATAACACCGAACTCAAACGGTACCCCACCCGCTGCAGCAATACCTTCTCGGACTTTTTCTGTAAGCTGCCTGAGGTGGATATGCCCCGGGACAATTGTATTGAATGCATTAGCAATTCCTATGAACGGTAGTCCCATCTCCCGTTCAGTGACCCCGAGGGATCGCAGGAGCGAACGGTTGGGAGCTCGCTGGTATCCGGTTTTAACTTCATCGCTGCGCATATATTCTCACCAGCATTGTGGTGATGATAGGTTCGCGGTGTGACAATTATATCCCTTGTGGAAAAACGATCTGGTTATTTTTTTTTAACCGATGACTCATGTATTACTGTTGCGAAAACTGGAAAGCTGATTGAATCAGAGATTGTGCAAATGACGGAGTGAAATATGTATGCGTATAGCAACCGAGTGCATTTCCAGATATAAGCCCATCTTTTCCGCCGTCTATACCTTTCCCGCGGGATAACCGGAGTGCGTACCGGGCATCGCACGAGGGATGTAACTGCGAATAATGGAACTCGTGGCCGGTTATTGTCTGGCCATAAGGAACAAATGAATGACTGGCAACGGTCTCTCCTTTTACATAACCAAGCGCCTGGATACGACTTGTCATCTCTGCACAAGCGGGAAGAATGCCGCACATCCGATAAGTTTTATCAGAACCGATCTCTTCAGTAAGATACATCAGCCCGCCACATTCCCCATATACCGGCATACCGGAATCAACCGCTTTTTTTAGGTCCTGCCTGCACCTTGATGTTTCAAGCGCAGGAAGATGCAGTTCGGGGTAACCCCCTCCGAGATAAACTGCATCGACTTCCGGCAGCGAACCGGAGAGAGGACTAAAAAAAACAAGTTCTGCACCCTGCCTTTTAAGCTTATCAAGATTGTCCTGGTAATAAAAACAGAACGCTTCGTCGAGAGCAACACCGATTTTTGTATGAACTGGCTTTTTATTTTCAATAGGATTGGTCGAATCTTTCAATAGGGGTGCCTTGTGTGAAGCCCCTAAAATTGCATCAATGTTACAGTTCTCTTCGATAATTTTTCCAAATTCTCCCATATTCGCTGATTCGTGTGCCATCTTGAGACCGAGATGCCTGCTTTCGACAGCAAGGTCTTCCTTTCGGGGAATATACCCAAAAGAGGGAATGGTTAAGGAGGGTTCTATCATCGAACGGTGCCGGGGACTCCCGATACGGTTGAGGATAACTCCGCTGAACAACAATGTTGGATCATATCGACGGTACCCTTCGATCAGTGCATGAACGCTGCGGGACATGCCCTTGGCATCGACAACAAGTATGACCGGAGCTTTTAAGATCCGGGCGACATGAGCAGTGCTCGCCATATCAGAGCCATCGACACCGTCATACATACCCATGACGCCTTCTACTACCGCTATATCCGCACCTTCAGTTGCCCTGATAAACGTGTCGATACAACCCTCTTCACCCATCATAAAAGGATCAAGGTTCCATGAAATACGTCCGCAGATCCGGGTATGATGGGAAGGATCGATAAAGTCCGGCCCGACTTTGAATGGCTGGACTTTTAATCCCCTGTTAGTAAGTGCAGCCATAATGCCGCTTGCAATTGTTGTCTTACCGCACCCGCTATGCGTACCGGCAATAACAAGACGGGGAACGGGATTCATGATATACCTTCATTTTTTTCATTGGACTCTTCCGGTGTTGTAAGCGGATGTACAGGAATATGGACTCCACTTTCGAGGCCATATGCATCCACTCGTAAGTACACACGTTTGACCATGCTCCCTGTTGTCAGGATCAGGGTATCTTCTCCAAGTAATGCTTTAAGAATACATTTGTCGATGACACCGTAAGTAAAATCCAGATGAATTTTTAAATTTTCCGCACATTGTTTTGCCCGGGTGCCCATGGCTCCGGTACAGATTCCTGTATGCATTGATAACCATTTCGACAGATACTCCCCGTTGTCCAGATCGACATTGCAAACAGTAATAATTCCGTGACGGCCAGGTTTTTTCGAATTTTCAAACAATGTCTCTATGCAGTGCATCATGTCCAGAACAGTCCGGGGTTTTTTACCTTTTAGCAAAAATCCCCGTTTCTGCAGTTCCATGTGTAATTCGAGTAGAGTGGGAAGAGAAAGGTGGGCTTTACGAACGGATTCGGGATTGCCAAAAGCCACTTCGGGAATATCTTCTTTGAGAATTTTTCCGTTAAGCATCAGTATGGCCCGATCAGCCCACGGGTACGCGAGTTCAACATCATGGGTGGAGATGATGATGGTCTTGCCTTCGTGGTTTAATTCATCGAGCAGTTCCATGATATCTTCTGATCCTGATGGATCGAGACCACTGGTGGGTTCATCGAACACCAGCACATCCGGATCCATTGCCAGAACACCGGCAATTGCCACCCGTTTTTTCTCCCCACCGGAAAGCTGGTGAGGAGGTCGGCGTTCAAATCCTTCGAGCCCGACATGACGAAGTGCCTGATTTACGGCCTCTTTTATTTCCGTCTCAGAATAGCCAAGATTCGTTGGTCCGAATGCAACATCCTGATAAACCGTCGGGGCAATGATCTGGCGGTCCGGGTTCTGGAGGACAAAACCCACACGTTTTCTCAGCATCCGCAAAGATGC
The DNA here is from genome assembly GCA_025360805.1 of Methanomicrobiales archaeon. Lineage (GTDB taxonomy): Archaea > Halobacteriota > Methanomicrobia > Methanomicrobiales > Methanospirillaceae > Methanoregula. Next base: position 4,238 of record JANYBK010000144.1, read on the forward strand.
CGTGTCATACTGGATTGGCTGGTTGTCAAAGAGCATAAGGCCGGAATCCGGACGTATCATGCCATTAAACATAGTAAGAAGCGTGGATTTTCCGGCTCCATTGGGTCCCACAAGGGCAATTTTCTCTTTCTTGCGAATATGGAAACTGATGCCGCAGATAGCTTCCATTCCCCGCGGGTAACGATACCGGATATCGCGGGCTTCAAGTATGATGCTACTCATGGTTCATCCTAAATTATGGTAATCGATCCGGATACAATAACAACGGTTGCAGACAAAGCAAGAAAGATTACAACCGCAAAACAGGGCATCCGTTCAACAGGCCGGCTCTCACCCAGCAGGGCAAATTTCCCGTTATAACACCGTGCATCCATTGCCCGGATAAGATCTTCTCCCGCATCCCAGCTGGCGATGAATGCAGCTCCACATAATGTGGCAAAGGAACGCAGGGATTCACGATAAGTGGAATACCCCAGACGCATAACCTGCGCATGGTAGATCTGGATTACCTGGTCAATCAGGATAAAGATCGTGCGATAGATGATCATCATGAGGTCAATAACTACTTCCGGGACCCTGCACTGGCGAAACACAATGAAAAAATCTGTCATTGGGGTTGTTAATGCAATAAATATCATTGCAGACATCCCCCCTATAACACGGCAGAAGATAAACATCCCCTGGTTTATGCTCTCACGGGTGATGGACAGCGAGAACGATGGCAGGATATTCCATTGCCAGAAAATATCCTGTCCTCCGGTGATAAGGATGATGCCGGCTACACTCATGATAGCAAACCCAAAAGGGACAATAAAGAGCTCCGCATAGGTTTTTGCATCCACCCGGGCAAGGATGAGAATTGCGCTAGTGAGAATAACGGCAATAAAAAGTGGAGCAATATAACCTGTTGAAAGAAGACAGAGAAGTATCGCGCCGAGACCCGCTGCAAGTTTTACGTATGCATTTACCTCACGGAGTCCGTTCTTCTGGGCAATATCTTCCAGAAGTTCCTCAAACATAGATAGTAGTTACTCCCTGAATCGATTATGCTTTATTCTTCTGTCCGATCCAATAACCAAATACACCGCCAACAAGAATCCCCCCAATGGCAGCCTGGAATGCAAACAGGCAGGACTCAATCTCTCCGCTTGGGGGTTGCCATTGGGGAATAAGGGGTTGGAAGGTTTCTACAGGTGTCCCGGTTAATTTAGCGATGAACTCAGAGCCGACATTATCAGAGCCGGAGAATTCTGCTCCGCTCATGGTTGAACTCGTGTACAGGAATAATGCACAAAATGCGACAATCGCAATCACCGTCAGGAATTCAAGCGTATATCTGAAGCTCATGTATGTTCATTCCGTGCATCGTTGATCTGTTTTTCAGAGAAGATTTTCAGACGGATAAGGATATCTGGTTTTATGGCTACGATATATTTGAACACAAGTGCAAGGACAATACCTTCGACAATGGCAAGAGGGATCTGTGTAACAGCAAATATACCCAAGAACAGGATAAATGAACTGACAAAACCTCCGGTCTGTGCCGGATATGCCAGTGCAAGTTCAACAGAGGTTGTTATGTACGTAAACATATCAGCAAGAGCAGTTACCAGAAATACGGTGATGTAGATATTTACAGAAGTGTCACGGAGCAACCGGTATATTGCATAACCCACAAGGGGTCCGACAATTCCCATGGAAACGATATTAGCTCCAAGAACAGACAGTCCCCCATGGGCAAGAAACAGGCTCTGGAACAGGAGGACAATTGCACAGACAACTGCAGTGATCCATGGCCCAAAAGATATTGTCGAAAGCCCGGTGCCGGTTGGATGCGAGCAGCTGCCGGTAACGGAAGGGAGTTTTAAGGATGACAGGATAAAGATGAATCCTCCCGTTACCCCAAGCAGGGGGAGCGCCTCCCGGTCAGCTGCAAGAACTCTTTTCAATTGATATACTCCGAGCATGAGGCAGGGCAGGGCAACAATCCACCACACAAGACACCATTGCCAGGGTAAGAATCCTTCCATAATATGCATAATATCACCCGTTGATCCCGGAATTGTTTCGAGCAAATTAACTTGATTTAGATCAATTAAATTTGTATCAAAACGTTGTTTCGAACGGTATTAATATTTTTTGACGGTTGTGCTGTGTTGCACAAATGATAGGAATATCGATGTGAAGGTTTATCCGGAATCCGGCCGTTATAAAAAATAATGGCAAAGAACGAGCGTTGGGGAAAACCGTTTGTAGATAACCGTGATTGGTCGAAATATAACGAACATTTAGTTCAACGCGGAGAATTTTATCTGTCGTTGGAT
>JANYBK010000150.1 GCA_025360805.1 Methanomicrobiales archaeon
CAAGTGTTGGAACTTGTTGATTCAACTGTCCACTGCCGTTTGTTGAATGTCAATGAGGAAATTATTCGTATTAATGGCATGTTTGGAGCGGGCTTTGAAAAATATTATTCCTGAAAAAATAACTGCCGAATGTCGGATATAACGACTGAAAGTATGCTATGATGAAGAATCGGAATAATTTAAGGTAACAAATCACTTGTAAACCTCAAATTAAAAGAAGTGAGCCGACCGGGATTCCCAACTTAAGGTTCTGTGCGCTTACAAAAAATGGGTTCAATCTGAACCCGGTTAATTATCCATTTTCTCGTTTAAAGAATGCGAAAGTGAAAAAGAGAAGGTTATCGTACACTGCAAATATAATACATAAAAGTACTATTGGGGTGTTTTTCTACGTCAGTAAACGTTTTTTCAAAAGATGTCTTACCCTTTGCATCAACATTGATATTTAACATCAGATAGTCATATTTGATATTGTTTGAATCGTAAACGTCAATGTACCCGGTGACTGAGTGAGGATAGGTATCGTCGTTTTTCACTACACCTTTGCAGTACAGTAAGTTATTTCCCCCATATTTACAATCAAAGCTGTCGAGAGTGACAAGATCTTCTTTTCTTTGATATGTCGAAGGGGTCAGTGCAGTCGATTGGTTCATACATCCTGTAATCAAGATCATCGCTGCAATACAAACAAAAAGAATAATGATTCCTGAACATTTTTGCTTGACATCTCGCAGAAGAAAATTATCTGCATACTTAACGTGCACAAGATAAAATAATGAGATATCCCGCGCCATGTATCCACGTACGCTTACAGTATTTAAAAAAGAGGTGTAAGGGAATCGAACCTTAAAACAGAATGCGCCGACCGGGACTCGAACCCGGGTTTAGGCGTTGGCAACGCCTAGTGATAACCACTACACTATCGGCGCAGTGCGCTCTACAATGTGGGAATTCAAACAATTTAAGTATATCGAAGTGAGGAACCCCGAAACTCAATTTCTCAGGCGGAGACAATAAAATTCTGAGGTTCATAAATTATCATTGCCCGCATAGAACTCGCATGACATGGTTTGAATGCAGAATTAATAATCGTCCATGTGCCGATGATAGCTATATTTTAACCGGTTAATTCTTTATTGGTTTTGCAACCAGAGTCATTTTTAATAATCCATTCTTCGCTATCAACGAATTGATTACCAACCGGTGTTTAAAATTTTAAAAACATAACGACAGGGTTTTTGAATATAATCACTCTATCTAATAGCAGATGATCCCTCTCTTTGTGGATTGCTCAAACCGGCGCATTGTCATTTTCGGAGGGGGAGATGTGGCCGCACGAAAGGCTGCATATTTTTCCGGAGTAGCTGAAGTTACTGTAGTCAGCCGGTCATTTGGGCAAAAAATTCTGGATTCTAATGTGGTTTTCAAAGAATGTGATGTAAGCACGGCACCGGATAAATCACTTGAATCTATTATCGAGGGGGCATTTCTTGCCATAATTGCACTATCAGATACTGCCCAGAACAACCGGATTGGGCGACTTTGCATGAAACAAGGTATTTTGTTCAATAATGCCGATGGCGAACCTGGCGATGTGATAATTCCTTCAGTGACCAGAGGAATCAATTACACAATCGCCATCAGCACTAATGGCAGCAGCCCGGCCATAGCGCGATTTATAAGAGAGCACCTGGAACAGGAATTTCCGGCTCTGGACCAGATGATCGCCATGCAGCAACAATTGAGAACTGAACTAAAGCGTGCTGAACCCGATCAGCATAAACGCAATGCGATTCTCTGGGAAGTGCTCAACGATCCATCCATCTGGAATGCGCTTTCTGCCGACTCTGATGAGGCATGGAAACTGTTAAAGATGAGGTACCTGCATGATTGAACCCGACAATATTCCTTTAGCAATTGCCGGTGTCAGTCATCACACAGCAAACGTCACCGCGCTCGAAACCTTCCGTTTTTCCGGAGAACCAGAATTTCTTGAGGCTGCTGCTAACCGGTTCAAAGGAGTACTCCTGCTCCAAACCTGTAACCGGGTTGAAGTGATTGTCGAAGGCAGTGCGGATGAGCTATGCGACTTCCTTAATGGACTCGGACGAAAAGAGTTCTTCATACATGAAGGCAGTGGTGCACTGCACCATCTTTTTGCTTTAGCGTCCGGCATAGATTCGATGATTGTGGGAGAAGACCAGATCATAGGCCAGTTAAAAAAATCCCTCTCCGATGCACATGAGGCACAGACTTCGAGCAGTTTTTTAGAGACATGCATCAACAAAGCCGTGCATGTTGGTGTTGAAGTGCGACAGCGCACCATGATCAACCGGGGTTCGGTATCTGTGGGCTCAGCAGCTGTCCTTCTTGCAGAATCAGAGATTGGCAACCTTGCAGGAAAACACATCCTTGTAATAGGAAGTGGTGAGATGGGCCTTCTTGTTGCACAAGCGCTTGCGGCAAAACAACTGACAGCTATGTACGTGGCGAACCGCACCTACGGTCGTGCAGTTATACTTGCAAACAAAATTGGCGGAAAAGCGGTAAAACTCTCCGAGCTCTACCATTACATTACACTATCCGATGTAGTGATATCCTGCACATCAGCCCCGCACCCGGTCATTCACCGAAAAGATCTTGTCCACGCCATGAAGGACCGGTGCTGGCCTGTTGAAGGACACCCCCGCCCTCTGATCCTGATCGATATTGCCCAGCCCAGGGATGTTGAGGAAGGTGCAGAAACAATCGATGGCGTCCATCTCTTCACGATAGACAATCTCCGGAGCATCAACGAACAGACCATGAGCACCAGAAAGGCAGAAGCGGAACGGGCTCATGAGTTTGTGGACGCTGAACTCGGGATCTTCTTACGGCACCAGAACCGCAAATCTGCAGATGATGCCCTTGCTTCCCTTCACACATGGGCTGAATCGATACGATTGCGGGAACGCGACAGGGCAATGTCCCGGCTGGTTACTACGGATAAAAAAACCGCAGATATTGTGGATGATTTAACCCGAGTGCTGGCAAAAAAACTACTTACCGATCTTACCTTCTCCATCCGGGCCAGTGCTGAAGAAGGGGATCTTGAAACGGTCGATCGGCTGGTAAAAGCGATCACGCACGGCGAAAGGATCGAATACGAAAAAATTCCCTGTAAAAAATAGAATGGATCAGGGAATCTTTGCATATGCCTTTTTTGCCAGTTCGAACAGCAGTGCAGTATCAACTGTTGGTCCAGTCATTATGAGTACTTCAAATGTGTTGCCTTTTGAAAAAATAATCTCTGCAACCTCGTTTTTGAAAACTGCCTTAACCTCATCCTTATCGATACTGGGAATTAACTCATTGGCCTTAGTGGGTTTGAGAAGAATTTGTGCGCTGGCCTTTCCAGAAAATGCCCGGGCATTATCTCCTAAACCCTGAACCGGATGATCGGTATAGATAAGGTCTGTATCAGACCTCCCCTGCTGTTCTGCCATTGCAATCACGTCATTAATGGTGCTCTTTGGATAGATGGCGATGTTATGAACGATCTCGTTCTTCCCCATCCCTCCTTGTGCAGGACTAATAAACCGGACAACATATCCATCCTGCCAGCCAAGATCCAGAGCAACTTTGCTGAGATCTGAAGGTGTTTTTGCCCATTTTTCTACGAGAGTAAAACCCTGCGGTACTTCAGATTGAGTGAGAGCAAGCTGTGCAGGATTTGCATCAGTAACAGACGCAGTAATAGGAGTTACTGGTACTTGCGAAGAAGAATTCTGTGTACATCCTGCACAAAAAATTGCAGCACAGATTAACAGAGTGACTAAAAATATGCGGTATATGTGCATTGTTATGAATCACCTTAATAGGAATAAAAAATATAGGACGGTCATCTGCAAACCGGACGCAGATTTTTTTAATGAAGATTATTTCTGTTCGGTTTCTGAACCTTTGATGCAATAGTAGGCTTTTTTCAACCCGAGAATTGTTTTTACCGGGCAACCTGGGCATATGCAGCCTTTCTTTTCGAATATGCAGTCAGCGCTTTTTCCTGTCACACAGAACAGCAATTCATTACCGACCCGCATGCACTCTGTGTATGAAGGGCAGGGCTCACAGATACACTTCTTTTTATTCTCTTCAATGATTTTTTTCTGATCGTCGTTCATTATGCACATCCCCATCTCTCTATCAGCAGATCCCCGCATGAATGTGTGCGGGAGATCGGACCAATAGATAGATAATCATGACAAAGGATTATTAATTCATGCCTGCGCCACTGGTCGGAAGAAAGTTTGGTCTCAATATTATTCCCGTCCCGGACCGGAATACCTGCCGGCAGATCAAGGTGCTCGGGTTGTCGGGTTCGAGCCGGCAGCAGCCGAAAATGAGCAAATCTGAACGTCTTTTACTGCGGGCTCTTGACCTGTACAAAGATCATGGGTGCGAAACACAATTCCTGCGACTCAAGGATCTTATCATCCATGACTGTGAAGGAAATTACTCCGAGAATCCGGATTACTGCACCTACCCCTGCCAGAGTTCAATGAAGTATGAAGATGATCAGATGCAGGATGTATATGACGCGGTACTTGCCTGCGATATCCTGATCCTTGCAACACCGATCCGATGGAATAACCATTCGGCACTGGTCCAGAAATTTGTGGAACGGATGAACTGCATTGAGAACCAGTATTCGTGGTTTGGCAACCGTATGATCGCAAACAAGGTCGCGGCTCTTATCATCATCGGGCATGTTGACGGTATCCAGCATGTGGCCGGTAATCTCCTGAATTTTGTGTCGTGGCTTGGTTTTCATATCCCTGAAGTTGCGATTGCATCGTGGGTGGGTGAGAATGACGAGGACACAACCAAGGACTGGGCACTGATAGAGAACAACAAATACACACAGGAAGACCTGCAGAACATGGTCAACAGTGCGCTCCGTCTTGCCTGCGCTCTCAAAAGTCACACTGCTGAAAAGACCGGCGATGCATAAAGGGAATAAAGTAATCATAAATACCATTGGTTTTCAAACTGTAACCTGACAAAAAAGCAGGAGGTATCGGTACACTTATGTTTCCCCAGCGACGGATGAGAAGGAGACGAACACGGCATATCCAGCCGCTCCTGCGCGAGATCTGCTTAACAAAAAACGATCTTATCGCACCTCTTTTTGTGAATGAGACGATCAGTTCCCCCCGGCCGATTGACGCGATGCCCGGCCAGTTCAACTATCCCATCAACGGGATTGCAGCGGTTGCTTCTGACCTCTGGAATCGGGGGATACGCGCCGTGCTGCTCTTTGGTATTCCGAAAGAAAAAGATCCCGAAGCATGCTCGGCTTACGATGCCGAAGGGGTTGTCCAGCAGGCGGTCCTCAGGATAAAAGCAGAAGTGCCGGGAATGGTTGTCATCACCGATGTATGTGCCTGCGAATATACCGATCACGGCCACTGCGGGATTGTCGGGGAGGGCAGGTATGGTCTGGACCTGTTGAACGATCCATCGCTTGAGTTGATGAACCGGATCGCATGCAGCCATGCCGAGAGCGGGGCAGATATTATTGCTCCCTCATGCATGCTTGACGGTATGGTTGGATCCTTGCGTGCAGCGCTTGACGATGCCGGGTTTGAAGATGTACTGATTATGTCTTATTCGACCAAGTTTGCCTCTGCACTTTACGGGCCATTCCGGGAAGCAGCAGGTTCCGGGTTCTCGTTTGGAGACCGGTCCACTTACCAGATTCATTACGCCAACAGACGTGAAGCGATCCTTGAATCCCAGATGGATGCGGATGAAGGCGCTGATATCCTTATGGTAAAACCAGCCGGGTTCTATCTTGACATTCTTGCAGGGGTTGCTGAACTTGGCCTGCCGGTTGCTGCCTATCAGGTCAGCGGTGAATACTCCATGATCAAAGCTGCAGCCGAACGCGGGTGGATAAAGGAGAAAGAGATCGTACTTGAGAGCCTGACCTGTATCAAGCGTGCGGGGGCAGATCTCATCATTACATATTTTGCAGCAGATGTTGCCGGGTGGCTCGATGAAAAACAGTAAAAGCAATACCAGCAGTGACTTATTCGAAGTTGCAAAAACCCTGATGCCCGGTGGCGTCAGCAGCCCGGTGCGTGCGATAAAGCCGTACCCGTTTTACACCGCCCATGCAAGCGGGTCGTACCTGACAACGGTTGACGGGGTTTCCCTTCTTGACTGCTGCGTGGCGTACGGTCCGCTCCTTCTCGGCCATGCAGCCCCGCAGGTACGGCTTGCGTTAGAAGCCCAGCTGGACAATGGATGGTTGTATGGTACTCCTTCGCCGCTTGAACCAGAATTTGCGAAAATGATCATCGGGGATCACCCGGGCATGGACATGGTCCGGTTCGTATCGAGCGGATCGGAAGCAACGATGGCTGCCATCCGGCTCGCACGCGGATTTACCGGCAAGAAAGATATCGTGAAGATTGAAGGCGGGTTCCATGGTGCCCATGATGCAGTGCTCGTCAAGGCAGGGTCGGGTGCAACAACGATGGGGGTTCCGGATTCCGCTGGTGTGCTTGCCGATCTCGTGAAGCATACCAGGCAGGTTCCCTATAATGATCCCGAAGCGCTTGAATCCCTGCTCACCGCTCATACCGATGTCGCAGCGCTCATTATCGAGCCGGTGCTTGGCAACATCGGGCCGATACTTCCAGATAATAATTATCTCAAAGATGTCCGGGAGATCACAAAAGCACACGATGTGCTCCTTATCTTCGATGAGGTGATCACCGGTTACCGGCTCGGCATTGGCGGGGCTCAGGTGATGTATGATGTCAAACCGGATATCACCACACTGGGGAAAATAATCGGAGGCGGACTTCCCATTGGTGCGTTTGGCGGACGAAAGGAGATCATGCAGCTCATTGCACCGCAGGGCCCGGTATACCAGGCAGGAACTTTTTCCGGAAACCCGCTCTCCCTATCAGCAGGTATCGCTACGCTCTCGTACCTCCACGACAACCAGATGCTGTACCAGGAACTGGATGCAAAGACGCGTGCACTCGAAGAGTCATTAGAGAGCAGACACGACGGTTCTTTTGTCCGGCTCGGTTCGATGTTCAAATATTTCTTCCGCAGCACTCCTCCGAAAAATTACCGCGAAGTCAAGGAATGTAACACGGACGCATTCAGCAGGTTCTGGAAACGGATGCTTGATGCCGGCATCTTCCTCCCCCCCTCCCAGTTTGAGACCAACTTTATTTCAACAGCGCACAGCGATCAGGACCTTACCACTCTTTCACAGGCGTACACACAATGTCGATAACAATCGGAACCCGTGGCAGCAAGCTGGCACTCGCCCAGACCGAAACGGTCATGAAAAAACTCTCCGCGCTTGGTATAGCGTCAGAAAAGATCATCATCAATACACTGGGAGATTCTACAACCCAGGTCCCATTGCATGCGATCGGCGGGCAGGGCGTCTTTGTCCGGGCACTGGATGATGCGATCCTTGCCGGTGAGATTGATTGTGCAGTACACAGCATGAAAGATATCCCCGCGTACCGTCCACACGGGCTTTTCACTGCTGCTGTTCTCAAACGGGATTCTCCTGCCGATTATATTGCCCACAATGGCCCGCTTGACCAAGTCGCATTAATTGGTACCTCGAGCACACGCAGGAGAGCCCAACTGCTTCGTCACGACCCGGACCTTACCATAAAAGATCTCCGTGGGAATGTCGATACCCGCATTCGGAAGCTAAATGATGGGGAATATGATGCGATCATTCTCGCAGAGGCCGGTCTCACAAGGCTGGATATGCATATCCCCGGTGAACGCTTCCCGCCGGAAAAATTTGTCCCGTCCCCAAACCAGGGCACAATTGCGGTCGTGAGCAGGGCTGATCCCTCGCTCATGGAAGTGCTATCAGCGCTCGATCACCCGGAGACGCGTACTGATGTCCTTATCGAACGGGCGGTGATGGAACAACTGGGTGGGGGATGTTATACGCCACTCGGCATCTATTGCCGGGCTGGTCATCTCATTGCAGAAGTGCTCTCCCTGGATGGCACACGCACTGAACGGATCGAGACTGATGTAAAAACAATTGACGAGGCACGGGAGCAGGGCCGGTTGCTTAAAGGCAAAGCACAGGACCTGATCAATGAAGCCTTCACACAACTGGGGTTAAGCAATGAAGGGTAAGGTGTATCTGGTGGGTTCAGGCCCCGGTAGCGAGGGACTGTTAACGCAGCGAGCCCGTGAAGTGATTGATTCTGCGGATGTTGTACTGTTTGACCAGCTCCCGGGTGAAGAGATTCTGGCATCCCTGCCTGCCCGCGCTGAGAAGGTTGATTGCGGGAAGTATGGCGGAAAGCACACGTTGGAACAGGACGAAATCGAGGCTCTTGTTGTAGACCGGGCACAGAAGGGAAAGACCGTGGTCCGGTTAAAAGGCGGCGATCCTTTCTTGTTTGGCCGGGGCGGAGAGGAACTTGAGACAGTCCGTACTTCCGGTATTGATGTTGAGATGGTTCCGGGGATTTCTAGTGCTCTTGCAGTTCCTGCATCTGTCGGAATTCCGCTCACTCACCGTAAGTATGCTTCTCAAGTCACTATCCTTACCGGCAACGAAGACCCGACCAAGGCTGAGCCTGCGCTTGACTGGAAACTTCTTGCACAAAGCCGGGGCACCATTGTGATCCTGATGGGCGTTGCAAATCTTGAAAAGATTGCTGAAGTGCTCATAAAAAATAAAAAGAACCCAGACACTCCCGTTGCCATAATTGAACGCGGCCTGCGGAAAGACCGGAGGGTGACTACGGGATCACTTGCCACTATTGCAGGTGCTGCCAAAAAAGCGGGTGTGAAGCCTCCAGCAGTGATCGTTATTGGTGATGTAGTGAAGCTATATAATCCGGAGAACCCGGATCTTATTCCTGTGGAATAGTGATCATCAATGATTGAAATTATCAATAAATTTGAAAAACTGATCTATGCTGTGCTCATGATCCTGCTGATTTTTGTGCTTCTTGCAGCTATTGGTGATCTTGTTTATCTCCTGTACCAGACACTGGTAGTCACCACGCCGGCATTGCTGGAATCCCATGAACTCATCATGGTGCTTGGTGCATTCCTGCTGGTGCTGATTGGTGTCGAACTGTTAGATACCATCAAGGCATACTTCATAGAGAACACGATCCACGTCGAGATCATTATTCTGCTTGCCCTCATTGCTATTGCGAGGAAAGTTATTCTTCTGGATCCATCGGTAATGAACCCCATGGAGTTTGGGTTTGAACTGATGGGAATCGGGGTTATTGTTGTTGGTCTGAGTGCAGGTTATTACCTTATCAAGAAAGCCGGTATCATCACTGTACCGGGTAAGGAGAAAACGGAGTAATTTTTTCATCTTCATTTTGAACCGAAACTCGGTTTCCCCCCATTCCCACGTTTTCAGCATCCTGTCAAATTTACGTTGACTGTCGACGATAAAAAATCCCGAGCCCGAGCCCCAAAACAGGCCTTCCTTTCATTTTCCACCTACTTCAGCCCATCCGGCACCCGATCGGCCATCCAAAGGGCGCTATTAGGGTTGTTTTCAGAACCCATTTCATACCGAATTAAGCCAAACAAGGTATCCTCTCGAAAACCACGGGTAAGCTTTGAGAGCTACCAAGTAGTCTAAGTCATTGACTATGAAAATTCAGAACGCGGAGAATTAACAAATTGGCACGGAGGGTGGCGGTACACCAGCCATTTTATGAATTAAAACTGC
>JANYBK010000178.1 GCA_025360805.1 Methanomicrobiales archaeon
GCAGGCTGCTTTCGAGAGATCATCCTGTATATAGTATATTAATTTCTGAGATTTAAATCTAAGTTTTTTGGGGTGTTGCGCAAAAGGTTACGGTATGAAATTAATGACACTTTTTGGAGGGGGTCGGGAATGGGAAATGTAATATGTTAACTGCGATTTTTTTGGAAGTTAAAAACAAGTGGTCCCGTGTGGATCTTCGATTCGTTTTTTTAGAGCGGCAGAGTGAAAAACAAATATTATCCAATAATCAAAGACGCATATTTCGAACCTGTGAGCGAGGGATCGCACTATACCGTCATCAGAACAGAATAATTCTCTTTATCGTTTTTTAGGTTGTAGCACAATACGTGAACACCGGATTTTTATGACAGTGATTTAACGCAGCAATCTTTTTGCAGCCCGGATTCTGTTACATTTTAACCGGCAGTGACCGATCGCAATTAAATAACAAAACAGGAGATATTTCACTGAGATATCATGGAAGCACAAAATGTACCAGATAAACCTGTTGGAGCAGAAGAATTAGAGAAACTGAATCTTGATGGATTGATAAAATCCCTGCTCGACAGCACTGATCCAAATATCCGGCAATATGCTGCATACCTGCTGGGACAGGCAAAGAATCCTCGTGCAATCGAACCCCTGATCCGTGCACTTGCGGATTTCGACAAGTCCGTACGCGAACAGGCGATGCTTGCACTCTCCTCGCTGGGAAAAACTGCAATTGCGCCGCTCTCTGAAGCAATGAAGGAGCCAAAATGGGAGACCCGGTACCGTGCAGCAGAGGCGCTCGGAAAGATTGCCGATGAAAAAGCGGTTCAGCCGCTGATCCAGGGACTCAAGGACAACCGTGAACATGTACGGTATATGGCAGCAAAAGGGCTGCGTCAATTCGGGGACTCCGATACGATCGATCCCATGATCATCCTGCTCAAAGATGAGAATGTTTATGTCCGTATGATGGTTGCCCGGGCACTCGGAGCAATCGGTGGAACTAAGGTGAATGCGGCGCTTGAAAAAGCTCTTGAAGTGGAACAGGACGATAAGGTTAAAGAAGCGATCCGTGAATCGATGAGTTAATTTTTCTATCTCATAAAAAAACTTTTTTTCGGTAAATCCGGGTATTTCCGGAATTTATGTTTCTGGAGTTGTCAGATCAGGTACATGTCCTCTGCATGTTTCATCAGTTCGTCCCTGAACTTTGGATGAGCAAGTGAGATGATTAAAAGTGCCCGCTCACGGGTTGATTTCCCTTTCAGGTTGACAATCCCATGCTCGGTTGCAAGGTAATTTGTATCTGCTCTCGGCGTTGTGACAACAGATCCTGAAGCAAGACGCGGCACTACACGGGAGATTGTGCCGGATTTTGCTGTGGAATAAAATGCCAGAAACGATTTTCCCCCGCGTGACGCAAATGCACCGCGGACAAAATCCAGCTGGCCTCCGGTTCCTGAGAATGTTGTACCCTCAAGATACTCCGCATTTGCCTGCCCCAGGAGATCGACTTCGAGCACCGAATTGATAGAGATCATCTTATCGTTTTGTGCAATTACTGATGGTGAACATACATAGGAGGCGGCATAGCTTTCCATGCTTGGATTGTCGTTCATGAACTCGTACATCCGTTTTGTTCCTGCCGCTGTTGTATATACATGTTTTCGCGGGTGGAGGTTCTTTATTCTGCCATTTACCACTCCCGCCTCAATGAGATTGACCATTCCCTCAGTCAGCATCTCGGTGTGAATTCCGATATCCTTATGATTCATCAGGTAACGTGCTACTGCATTTGGAAGGTTCCCGATACCCAGCTGAATGGTAGCGCCATCAGGCACCATTGCCGCTATCGCCGGCCCTATGATATCATCTTCAGGTTTTGCATCGGCTATGCGGAGCTCCATGAGCGGGACATGGTTCTCTACTACAGCATCCACTTCGGAGATATGGATGAGGGAATCTCCAAAGACCCTTGGCATATTTCGGTTCACTTCAACAAAGAGACGTTTGCAGTGCCGGGCTGCTGTGGAAAAATAATCGTTTGCTGTGCCAAGGCTGAAGAATCCAGCCTTGTCCATAGGAGAGACAGTGGCCATCGCGATATCAGTATCCATATACTCAGACACAATCTGGGGAATCTGGTGCAGGTATGAAGGAACATGATAATTCAGGCCAACTTTGACAGAATCGCGATCCGCAGCTCCGACGAACCAGGAATAGTTTTCAATGCAGTCGCACAGATCCGGTGAAAGGACGGAATTTGTTGCGTGTTCACGGGGAAGGAACGTATAGATTTGGTTCTTCTCCCGATTTAGGATGATCTCAAATTAGCAAAAATTATTGTTCAACCTTCATTTACGGAAATTCGGTTGAATGAGGTTTAAAATTCAGATCGTTTTTTAAACAAAATTTTCGTGATTGTAGATAAATCTTGTGCCATCACAAAACTATCTTAAATTTTCCCGCACTTTCGTCGCTACGGGGGGGCACAGCGACCCCCCTTCGCTCCTCACCCT
>JANYBK010000190.1 GCA_025360805.1 Methanomicrobiales archaeon
GAAAACCGACGCCGACGGCGGGATCACGCTGTATATCCGGCACGAATCTCCCGGCGCGGATCTGGAATCGAACTGGCTGCCCGCCCCGGAGGGGCCGTTCGATATGTCCATGCGCCTTTACTGGCCGAAACAGGAAACGCTCAACGGTACGTGGAAACAGCCACCGCTGCTGCGGGTGTCATAGGAGAAACGAAAAATCTGCTCTATAGAAAATCTCAACGATAAGAAATTGAAAAGAACCTGTGAAGGTTACCGACAATCATTTATTGGAGATTTATTTCATCTGAACCAAGAATGTTCCAGCTTTCGGATCACCACCAAATTTTCTTTTCAGGACTGGTGATCCTCTCCGACGGAGGATTCCGCTGGTATGCTCGAAAGGTGCCGGCAGGATAATTTCGTAGGGTATGGAGAACGGCAGGAAAAAAAGAACTAAATGGACCGCATCCTCGTGATCCGGGTGCCCTCACCCGCCGGGTTCCGACACGGCGGGGGCCTGCCAGTCCCGAGCAAACTCTGTCTCGATCCGGTCGAGGATTGGCTGCTCTGTCACGAGAATCCCCAGGTTGCGGCTCTGGTCCAAGGACTCTTCGACAAAGTAGGCCGAACCCACGTACGCGACCTGGCGGGAAGTCCCGTAGTCGGCGACAGCCACTTTGGCATGGATATACGGCGAAGCAATCGATTTCGCCCGGGCCCCGCTGGCATTCAGTGTGGCAAGCGCCGGTGCATTGACGTTTGTCCCGCTGCTGCCCATATTATTTGCCGCAAGCACCCGCACGGCAACGCCTCTCTTTGATGCATTGGAGATTGCCCCGATCACCTGAGGATCGGTGATCGAGTCAATATAGACATCGAGTGAGCTCTTCGAACCATCGATCAGGCTGATGATCTTTTCCCGCGCATTGACCGGGCTCCAGACAAGCGAAGACTGGGCAGGGGTTACGTTCTGGTAATTCCAGTCCGCTTCGAACACCTTTACGATCTCCTGTACTTCTGCCGGGTCATTTGTTCTGATCCCGAAATTCCGCGTGGTTGTAAAAAATGCCGGGTCAAGGTTGAGGGTCATGACGAGCGCGACCAAATTTTTTCATAGATTTTAATGGGCTTTTTTCGGCTTGCGCCAAAGATTCCTACACCGGACATTATATTTTGTCAGCACTGTTCAGTCAGAGGACAACGATAACAGGCTGGATCCACTCTACCATTTTATCCCGCAACAGAGCCGGGATGATCTCCTTATGACCGATCAGCGCCAATCATGTAGCCAATGATTCTCGTGGACTGGCAGCTCCTTGATCGCATAGATCGGGGGTTTATCAAAATTGATCCGTACGATCCCGCACTCGTACAGCCCAACTCTGTCGATATCCGGCTCGGTAACCATTTTGTCTGGTACAAGCCGGGCACAGAAGTGATTGACCCATATAACCAGAACAGTGTCACTTCCGATGTGGAAGAGGTACACGCAGATTCGTTCATCCTCAATCCGGGCCAGTTCATTCTTGCCGAAACAAAGGAATGCATTGAGTTACCGGACAACATTGTTGCAACAATTGAAGGAAAATCGAGCATCGCACGTCTGGGCATCACCCTCCACCAGACCGGCGGCTGGATCGATGCCGGCTTCAGGGGCACGATCACTCTTGAAATGGCAAATGTCAACACCCGCCCGGTAAAGATTTATGCAGGTATGCCAATCGGCCAGCTAGTCTTTTACACAACCGAACGGGCAGAGAAACCCTACTTCAAAAAGGGTGATGCGAAATATCTTGACCAGCGACAGGCAACGCTGTCACGATACCACGCGAATAAGAAAAATTCTTGATCTGCTCTGCTGATGCAAAAGCGGAACATGCAAAACGTACTCATTGATGATCGTGCCGGGTTAAGCACTATATATCATAAAAACCCATTTTATGCAGATGAACATACAAATCCGGAGATGAAATAATGCGACTTCTTCTCATTCATTCAGATTACATAGAATACGAAGCTAAAAAGCGGACAAAGATTGCGGAGGAGTGCTCGGTTCTTTCAGACAGGGAAGAAGAAGCACTCACCGTTTTCTGCGCAGTAGAATCGATCGATGAGGAAGACCTTGAAGGGGTAGTCCTTCAGGCGATTGCTGAAGTTAAAAAGACGGCCGGCCAAGTCAACGTAACAAAGATCGTTGTGTACCCGTATGCCCACCTCTCCAGTGATCTCTCCTCACCGGAAACTGCAGTAACCGTGCTCAAGGCCCTGAAAGCAGGTCTTGAAACCGAAGGCTTTGCCGTTAAGCGTGCCCCATTCGGCTGGTACAAATCCTTCAAACTTTCCTGCAAGGGACACCCGCTGTCGGAGCTTTCAAAGACGATTGTTCCCGGTGAAGAGGGAGCGGTCAAGAAGGAGAAGAAGGAAGTCACCCACGACTGGTTCGTGCTGACCCCGGACGGGAAGCAGCACGATTACAAGGAGTACCTCAACGACACGCCCTTTGGCTGCATGGTCAAAAAGGAACTCGGGGTTGCTGTCCCGGTCGGGGGCGACCCGGCCCACGTGGACCTGATGCGCTCAAAAGAACTCGTGGACTACGAGCCCGCGAGCGATGTCGGCTGCCTCCGCTGGCTGCCCAAAGGCAAGATCGTCCGCGACCTGCTCGCCGATTACGTGCTCCGCCTCGTGCTGGACTATGGCGGCTCACCGGTCGAGACCCC
>JANYBK010000198.1 GCA_025360805.1 Methanomicrobiales archaeon
TCAGGTTTTCCGATGACTGCTGCTTCTGCAACTGCCTTGTGCGATACCAGCGCGCTCTCGACTTCGGCAGTCCCGATATTATGCCCGGCAACAACGATCAGGTCATCAGATCTGCCGAGCACCATAATGTACCCCTGTTTGTTTTTTACCGCAAGATCCCCGACTGCATAACAGCCGGGAATGGTATTCCAGTATTTTTTGTACCTTTCAGGGTCATTAAAGACTGCGCGGAACATGGATGGCCAAGGTTCTTTTAAGACAAGGAAACCCCCGGTGCCGGCAGGAACTGGTTTTCCTTCCTTGTCTACCACATCAGCAACCACACCTGGAATTGGTTTTCCGGCAAAACCCGGGTACATGGGTTCGCCGATCATTGTCGTGATCATATGCATACCAGTCTCCGTCTGCCACCACGTGTCAACAACCGGACAGCGGTTCTTCCCGATAACGCGGTAATACCACTCAAAAGCTTCCGGATTGAGCGGTTCTCCAACAGAACCAAGGATACGCAGGGAGCTTAAGTTGCTCTTGTTAGGCCAGACCTCTCCCATCTTCATGAACATGCGGATTGCTGTCGGTGCGGTATACAGGATAGTTACTCCGAAATCTTCAACCATCCGCCAGTAGGCACCGGCATCCGGATAATCCGGAGTGCCTTCAGTAATAATGATAGTCGCTCCGTTCATGAGCGGACCATAGACAACATAGGAATGCCCGGTGATCCAGCCGGGATCAGCAGTGCACCAGTACACGTCATTATCTTTTATGTCAAAGACATTTTTTGTGGTATAATAGGCACCGACCATATACCCGCCGCAGGTATGGACAATCCCTTTTGGGGCACCGGTAGATCCACTTGTATAAAGGATAAATAACGGATCTTCAGCATCCATTACTTCCGGTTCACAGTCCGGGTTCACATCTTTGATCAAATCGTAAAAGTCAACTTCCATTTCGTGGTGGATTTCGACTGGTTGATGCATTTCCCGCCGGAGAACTACAACATGTTCCACGCTGGGCGCATCAATAATTGCTTCTTCAATGATGTGTTTGAGCGGTATGGACTTGCCTCGCCTGAAAGTGACATCGGCAGTGATGACAACCCGGGCTTCAGCGCCAGTGATACGGCTGTGAAGTGCAGCAGCCCCAAACCCACCAAAGACCACGCTGTGGACAGCTCCAATCCGTGCACATGCAAGCATCGATATGATCTGCTCAGGTACCATCGGCATATATATGCATACACGATCGCCTTTTACAACGCCGAGTTTCTTTAACCCGTTTGCCATCCGCATCACTTCACGGTAGAGCTGGCGGTATGTGTAGATTCTCTCGCAGTCATCTTCACCTTTCCAGATGAGTGCTACCTTGTTGCGCCGGGCATTCTGCACATTATGGTCGAGGCAGTTATAGGTGATGTTGGTCTTGCCGTCAGGAAACCATCGGACATTAGGAAAGTTCCACTCTTTGACTTTTGAATAGGGGGAGAACCAGTGGAGTTCCGACGCGATTTTGTCCCAGAAATTATCAGGATCTTTTAAGAAATTATCGTATGCTTTCTGGTAATCTCCAATCCAGCTGTTCTTTTTCACTGAAGGATCAGGCAGATACTGCTTATCGGTAAATTTCACATTAAAATCTTCAGCCATAAAAACCCCGATTTTACAGTATTAATGATGGGTAGATTCAATAAAAGGTTGTCATTTGAACGAGACACATTGCTAATCGAAATGGATGTGCCATGATTGCCAGAACAAGCTTTTCTTACATCAGCATCAGAAAAATCTGCTCTGCAGATAATAAATTTAAAAATGGGATGTGTGTTTCTTATTCAGTCATACTGACGCCAGGTGTGGCTGCATTCCGTGCACCGGAAGAACCGCACTTCGCTTTCATCTGCAGCCCGCAGCTGCCGTAGCCACCAGAAGGCAAGATTGTGCTCGCATTTCGGGCATTTTATCTGGATGGTGGGCATAGTTTTAATTTTATCGTCTTCATCATCGACAATAGTGATCTCATTTTCCGTGCGCATCTTACGGGACTTCATCTGGTCGGCAACTACAATATTACGAATATAACCGCATTTCCGGCACTTAAGCTGACCCCCAGAAGAGATCATCATCGTCTTACACTCAGGACAGAACATCGCAATTCCATGCGTGAGCAAAGAAGATTAATCCTTTTGTCAGTGACACCAAATTTCATCGAGCCCATCCAACGAGCCATGACAATTGTTGGACGGCCAACCGGAAAAAAGTAAAATTACAAAATTTCATCGCAATAATTATCACCATACCATATGCATAACGCGCATTTTGTCGATCAAATGATGGGAACACACTTG
>JANYBK010000200.1 GCA_025360805.1 Methanomicrobiales archaeon
TGCGAGCTGAACCTGTGAGTTCGGGTCACCTTGTGATCCGATGTTGGATTCAGTATCTTCCGCAGAACCGGCTACAGTGGCAAGAGCTCCTGTCAATGCAGTAATTCCAATGCCAAATACAATATTTTCCATTTAGCCTCCACCCCTCGTGCGAATGTACGAGAGTATTCAAAATGCAATGCCACGCACATCGAGTTAAACTCTTTGTGGTTAGTGTAAATTTGGCGAGCGGTTCATTAAAAGGTTTCGAATTAGTTTCGGCGAGAACAGAGTATATTAAGCCCTTTTTAAAAATCGGGGGTGTATTCGGTTTTATTTAATCATGTGAATTTGTGTTAATGAAAATTAAGTTGTGTAAATATCAACCGGAGTTGAGATATGCAGGCGCGTTCCAGATTTTCTGTCATCGTAAATAATTGCTGATTTTAAGGAACCTGTGCTGAGTAGTTTGAGTGGTTTTTATTCCATGATTCTGAAGAACCAGTTGGTATGGGTAAACACAGTTTTTCGTAAGAACGCTTTTTAAAAAAACGGAAAGTTTGAATGGTTTTTCACAAGTTTATAAGAATCATAGGTCCGATTTTCGTTTATTCGAAGTTTTTACCGGCTGGTACAACGATACAGGGATATTTTAAGAAGGAAAAAAGCTAAATAGAACCAACCAAAAGTGTAGCGAGGTGATTGTATGCCAACGAGTAAGAAACAGATGGTGAAACTGAACCAGGTAAAGAAGGCCAAGGCAGAAGAACTCTCGAAGCAGGCAGCTGCGGGTAGCCAAGAGGCCAAGAAGAAGCTCAAGAAACTCGAGAAAAAGCTCAAGTGAGCTGCTTGGAATCTGCCTCGCTCTTTTTTTTATTGTTTTCAGCGGCTTTCGCCGGGTTTTTTTAGGAAAGGTATCTTTACACGAAATTACCTTGACTCGATATTAAGCATCACACACTAACAATCTGATCTGAAACCGGGCCGTATCTGACAGGAAGTTCACAGCAGGTACCTGTGGAGGTACCGGGATACATTTCCCAAACTATAAAACACCCCGGGTCCGGAAATATACTATGGAACGGATCACCGCCGTGGCAAAGGGACGGGTCCAGGGAGTCGGATACCGGCACTTCATCTCGAATTGTGCCCAGGCAACCGGGGTGCATGGCTACGTCAAAAATCTTACTGACGGTACCGTAGAGATGGTTGCCGAGAGTTCTCCTGCCGCCCTTGCCGATTTTGTCCGCATGGCCCATGCCCGTGGTGACCCCGTGATACATGTTGAAGATATCGTGGTTAAGAACAGTCCTGCCACCGAAAGACTCCACGGTTTTCATGTCTATTGGTAATCGGTTTTTTTAAATAACACTCTGTTGACTGTAAAAAAATGAGACTGGTTAAATTTTCTATGACATCCTGCTATCGACCGTTAACAAATTCTAAAAAGATGGTTCAGCTCACACCGGTGGAAATCTAACCCCGTGCATTCCTGACTATATGCGACCTTACTTCCTACACCAGAATACTCCCTGGAGATAGGAAAGCCATAAGATCTCGACAACGGAGAAACCGGCATCATGGTAACACTTCAGATGTTCCGCGACCGTGATCGGGAAATACTCATGATCGAACCTGTTCAGGTGATCGCGTACTTCGTCCCTGGTGCGGCCGGCCTGTCGCTGGAATGCACCCCAATATGATAAGGATCGTGTAATCCCTTCGTCGGAAAACGGACGGATATTCTCTGATGTGATAAAAAAACCATTGTCATCCAGCAGGGAATGGCAGGCACGGACCGCCGTGTTCCGCTCTTCTTGTGAAAGATAATGATGACACTGGATCGCTGTGATCACGTCAAACCTGCAGTCGGTTGTCCCGGGAATGTCTGCGGTCCCGCAGCAACCTACAAGGGAGTAACGGCAGCCCTCCAGGGTTTCCCGGGCCTTCGTTAACATTCCTTCAGAAGGATCTGCAATGAAAAATTCCGTATCCGGAAAAATGAGCTGTGCTTTTCTGATGAACATGCCAGTCCCGCAACCGGTATCCAGCCATGTATTGGGGGAGGGAGACTGAATTTTTACAAATCTGAGGATCTCCGCGTGGATGTCGTCATTATAAGGGATGGTCATCCTTATCTGACGATCGTATGTATCGGAGCTGTGAGGCGTGGAATTATCAGGTTTATGCATACTGGTATCCTAAACGAAAGGCTGGTAAATCATAGGATGTTTTTTTAGCGTTAACGTCTTTCATGAAATCATTCTTTTTCCCAAGCCTCAGTGAATGATGCTTTAGTACATTATAACCAGATTTTATTACCGTAAACTATATGTTGTTTTTTAAAAAGGCCGTGTGTCTCCCGGTAACCCACTTGAGATAAAGATTGTCTGCTATTTTGTAACAATATTTTTACTAAAAGCCAAAAAGTTTATGCACTATGCACAACAAATTGTGCATTTGTACTATGAAACCACAGAAACTGGTATTGGGCAGCCTTTTTGCTGTCGGGATATTTGCCGTCCTGATTTGCGTCGGCATGATCACCGGATTTTCGGTCTTGAAACCGATTACTTCTGCTGACCCCGTGAGCACTACAAATACGGGGAGCCAGTCCGCCACGATGGGATACCCCACTGCGGATTCGGTAAAGTACATCAGGATTGATCCCGTTGCCGACAAAACCACGGGGGATCTCCTGATTGTCACCGGTTCAACGAATTTTCCGGCAGGGACGATCCTCATGGTCCAGACAGGTAACTATGGTGTAGGCTATGGAGGAGATACCATGGTGCGCGAAGGAACGGGTGGAGTAAACCGGTTTTCCATGCCTATTGATACTTCCATCTTAAAACCGGGCACGCAGAAAATCACGGTCACCAATATGAAAGGCGATCTGGCAAAAGGAGATTACGGCCTCGGTACTATCAACGGGACAGCATCGTTCACGCTGAAGGGCACCTACCTAGGAACCGACACACCGGTAAAGGCAACGATCACCAGCAATGATTACATCCGCCTGAATTCAATCGGTGACAAAAAGGTCGGGGACCAGTTCCTCATCACCGGAACAACCAGCCTTCCCCCAGGTACAGGCCTCATCTGGGAGGTTATGCCATATACAGGAACAACCCCGACCGGCCTTGACCTGGACGCAAAGGGCATTATGGCAAATAACGCGGTAACGAAGGGGGATGGCACAGCAAACCGGGTATCGCTTGCTGTTGACATGAGCAACTTCGCACCGGGAGAGTACATTGCCATAGTGGGCGAGATGAAAGGAGATCCGGCAAACCGGGATATCGCAATTGGGGACCTGGTTGGATCCGCCCGGTTCACTTTGAAATAGGTCGTTATGCGCATCACGAGAAGACACCCCTCAATTTTTGCCGGAAACAGGGCAAAACAGCAAAAATCCCGGGAACGACAAGGAGCCGCGTCATCGATACTGTTCCTGTCTGTCATTATCCGGGAAAAGATCCAGCGATTGTTCTCTTCATTATGGAAAGAGAGCAATGAACAAAATCCGTTTAGGTGAAACCATGAAAAGCCAACAGAAATCAGGAATCAGACTTATCTGCATCACCCTGCTCATCGTCGTTATCACCATGGTGAGTGCAGGGTGTCTGGAATCAACACAAGACCAGAAGAGCCAGGTGACCACCACCCATGATCAACAGGGCAAAAATCCTGCCACAAGTATGGCAGTCACGACAAGGACAACGACTGCACCGGCACCACTGAAAACAACACAATCCGCACCGGCACCGATTTCATCAACCGGCGTCATAAAAATCGATCCCATCAGTGACAAAAAGACCGGAGATACGTTCACCCTCTCGGGAACGACCAGTCTTCCCGCAGGTACAAACATTATCTGCCAAATCATGCCGGATACAGGAACACCCCCGACCGGTATCGACGGGGCTTCACAGATGAGCGTCGGGGGAAATTATCAAGTGACGAAAGGGGAAGGGACAACGAACCGGATATCGCTTGCCGTTAACCTCGGGAGGCTTGTACCGGGAAAGTACGTTGCCATCGTGGGAAAGATGAAAGGAGATGAGACTTCAGGCATTGTCTTTGAGATTGGGAAGGATTACGGGTACACATACTTCACCCTGAAATAAGCAGGAACGATACGATGAAAACCGATCAAAAACCAAACCACATGCTTATCGGACTTGCCGTACTCTTCACCATCGCGACCCTTATGATCGCCGGGTGTACGAATTCCACGGAAGGCCGGCAGGACCAGACTGCCAAAATACAGGATACGCAGAGCGGGTACGTGACCCCCACGGTAGTAACAAGGCCAACATCTGTCCAGGCACCCCAAAAAACTGCACTGCAGACACCGACATCCCCACCTTCCACCACTGTGGTGCCTGCTGATGCATCCGATCCTTCAGAGCGGGGCGTTCCAAACGGCATCCTTATCGATGGCATCCGTGATATTACAAAAGGAGATCCCCTTGTTGTGAGTGGCAGGACCAGCCTGCCAGTCGGCACGGACCTTATCGTAAAAGTGGTCCCGGTCACCATGGAAAAGGGAAAAATTGCCGGTGATTTCAAGAACCTGGAGAAGAGTGCTGTAACAAAAATTACCGGAGGTTCTGCAAACGGCAACCGGTTTTCCGTAACCTTTGAGACCGGAGATCTTCCCGCAGCAGATCACATCGTTTTTGTCTCAGATAAGAATGACGACCCAGCCAACAGCAGTTCCAAACCTGTCGGAATAACCAGCTCATCAGTGTTTAACGTTATTGCCCGATGATATTGCACACTTTCCCGTTGGAAGATGCCGCTGCGTCAAAATAAAAGATAAAAATTTTTTACGTAATGCACAAAATACATTACATTGAGGCCCCTATGAAAAAGAAATATCTCACGTACGCCGGTATTATTTCCGCCGTAATACTTGTCATCATGTTCGTAAGTATCCTCATGACGGGCTCCTTCTCCATTTTCTCCTCGGCAACAATCGATCCTATCCCGGATCACGCGGCAGGAGACCTCGTGGCCATCACCGGGACAACGAACCATATGGCCGGTACGGTAATGGAACTGGATATCATCGCAGTTTCGCCCGCAAACGGAACAAAACCCCGGGTCGCTGTATCGGATGCGTTTATTGTCCGGGGCGGAGGAATGTCGAACACATGGTCCGCTGCACTGGATACCTCCGCCATTCCCCCGGGGGAATACTTGGTGAACGCTTACTGGATAAATGAGACCATCAGAAGCGATATCCTTGCAACATCCCGGTTCCGGCTGACCGGAACAAAACCCGTCCCGACAGGAACTCCCGGCACGGGAGATCTCCAGCCCCGGCAAATCTGGATCAACCGCCCCGACACGCTCTGGCGCGGGGAAAAACTCCTTGTTACAGGAACAACCAGCCTGCCGGAAGGTACTGAGCTCACCTATCTGGTCATCCCGCAGTCCAATGCCTCAGTCTTCACGGTGGATGTAAAGACCGGAAACCGGGACGTGAAGGAAGGGCTCACGCGGTCGGGAGGGATCAGGGTACTTCCGGGGACGGGCGGGGTCAACCGTTGGTCGTTTGCGGTGGACAGCACCGAATTCATCTCAGGCGAGTACATTATCATCGTCACGCTGGAGAGTATCAGCCCCGAAAAGATCGGATTACAATCCCCCTTTGACACTGCACAGCTCATCGTAAAAGAAGCGATCCTGGACAGTGCCACATCACCGGTCATCAACGCCAGTTCCTGCAGACACATTACCATCGATGCGTTCCCCATCAGTTGGACCAACAAGACCTTTACCATCACGGGGACTACTGACTTCCCTCCCGGAGCAGAATTGCTCGTCCAGGTCTATCCCACGGAATACGACCTTACCATGAACCCGGAAGTGAAGCACTTAGCATCGTCCATGTCGGGAGCTGTGGGGATGGTGACTGTTGAGAAAGGGATCGGGAGTACCGGCCTCTGGTCCGTGACGCTGGACAAGGGAAAGCTGGATCCCGACCTGCGGAGATATCTCGTGAATGTCAGCAATGACCGTATCGATCCCCGGACCTATGCCACCATATACGGGGACACGTACTGCGCAAAGAGACTTATCCCATCGAGCTGGTCATCATGAAACGCCTTACCTATCTTACCTGTTCCCTCATCGTGGCTTGCATGGTTGCCGCGATGGTCGGGTGGTCGATGGCAGCGGGGAACTTCCTTGTTCCCGTTGTCGCGATCCCCCTTGGGATTATCGTCATCCTTGCCTGCCGGGCACAGGTTGACATTGTAATGGCAGATGAACGGGAGAAACGGATCCGGAGTAAAGCAGCGCTTAGGACGCTCGAAGTCGTTGTCATCGGGGGTGCGATCGCCGCGATTATCCTGTATTCATTCGTCGTAAGCATCCCGCTTTCCCCGATAATAACCGGAAAACTGTTCCTTAATGATGACGGGACACAATCCATGACGATAGCCGAGTATAAACCGGGGAGTGTACCGGGCCCGCAAACCCTTGTCCGGTCAAATACCATAAAAAATTTAAACGCCATGAATGAAACCGAGGCGATGACGTACTGTACATATGTCCGCGAGGGTTTTTCTGAGAACGAGAATCGTGGTCTTGCAGGGACCGTGATCGGCTGCGGACTTGCAGCGCTGCTCGCGACCTTCGGAGTGTTTTATCTTTATTACAACAGAAAGTACTAACTGCAGGCTGCAATGAAAAACCGAATCCGTGTACTCCGTGCCGAGCACGATATGACCCAGGAGCAACTCGCAGAGTTTGTAGGAGTTACACGCAATACCATCATCTCGATGGAGAAGAACAAATATTGTCCTTCCTTAAAACTTGCCTATCGTATTGCACGGCTCTTTGGTGTCGGGATTGATGACGTTTTTACCTATGAAGAAGAGATCGATGGCCCATCTGGCGATGACGAGTGATACCTGAAGAGCATTAAATTCCTTTATACTCCTTGGGCTGGCCCGTGAACCGAACAATCCGGTGGACATTCTGTTTTTCGACTGGGACCGGCGTACCCTCCCCAACTCAAACCCGTACCCGGCAGTGATTTTGCTGGGTTGAGTCTGATTTTCCTAAAAAGAATAAAAAAGGTGGTGACCGGTTTTTTATTACGGCGATGGTTCTGCCAGCCCGTACGAACCGGGTTCCAGCCTACCGCTTACCCGTCATAAGCCGGTTGGCAATAGCAACCGCCTCATCCGCACCCGCAGCATATGCATCAGCCCCGACCTGTTTCCAGAGTTCCGGGAGGATATTAAACGGATAACCCCCGATGATGATCTTTACCTTTTCTGTAGCCTTATCTGCCCGAAGTGACCGGATCAGGTACTGGACTTCGGGGAGGCGGGATGGCATGGTGATCGAGAGAGCGACAGCATCGGCTTTCCGATCCCTAACGGTATCAAGGATACATTTTACCGGTGTATTTGCCCCGGTGTAATACACATCCCAGTCATCCATCTCGAAAAAGTCTGCTACCATGCGGATCCCGATATCGTGAAGTTCCTCCCCTACACTGGCAGTGACAACCGATTTTTTCCGCGGTTTCTTCCTGCCGGGAGTGGTGATCCTCTCGTGCATCTTTGCCATGATCTGGCGAATTAGCCCGGTAGCGTAATGCTCCTGCGCAACGCTCGCCTCGTTCTGCTGCCAGAGTCTCCCCGTCTCCCAGAGCACCGGCTGGAAGATCTGGAGATAGATATCGTGAACGGTTGTGCCGGAAGCGAGCGCATCATCAATGATCGCATTGGCCTTGTCCCGGTCAGCTGCAAGGATGGCGTCAAGGAACAATCGGGCTACTGTGGAGAGTGATATATCAGGAGGAGTACACGGATGGATTTTAGCAGGAGATGATTTTAGTGCAGAAACAGCCTTCTTAACAAAAAAGGTGGCATTCTCACGGTAGTCGAGGGGCAGTTCCTGCGAGATGATTTTCTTAAGAATCTCAAGATACGAAACAACCAATCCCTCAGGAAGATGCCGGGTAACAAAACGGGACTGTTCACGGCAGGAGTAATCGATGAGAAACCCCGGGCTTCCGGTTGCAAGCGATTCCTGGAGACTCCCGATCATGTCCATAAACTCTTTTCGGATCCGTACTCTGCGGCGGGGACTGAAATTCTGCCAGGTTTTGGCATGTGCCTCTGCGTACGTGTCCAGCATTTTTCCTGCAAGATAATCCCGGTTGAGGCTGACAGGGCGGTATACGGGGGATCCGGCTTTTTTCATTATCATGTGCTCCTGCTCTTAATGATGGAATCCCTCTGAAGGGTAATTAGCTTTCCCATTGGCACTGCACCCCTCAGTATCAATGTGGTTCATGACAGGAAATGCCCCATCCATTTTCCGGTTGTCCTACAGCAGCTGATGGAGGGAATCAGGAAAAATGACCTGATGGACCAATTCTGTGTGTAAAAACATCACGCAGTTTTCATTCTATAAAATCAGGGCTGGGTGCATGTATACGAAGTATTCCAGCGCAACGGCAACAATAAAGATCCCGACACCTGCAAGCGCGATTGGCAGAGTGTAATTTTTCACAACTGTTTTAATGTCATCTCCGGTAGTCCGCTGGACAAGCCAGAAGAAGGGATCGGTCACGTACGACACAATACACGATCCGGCACCTATGAGGAGGATGAGCGGTAGCGGGTGGATTGCACCGGCAACTGCTGAACCCGCGAGAACTTCGGCCGTAATCACTGCTGTTACAACTCTTGAACCCTGCGCAGTTTCGATCAGTGCAGCGAGTATGAAGGGCACGAGAATGATAGGGATCAGTGCAGTCAGCTGGCCCAGAGCTACGTGTGCAAACCCGCTTTTTACAATCACAAAACCGAGCGCTCCAGCCCCGCAGATATCAAAGATGATCAGACCTGCGTGTTTTGCTCCCTGTGACAATCCCGTTGCCCGCGCTGCTGAAGGCGCAAGGGCGATTGCCGTAACTGCGCCAACAAGCATGATAAAGTTGATCATGCTCATATGAGACAGGTTCAGGAGCAGAAGAGCGACCGGGATGGCAATCAGGATTGCGATAAAGGGTGCCCATGCCCGCCAGTGAATTCCCTGGTGCAGGACCGAAGTTTCGTCCACGGGATTTTGACTGGGGATATCTGGTGCTTTATCTTTTTCCGTGATGAAAGAAGCCGGATGAATGAACCGGAAGTACAGGAGTATTCCGGCCAGTAACAGGAGCGAGAGCGGGATGGATACTGCATCAAACAAAAACGGGCTCATTCCCATGGAGAATGCTTCGTAGAGCGGGATGACAACCGGTGTTGGGTATATGAGCGCGTAGGAGATGATGCCCCCAACGGCAGCAAGATACAGGAGCACGTTGCGCTTTGTCCTGTCTTTTTCAAGGCTGTCAAGGATCGGGTTTAACATGATGTACGCGGTGATGCAGCATGTGATCGGCACTGACAGGAGGTATCCGGATAGCCCTGCAATCAATGGTGGATTTTTCACGTATCTTCTGATGTCGGTAACGATCTCTTCTATATGGTGCTGCTCCTGCAGGAGTTTTGCAATAACAGCCCCGCAGAGGATGATGATGCCAAAGGCAGAAAATACCTTACCGATCCCCGCGATGATCCCCAGCATGGTCGCATCGGGTGTCATACCTGCAAGGAGCCCGAACAGGACTGCCCCGCCGATCAGGGTGAAAAACGGGGAAATCCGGTACCAAAGGCTTACGATAGTGATGAGGACAAGGGTGATCACAAACGCGAGGAGGGGATCCATGAGTAGTATACTTGTAAACGGGTAGAAAAAGACTTGGAAATGAATTGAGTTTTTTATTATTCTGTACTGCCCTGTTAGAGTCTTAAAAGATCCTGTGACTATTGAGGGGAATTATCTGGTTCGAGAGGGGAAATCAGACCCGATCCTGTGGGTCACCTTATGATATCTCCGAGAATTCGCATGAGGGCCGGTTCTGCTCCTGCAGTTACCTTGTAGATCTTGTGATTTGAGCGATAGTAGGATTCGATGAGCCCGCCATCTTCGAGTTTTTTTAAGTTATAGGAGATGAGGTTCTGCGGCTCTTCAAATACGTAAAAAAACTCGCAGACACAATGGTCCCGTTTCAGGAGCATCAGGATGATCTTTAAGCGGAGCGGGTGGGAGAGTAGTTTCATACGGGTATGCAATTCCGTTACCACCTCCCGTTCGAGCATCTCCTTCTCGGCACGGAGTTCATCTTCCCAGTCGCTTCGCAGGGCGCAGTCGGCAGGACAGCAGCGGGCAGTAGCCATGGTACGAGATTGATATGAAAATAAAAAAAGTGCTCGCTTGGACTCATGCAGGTATTTGAGAGGATCTCTACTCTTCAATTTTTCTTGAAATCCGGTTCCGTGTTATATACCACTCCCTGATCCACGATTCATACAGTGAAAAAACATGGACTACGAAATCGCAAAAATTGCAAAAGTGACCGGCAAATGCCCGGCCTGCGAGGACTATGCTGAGAAAAATACCACAAACCCGCCCAAGATCGCGGTGATGGCTTGCGAAGGAGCGTGTGCCCGGGGCGAAGTGGCCCGGCGAGCTGCAAACCTAATTGCTCACCGCCTTGCCCGCGACCAGACGGTACGGATCTGCCTTGGGGGAGCGTTCACAAAAGACACCGGGCAGCGGAACCTTGTCCGGAAAGCTGATAAGGTCATCGCGATCGAAGGTTGTTTTATGAATTGCTCATCGCGGATGATGGCCGGAGTTATCCCGGAACTTCAGCCGGAGATCGTACGAGCGGACCTGATCTATAATCTCGACTTACCGTTTGGGATAGACGAGGTGTCGGACGAGATGTTCACCGTGTATGCGTACAAAGTTGCCGAACAGGTAGTAAAAGACTACGTGGAATCTGCAACCTGTTGCGGAAACCCTGAAGCAGAATCCTTTTGTGCAGGCAGCGGGTGCACACCGAACCGCTCCGGTGGCTGCGGACCGTAAGAAAAAACCGGTACATCATTTCTTTTTCTTCTTCACATCCCTCTTTGGTGGAACGTCCTCATCATGGCAGTTTCCCTTGCACCGGTGCTTGTCGACGTTATCGCGTTTTTCCGCCCACTGGATCAGGGGAAGGACGGCCTCGCAGAGCTGTTTCCCATCTTCAGTCAGGGAATACTCTACCCGCGGCGGGATCTCCGGGAATGCTTCACGGTGAATCAGGTTTTCTTTCTTAAGATCTTTTAATACATCTGCAAGTGTCTTGGGACTGATTCCGTCAAGTCTCTGCATAATATCATTGAAACGGATCCTCTCATGATGGCCGATGATACTGATGATGAGGATAGCCCATTTTTTTGCAATGATGTTGATGATGCCTTCTAAAGGACACAGGCAGATGTGATTACTTTCTTTTTCCATAGTCACTTTGATACTATAAACTTGACACCATTAATACTTTCTAATTGATAGTAATTAAAAAAGAAAACATTGAGGTGGAAAAAACTATGTGCCATGTATCAGCAGGAAAACAGGCAGAGCTGATGAACACCCGTTGCGGTTGTGGATGCAGCTGCCCGGTCACGTTCTCGATTGACGATGAGATCAAGGAGCTGGAGGTCTACAAAAAATTTTTTCAGGACCGGATTGAAATGATCGATACAAAATTAGCCGGACTGAAAACTGTGAAAAAACCATGAATGCCATAGAAGCCGGGCACCTCATCAAACGATTTGGTACCGTAACCGCAGTGAATGATATCAGCCTCACGGTACGTGAGGGAGAGATCTTCGGGTTCCTCGGTCCAAACGGGGCAGGAAAGACAACAACGATGCGGATGCTCACCGGGGTTCTCATGCCGGACACGGGAACCGTCCTCATCAACGGTATTGATATCCACCGCCACCCGCTCGATGCGAAGATGCAGATGGGTGTGATTCCTGAGAGCAGCACGGTCTATGGTGATCTCTCCGCAGAACAGAACCTGCACCTGAGCGGAAAGATGTACGGTATGCCCCGGGCACTCCGGGAAGAGCGGGTTGATGAGATCCTGTCACAGATGGGCCTTTCTGAGAAAAGGCACACTCTTGTCCGGACATTTTCAAAAGGGATGAAACAGCGGGTGAGTATCGCGTGCGCAATCATCCACCGGCCCCGCATCCTGTTTCTCGATGAACCAACGAGCGGGCTTGACGTGCAGAGCCGCAGGCTCGTAATCGAGACGATCCATACCATGAACGAACAGGGTAGTACGATCTTTCTCACGACGCACAATATCGAAGAGGCAAACACGCTCTGCCAGATGGTCTGCATCATCCACAAGGGAAAGATTGTTGCGCAGGACAGTCCCGAACGGCTCAAGAAGATGTTCGATACTACGCAATCAGTTGAAGTCTCGTTTGACCGGGCTGTAACCCGGGACCTTTTCGTTGCGGAAGGGATTTTGCGGGCAGAACCCTGCGGTGACAAGTGGCGGCTGTATACGGACAACCCGGATAAGGTCTTGAAATATCTTGTCGGGCGTGCCGAATGTGAGTCCATTGGTATTACCTCTCTTACTACCTCCGGCCCAAGTCTTGAAGAAGCGTTTGTCCAGCTCACGGAGTGTGCATGATGGAGATCCCGCTGTTCCTCCGTGGCATTCTTGTCATTACCGGGAAAAACATGAGGCTGTATTACACCAAACCGCCCGTCCTGATGTTCGGGCTCTTGTTCCCGCTCTTCATGTTCTTTGCGTTCTTTGTCGGCCGCCATCTCGACCTGATAACATTCTTCCCGGCATTTTTAGCGATGATGTTGTTCTTTACGGCATCATCGGTAGGGCCGCTGATCACTCCTTGGGAAAAACGGGAAAAGACCTATGAACGGCTCCTTTCGTATCCCGTGACACAGGATAGTATCATTCTCGGCGACGTTGCAGCAGGTGCGATCTTCGGGGTAGGTATCTCCCTGCTCGTTTGGATTGTGAGTACCTTGTTCATCCCGGTTGCGATCACAAACATCGGGTTATTCGCTCTCGCATTCATTCTTGGTACATTGTCCTGTTCCACGCTGGGGGTTCTGCTTGCATCCCCGGCATCCGGTAGCCCGCCTAACGTGATGATCTTCTCGAACCTGATACGGTT
Source organism: Methanomicrobiales archaeon (assembly GCA_025360805.1). GTDB lineage: Archaea > Halobacteriota > Methanomicrobia > Methanomicrobiales > Methanospirillaceae > Methanoregula. Next base: position 13,059 of record JANYBK010000200.1, read on the forward strand.
CCCGCTCATCTTCATATCCGGGATATTCGTCCCGCTTGCGCAGATGCAGGGATTAGGCCTCACGCTTGCGTTCTGTTCGCCGCTCACGTACCTTGTCGACCTGTTCAATGCAGCCATATCCGGCACATCGGTATTTTCTCCGCTCGTTGACTGCGGCGTGCTCATCGGTGTCTCTGCCGGGTTTATTCTTGCCGCACGGGTTATTCAGAAACGGAATCTTATGAAAGGGATGTAAAATCATTAGGTGCATCCCGAAATACTGTGGTGGATGCGGTCAATAAAACAGACTTTTTTTAGGAAAAAATTTCAGGAAATTATAGCCCCGGTGATACCAATGTCCCTGACCGGTCGGTTACCTGAACCGGTTTTGATCTTGCCAGACGATTATTAAGTCACCCCGCACGCTTTCTTAAAACAGAAAATGAATCAATAAACATCACAACCTTTATCCAGTATCCCGCCGATGATTCGGTCAGACGAAGATCTTCGCCGGGATGTATTATGCTCGATGAGCCCGCCCGTATCCTTATTGCCGCAGTGCTGTGCTGGATCAATTTTGTAGCTATCGATGTTTTCTTTAAGTTACCCGAGAGCGGGGGCGTTTGCGGGGCAACCGCGATTGCAGAGGAAGTGGAAAAAGGCGGCGGGAACCTGCACGGCGGCTTCATGCTGGGCAACATCGTATCATCCCCCGATGCTTCGGCAGGAACACTTCTTGCTGCCTGCGGAGTGTACTGTGCGGGACTTCCCGGGGGTCTTTTTGCTGCCCTGCTTGTCTATATCGGGAACCGAATCTGTTATGATCCCGGCTATGCGGGCACGACCGGCGCGATCACTGCGACGTTCCTTGTCTACGGTATGACCCAGGTAGGGTTTGCCGCTTCGGACTTTATTGCCGGCATGGTGATTGCTATCATGACCATACAGGGCATCTCGTATGTCCATTCCAGCCGGTTGATTGCCCGGCTCTGGGATTTCAGGAACCGGCTGCTGGGAGGTCATCCATGATCGCGATATATGTCTGCGCAGTAATCGCGGTGTATGCAGCCCTGCGGGTGATAGCCGAGCGCAATACCATGCGCAAACTACCGTTTCTCAATGTCATATCGTTTGCCGTAACTGCCATCATTGCGCTCCTTTTGCCAAATCCCATCACCATCATTGCGGCGGCAGCCTATTTTGTCGGATCGACTCTCGAATCAAATGCGATTGCAAGCACGTGGGCGGGGGGAATCAAAAAGCCATGAATGATATTGTAATGGCTGCATCAGTGATTCTCATCCTCATCGGCATGACTGCGGCAATCATCAACCGCGATCCATTCGACAAACTCATTTCGCTCTCGATCCTCATTGCCGGGGTGTTCCCGTTCATTGTCGACCGGGGATTTTTGGATGTTGCGATTGCAACAGCACTCATCGCACCGCTCTCCACAATCTTTACCCTGATGGTCTGCCGGAGAGTGAAGGAATGACAACCGAACTCTATAGTCCGGAGTTTGTGATAGGGCTTGTTGTCCTGATCGTGGGAACCATCTCGGTTGCCTTCCCCCGGGATAAAGATTACCTGACCCGTCTGATCAATCTTGAGATCCCGGGATGGGGACTGTTGCTCGTCATGCTGCACTACAATGAGGCGCTCGCCCTCTTCACGTTCGCTGCGATGTCGGTGCTTTCAACCTATATCTTCGTTCGGATCATGCAGAAGAAGGAGGGCATATGATCATACGGAAGATCTCCCACTTCCTGTGCAATTATGAAAATATCGTGCCGCTCTTTGCCGGTGCCTGCGCTCTTCTCTTTCTTGCCGGCATCCTCATGCAGCCCCTCAGCTACGAACAGAACCAGCTCTATCCCAAAACCATTGACCGGAACAGTTCGTTAGACCCGTACGATCGCGGGGGACCGCCCTTTACCATGGTTGCGATCCATTCCCAGTACCCGGAAAATTCACCATCAGCCGGACTCGTAACAACGTATTTGACGCCGTTCTCCCAGTTCCTTGCGGACACGACCATGCATCTTGGCACAACAATTGTCGCCCACCCGGGAGGAATCATTGACGAGATCCTGTACAACACCCGGGGGCTGGACACGGTTGTTGAACCAACGATCCTGCTGATTGCGTTTGCCATCGCTTCTTACCTGTACCGGAAGGTGGGATGATGTGGGACCAGTATAACATAGGGTTGCTCTGTGTCCTGATCGCCGGAGTGATCGGGTTTGTGGCACTTGCCCGGGAGACTGATGACCTGCATCGGCTGTTGCTGCTCGACCTTGTGGAGATCACAGCACTCGGGGTGATTGCCCTGCTCGGTACCGATCTGGCAGAAGCTCTCGTTCTCCCCGGACTGACCGTGGGGATTGCCGAACTCCTTGCCCTCTCCCAGATTTACATCACCAAGGAAGGATTAAAGGAACGACCGGTACGGGGACTGAACATCGAGGTAATCCAGAAGGCAGACGCACCCCTGATAATTTCAGGATTCCTTGTCGTGTACGGGCTGGTGCTCTCCGGGTTTACAGGTGGCGGGGTTGCCGGGCTCGGGCTTGTCTTTTATTTCATGTCGCGGGGCTACAAAGAGGACTTGAACATGCTCGAGATGGCAAGCGGTATCTCATGGGCGATCTGGATCTTTTCCTTCTTCGTCTTCATGTTCCTCCCGCAGTACTGGTTCATCGCCCTTATGGGTGCAGCGGTGGGCATCGTGCTCAAAGTGACCGTGAAGATGTCCCTTGTCGGGACCATGTGGGGGGAGCACCGTGATTAATCTTATTGGGGGAGTGCCCCTCTATGTGCTGGAGTTTGGTGATGAACTCGTATACCTGACGCCATACACGATCACGCTCTTCCTGCTTGCCCTGACGTTTACCGTGCTCGTCCTCATCAGCCGCCCGGAAAAGCAGGTGGATATCGCCTTTGGGGGCGATGCCTACCGTACTAAGGAGATCAGCGTTTCCGAGATGCGGTTCCGGCGCTTCATGGCAATTGCCTGCGGACTTGCCACCATGGGCGCGATGGTGACCGGGGATATCTTCAACTTCACCCTCTTTACTGCCATGGTCGGGATCACCAACGTTGGTATCGTTGCTGCGGTAAAGAGCCCGCATGTGCAGGACGCGGCATACCAGTACGGGCTGGTCTCTCTCTCGGCTACCATCCCCCTCTTTGGAGGGGCTGCCGTGTACGCGGCAACGACCGGCTCGCTCTCCATGATCGAGCTGATGAAAGGTACGCTACCGGCCGTTCCGCTGATAGCAAAGGGGATGCTCATGCTCGGGGTTATCGGTGAGGGCATGGCACCCTTCTACGCGGCAAAAGCCGAGATGTTCCGAGCCCCGGGCGCCCCGTATGTGATTATGTGCTCGCTCTCCTCGCTGCTGATCTTCCTGCGGGTTGTCGAAGTTGTTATGCTGGGGTGATGATGATGAAGAAAAAAACGGTTGCACGAATATTCTGGGCGGGTGCGGGTGTCTGCGTGATCGCATCCGTCCTGTTCTTTATGGGAATGATACCGCTTCCACTCTGTGCAGCCCTGCTGATCGTGGCATTCCCGGTCACGGTTCTCTCACTCTTCTTCTGCTGGATGGCAGGAGAGTCGGGAGGTGACATCCCGTTCATCGGGTACTGATATGATCGCAGAACTCGTCCTTGCCACCTTCTTTGGCCTGCTCCTCTTAGGTATCCACCGGAAGATCATTGCCCGTATCCAGCGGAGGCCCGGCCCGCCCATCTGGCAGGAGATCCTGCACATGCTCAAGTTCTCCTTCAAGACGACATGGATCCCGAAGACCGCAAGCCCGGTCCTGTTTGTCGGCGTTGTCCTGATCGCAATCGGCATCTGGACGGCGGCCTTCTACATCCTCGTCAGTGGGGGGAGCCTGCTGGTCATCTTAGGGATCTACATGCTCCACAAGATCGTGGAGCACGGGTTCGGGCTCTCGTCCGGATCGCCGTACGGCAAGTACGGCGGTGTCCGTTCTGTCATCTCGGCCGCTTCGGAGATCCCGCTCTTTGTCACCGTTGCCGTGATCGCGGTCTACACGCATTCGCTGGACCTTTCTGCCATCATGCAGTACCAGCAGGTACACGGTCCGCTGCTCATCATCGCATTCCCGGCAGCGTGCGCCATGTTCCTGGTGATCCTCTCGAAGATGCCCTTTGGTCCCTTCTCTATCGTTGAGGCCAAGGAGCTGGTGAGCGGGTACAAGACCGAGCACTTCGGCATCTGGAGAGCCGGCCTCGAAATCTGTAATGGCCTGAAAACGTATGTCCTGCTCGCCGTCTTCCTCGCGGTATTCATCGGACCGCTTTCCCTGCCCTGGCTTCTGGTTGGTATGATTCTGCTGATAGTGATTCTCGCCTTTGCCTGTGCAGTTACTCCGATGATGTCGCCTTTTGATTCGGTGACTATCCAGATGCTCGTAACCGCCCTGATGCTTGTCTACGCTGCGATAATCCTGATGGTGGTGCACCCATGATCCGTGAAACAATTCTCTTTGGGGGAGTATTGTACATCCTCATCACCATCGCCCAGATTATCGACCGACCTTCAATATGGGCAGAAGGCGTTATTGTTTCAGTTGTGCTTGCCATTGCTACTGCGTACTATCTCATAAAAGATGAGCACCGGCTCCACACCGCAGAGATCGCTGCACTCTGGGCAGCCGTGCTCCTGTTTGTTGTCTACGGGGCGCTCAAATACGGGGGACTGCTATGACCACGTACCTCTACGAGCAGGACCTTGTCACGCAGAAATACCGGATTCTCGTTGCAATGCGGCACGACAGCCTTGTGCGGAAGATTGCACAGGAGCTGAATATTCCCGTGCAGGAATTGCGAAGATACTTAATTGAACACCTCGACATGATCCAGTTAGAAAACCTCCCCGCGAGGGCGGAGATGGCAGACGACCATGCCGATCAGGGTGATGCAGTTGCCCGGGCCTTAGGACGGGAGAAATATTCCCTCTACTTACGGATCCTTTCCGGTGCCACAATGGATGCCATTTTCAGTGAAGTGGATGCACGCGTACATACAGGTACTCCCGTGGATGATGCAATCGCTTATGGCAGGACACAGATACGGGAGGCATTGAAAATATGAACATTCTCCAGCGAATAAAAAATACCGTCCGGTCGCGTTCAATCCACGTGGCCTACGTGGATGTCGGTTCCTGCAATGGCTGTGACATCGAGGTGCTCGCCTGCCTCGCCCCACGCTACGATATCGAACAGTACGGCATCTATGTCCACAACAATCCGAGAGAGGCAGATGTCCTGCTTGTGATTGGTGCCTATACCCCCGGATGGGAGGAGAAACTTGCCATGGTCTGGGAGAAGATTCCCGCGCCCAAGGCAGCGATCACCATCGGTAACTGCCCGATCTCCGGGTGCCTCTTCGATCGGAAAGGCTCCTTTGTCGATCCACCGGTAAAAAAGCACATCCCGATTGCTGCTGAAGTCCCGGGCTGCCCGCCCCGCCCCACCGAGATCCTGCAGGCAATCATGTCGGTCCGTGATTCAGTCTTTGCCAACTGGGAGGAGGAGCACCCATGAAGCGAATCGTGGATGTCAATATTCCGTTAGGGCCCATTCATCCCTGTTTCAAGGAACCGATCCGGCTCAAGTGCGAGGCAAAAGGTGAACGTATCACCGGTGCAGAAGTCGAGCTCGGGTACATGAAAAAAGGTATAGAGCGGATCATGAAGGGGCGCCCGTGGCAGGAAGTCATGTTCCTTGCCGAGCGCGTCTGCGGGATCTGCTCGGTGATCCACAACATGGTCTTTATCGAGGCAATGGAACAGATTAGCGATATCTCCGTTCCTCCACGTGCCGCGTATCTCCGTGTAATTGCCAACGAACTCGACCGGATGCAGAGCCACATGCTCGCCAACTTCTCGTACTGCTATACGATTGAGCACGAGACACTGGGGATGTACCTGCTCGACTTACGGGAACAGGTGATGGATGAACTTGAGCGCCTGACCGGTGCCCGGGTCACCTGCGCCTACATTATCCCCGGTGGTGTGCGGTGCGACATCCCAAAAAAGGAAGCAGAAGCATTACCGGCAAATCTCGATCGGATCGAAGAGGACCTGCGCCGGTATGCCGGGATGTTTGAGGGCGGCCCGATGATTGCCCTGCGAAGCCGGGGGGTCGGACTGCTCACGCTGGAGGCAGCACAGCGAGCCCACGTGGTTGGCCCGACTGCACGGGGGAGCGGAATCGCGGTGGACTGCCGTACGAACCATCCGACATACAGGAAGCTCGGTTTTGTCCCGATCACCCGGACCGATTGCGACAACTATGCCCGGGTGATGCTCCGCTTCGATGAACTCTTCCAGAGCATCGATCTGATCCGGAAATGCCTGCGGGAACTTCCCAAAGGGGTTGTTCGTGGTGGCGGTGTCTGCAAAGCGGGAGAGACCCGGTACAGCGGCGAAGCCCCCCGGGGAGAACTGACGTACTTTATCAAAAGTGACGAGTTCGGGCGGATCGTGGAGATCCAGATCCAGACCCCGTCCATCATGAACATCGAGGCCTGCTGCCACGAGATGATCATCGGGTCGGATTCGATCGCTGATGTCACCTCAACGTTCGTATCGGCAGACCCTTGTGTCGCCTGCACGGAGCGGTAATATGAGTTCGTCGCTGGTCTGGTATATCAGGGAATTTGCCCGCGCTGAGTGGATCAAAAAGTTCCTCTTTGCAAAGACCGCTCCGCTGGTTACTCCCACGCATTTCCGGGGATTCCCGGAACCGACCGGAAAGACCTGTACGCATGCCCTCTTCTGCATGATGGCCTGCCCGGCACCGGGTGCGATTGAAGTGGTGCATGCCGGTGATGGCTGGATGCCGAAGATCCATAAAGGGCACTGTATCCGCTGCGGGCTCTGCGTGGAAGTGTGTCCCAACGGGGTCTTGAAAAGCGGGAGGATTCGTGAGACGATGGGGCGCGAAGGTACGTCGCTGCTCTTCTCGTTCCGTATTGCGATAGATAAGGACCTCTGCACCGGCTGCGGGAACTGCTGTACTGCGTGTCCGGTCAACAAGCAGGCCGATGCCCAGATGGGGGCAGGCGGGCATTCCTCAAACGACGATGTGATCATGCGGGTGCAGGAAGGAGATATTGTGGTAATCCACGAGGACAAATGCACGGGGTGCAAGACCTGCGAAGTCAGCTGCCCGAACGGTGCCATCCGGATAGCCCGGATCCTCGAAGGATACCAGCAGCCCGTGCAGGAGGGATTGCAGTGAAGTGCATCCTCAACACCGGGCGCACGGTTCCGCAGGGTGTATCAGTGGAGCACAAGGGAGCGGATGTTTACCGTACCATTGCATCGTCCTGTTTCCTCAATCCCGTGGATATGATGATACTGGGAATCGAGGACGGGGACCGGATCCGGGTCACCACCCCGACCGGCCATATCGTCCTTACCGCCCGTCCCGCAGAGGGAGTGGCACGCAATGAGATCTTTGTCGCGATCGGCCCGTATGCCAACCACATCATCTCCTCTGAGACCCATGGCACCGGGATGCCGGACTTCAAGAGCCAGCGTGTGGACGTCGAGCCAACAAAAGAACCGTTGAAGAGCGTTGGGGAACTCATGGAAGCTATCGGGGGGTTGCGCTATGATCATACATGATGTGATCTGCCCCTTCTGCGGCTGCCTTTGCGACGATCTCGAACTTGAGTGCGAAGGAGGTAAGATCATAAAAGTGCAGAACGGCTGCGCCCTTGCAGAGTCAACGTTCATGACCGATACCCGGCTCCCGGCCCCGATACGTCGCACAGAGAGCGGCTGGGAGGAGATCTCCTATAACGAAGCGATCAAAGAGACGGCAGAGATCTTACAGGGTGCAGACCGGCCGCTCCTGTACGGGTGGAGCAGCACACACGGTGAAGCACAGAGCGTTGGCGTGCATATTGCCGAACTCATTGGAGCCGTCATCGACAATACAAGCACCGTCTGCCACGGACCGTCCATCCTTGCCATCCAGGAAGTCGGCCATCCCGGCTGCACCCTCGGGCAGGTAAAGAACCGGGCAGATGTGATCATCTACTGGGGGTGCAACCCGATAGAGGCGCATCCCCGTCACATGAGCCGGTATACCACCTATGCCACGGGGTTCTTTGTCCCGGACGCCCAGCGGGAGCGAACGGTGATCGTTGTCGATACCCGCAGGACGGATACTGCCGGTATCGCTGATGAATTCGTGCAGATCGAACACGGCGGGGATTACGCGGTGCTTTCCGCCCTGCGGGCAATTGTCCGGGGAAAGGCATCGGTCATCCCCGCTAAGGTTGCCGGTGTTTCTAAAGAGCAGCTGATCCGTATCGCAGAGATCTGCAAAACAGCAAAGTTCGGGGCGATCTTCTTTGGACTCGGTCTTACCATGAGCCGGGGAAAATACAAGAACATAAGAAATGCCATCGAACTCACTGACGAACTCAACCGGCATACGAAATTTGTTATCTCCCCGCTGCGGGGACACGGGAATGTCTATGGTTCCAATGAAGTTTTCACGTGGATGACCGGCTATCCCTTTGCCGTTGATTTTGCCCGGGGCATTGCGTTTTACAATCCCGGGGAGACGACTGCCGTTGATATATTGCGGCGGGGTGAATGCGACGCGGCCCTCATCGTGGCAAGCGACCCTGGGGCGAACTTCCCCCGGGCTGCGGCTGCCCATCTGGCAAAGATCCCGACTGTGGTTATTGATCCGCACGTGAATGCGACAACCGCTCTTGCCCGCATCCACATCCCCTGCACTGCTGCGGGCATCGATGCAGCGGGTACCGCATACCGTATGGACGGTGTGCCCATACGGTTGAAAAAAGTGATTGACCGGGGGTACCCGGATGATGCGGAGATCCTAAAAAAGATCTATGATCGCCTGAACGGGGGAAAGGGGCCATGACCGAAATATGGGTAAAAAATGCCTGCGTCATCGATCCGCTCAATCACATCAACGGCGAGATCATGGATATCGCGATCCGTGACGGCCGGATCGTGGAGTCGGTCTCGGACCGGGCAGACGTGATCGATGCACAACGTTGTCTCACGTTGCCCGGCGGCATCGACTCGCACACCCATGTCAGCGGTACGAAGGTGAACTTCGGGCGGTACATGAGCCCGGAGGATATGCGGGCGGGACGGACAAAGCGTAAGGGGAAGATGCATGTCACGAGCGGCTACTATGTCCCGACCACGTTCGGTAACAGCTACCGGTATAGTGCCATGGGATACACCACCCTGCTCGAAGGGGCGATGGCTCCATTAGAGGCCCGCCACACTCACGAGGAGTTCACAGCCACACCCCACCAGGACATGATGGCCAACACTCTCTTCGACGGCAACTGGGCAGTCATGGATGCGGTGCGGGAAAAGGACGTCCGGAAGACGGCGGCGGTAGTTGCTTGGACCCTCAAAGCCGCCAGAGGATACGGGATCAAACTGACGAACCCCGGCGGCACCGAGGCGTGGGGCTTTGGTGAGGACTTAACCGGTATCCATGAGATGGTTCCGCATTTCGCCGTTACTCCTGCCGAGATTATCACCACCATGATGCGGGCGAATGAACTTCTCAAACTCCCCCATTCGGTGCACCTGCACTGCAATAATTTAGGAAAGCCCGGCAATTACCAGACCACCCTCGAGACGTTCGACATCGTGCCTGACTTAAATCCCGACCGCCAGACCCTGTATGCCACCCATGTGCAGTTCCATGCCTATGGCGGCGGAACATGGAAGAACATCTGTTCCAAGGCAGAGGAAATCACCAGCTCGGTCAACAGCAGACCGCAGATCGTGATGGACATGGGCCAGATCATGTTCGGCCGGACCATGACCATGACTGCCGACGGACCTATGGAGTTCAACCTCCACTGTCTCCACCACAACAAGTGGAGCAACCATGATGTGGAGCTGGAGACCGGGTCCGGTATCATCCCGGTAACTTACTCGAAGAAGAGTGCTGTGAACTGCATCATGTGGGCGATCGGCCTCGAACTGGCGCTTCTCACCAAAAATCCGTACCAGTGCCTCCTTGAAACGGACAACCCCAACGGGGCACCGTTCGTGAAATATCCCGAGATCATCGGTCTCCTGATGAGCAAACGCTACCGGGATGAAGAATGTGCCACGCTGCATCCTGAGACCGAGAAGCGGACCTCGCTCTGTGCCCTTGAACGGGAGTTAAACTGGCATGATATTGCCGTTATGACCCGGGCTGGTCAGGCAAAGGCATTGGGCATTGTTAACCAGGGTAAAGGCCATCTCGGGATCGGTGCGGAAGCCGACATTGCCATCTACCCGATCCGGACCGATTCCGTTGACCCGGCCCGGGAATACCGGAAAGTGGTGGAAGGGTTCCAGAAGACCCGGTACACGATCAAGCGGGGACGCGTGGTTTCACGAGACGGAGACATCATCGTGGATGGTGCGAATGCGACATTCTGGGTCGATGCGATGGTGCCTGAGGATCTCAAAATGGAGAACGATCCGGAATTCATCAAAAGATTTGAGCAGTTCTACACGGTGAGAATGAGCAATTACCCGGTGCAGGACGTGTATCTCCCCCGCGGGCGACGCATAGAGACGGAGGTATTTACATGAGAGTGATCCTTGAGAGCAAGGTGCGGGCAAAGCCCAACCTCCCGATCGAAGCAGAGGCGATCATTCCCCGAAATTTCTTAAAAGGCACCGACCTTCTCGTCTACGAGGGCAACAAGGAGCGTACGCTCTCCGAGCTGTTCTGGATCTTTGTTGAAGGAACCGCCGTCTCTCCTGAAAATATTGAGGTGATACTCAAAGGCGATACGTCGCGGATCAAGCGTGTCGGGGAGTACATGGACACCGGCAGTATCGTAATCGAAGGAGACATTGGCATGCACTGCGGGAATTTCATGAGCGGCGGAACGATTGAGATCCGCGGTAATGCCGATTCGTGGCTCGGCAGGGAGATGCGGGGCGGGACGATCCTCTGCCGGGGCAATGCCAGCCATTACTGTGCAACCGGCTACCGTGGCGAGAAGAAAGGTATGCAGGGCGGCAAGGTGGAAGTGTTTGGCAGTACCGGGGATTTCTGCGCTGAATACCTTGCCGGGGGCACAGTGCATATTCATGGCAGTGCCGGTGATTTCCCCGGTGTGGAAATGCGGGGCGGGGAATTGATCATCGAAGGCGATGCCACCCGGCCCTGCGGGAACATGAAAAGCGGCTCGTGCGTGATTTTAGGTACGGTGCACGATATGCTTCCCACGTTTGAAAAGACCAGACAGCGTGTTCTTCCCGAATGGAAGATCACCGCTGACGTCTACAAAGGCGATGTGGCAAACCGGGGGAAAGGCACCCTCTGCGTGCGGAGCTAAAAAGGGCCAGACTTCTGTGTATCCAAAACCCCCCCGCTCACCTTCCTTCCATCACCCGGCACGACATCAACAACTAGATGATGGTGCTGCATGACTACCTCACCATTCTAAACAAAGAAGCAGCCCGATCATTCACTCAATGAGTATTTTAAAATGTTATATATAGTTATATAACAAAAATCATCCTATGATATCAGAGACCAAAGCGGTTCACTCCCCCCAGCTCGATACCGTACTGATGGTCGAATCCTTCATCAGGGAACATAGCGGAGAATACAAAAAAAGGGCATTGTGGGAAAACCTCCCCAGGAAAATGATGTACCAGACATTCTCAACGATCATCAGCTACCTTCAGGATTCCGGAAAGATCGCAACAGATGCCGACAAGAAAATCTGCTGGATCTATAATCCTGAACTTATAACACGATATCTCAGCAACAATAACTTAAGGATCCGATGAAATCTGCCCTCTATTTCGCTGACGACCAGATCAGAAACGATTTTTTTAAGCTCCAGTCAGGAAGGGCAGAAGAAAAAGAAATTTTTAATCAACTGAATACTGCGTTCGATATTATCGCCATGAATCCTTTTTCCGGGATCCAGGTACCTAAACGGTTAATCCCAAAAATGTACATCACAAAATACGGGATTGACAACCTGTGGAAATTTAACTTTCATAAAAACTGGCGGCTGATGTACTCGGTTGCCGGCGACGGGACGCAGGTTGTCACCCTGGTACTGGAATGGTTGCCGCATAAGGAATACGAACGAAGATTCGGGTATTGATCAGTGGTACTGGAATTATATGTACGAATATTTTAAAAATCCGGAGAACCCGGCGATTAACGAAACAAGGGGGACTGGCATATATGTCTCCCCCCCTCACGGGAATTCCGGCGATCAGACTTCGCACTGGCTGGTAATAGTCTCTACGAGGGCTTTGATCGCACGCATGAAATCAGATTCGGTTGAAAGGAGTGGGGTGACCACCGGTTCAGAGCGTACCACTTCCGGATCCGCAGGGAGATAGAATACTTTTAAAAAAAGTCCTTCCTCTTTGCATATTTCCTGAACTTTCCGGATATCTTCCGGTGCACCCGACCGGTTCACAACAAGGAGCCGGTTTTTTATTCCTATTTGCCGGGCAAGAATTGCAGATTCCCGGGCTACCGATAGTGCGTTGTAGGACGGATCGCTGATTACCAGTGCAGTGTCAAAACCGTCCGCTACAGCCCGCCCAAAGTGTTCCATTCCCGCCGGGGTGTCGAGCAGGACAACCTGATCCGGGAGGAGGGGCATGTGGCGGAGGATCGCAGCAAGGAGAGTATACTCCGGGCAGAGACACCCGGCACCTGCCATCCGGACGCCGCCCATAACAAGCAGTCGCAGGTTATCAGCAACAGGAATGGAGAAGCGGTCAATGACATCGCTCACATCTGGGTTCAGGGTGAGGAGACCCCCCGGGGAAATATCCTGACCTGCACCAGTCTTTTCCCGGAGATACTCCACGCTCTTCGAGACTGGTACGATCTGCCCTGCTCTCTCTGGTGTTATGCCCAGTGTGACTGCAAGGTTCTGCTGGGGATCGCCATCCACGGCAAGAACTAAAAGACCTTTGCGGGAAAAAAGATGGGCGAGGAGGGCGGTGAGTGTAGTTTTTCCTACCCCGCCCTTGCCGGCGATAACTATCCGTATTCCCCCGGTCCTGCCCGGGGAGGGATTGCCGGTTCCCGGCATTTTTCCGGAACCGGGTATGCCTGCCGGCACCTTTAAATCCCCAGTTCGGTCCGCTTGCGTTCGATGTGGTCCGAGATGAGCACTGCTGCTTTTGCCGGGTCGGGTTCAACGGCGAAACTCGCGTTCACTGCGCCTTTTAATCCCTCGGTCAGGAGCGACACGGTTGCCGGGCTTCCCGCAATGTGCGGCATCACGCCGAGCACCGTGTAAACGCCCGATGCAACGAAGTATGCCCCGATGGAGACTGCTTTCTGCGAGTACCATTCGGGTGCTGCACCGGCAATCGGCAGTTTGTGGATCGGCACATTGAGTGCATTGCCGAGTTCCGCTGCGAGCACGAGGATACGGGAGTTGTCCACGCAGGAGCCCATATGGAGCACCGGCGGGATCTTCAATGACTCACAGACTGCCCGGAGGTTGTCGCCGGCCAGTGATGCTGCCTCGGGCCGGAGGAGACCGGCTTTTCCTGACGCGATCGCGGCGCAGCCCGTCTCAACGCAGAGAATATTTTTCTTGATGAGTTCCTTTGCCAGTATCACGTGCCCGGAGTCGTGCTTCACGTGCGGGTTGTTACACCCTACAATTCCGACAGCACCCCGGATCTTCCCGGCTGCGATCAGGTCAATGAGCGGTTTGAACGAGCCGCCAAGTGCGTTTTTGATCGCTTCGTTGGAGAACCCTGCCATGACCGGCACCGGCTCTCCCGGGATAAGCACACGCTGGGGGTTACGGTTCTTGTAGTTCTCGACAGCCATCCGCACAATTGCCTTTGCGGTCAGGTAGGCATCCTCCGCATGGAAGTCAAAGAAGAACGAGCCGGGGATCGTGGCTTTCGAACTCGTAGAGATGATCTGGGTATGGAAGCAGCTTGCAGTGCGGGGGAGTGAGGGGAAGATGCACTGGTAGTCGACAACCATTGCTTCGAGAGCGCCGGTGGCAATGATCAGTTCCTGGTTGAGATGGTTCCCGGTCATCGGGATGCCCTTTCTCATGAGCAGCTCGTTACCGGTACAACACATCCCGACAAGGTTGATGCCCTTTGCACCGTACTTCAGGGCGAGTGCCTTTAATTCAGGATCAGCAACGGCCTTTACAATAACTTCGGAAAGCACCGGGTTGTGGCCGTGCACCGAGAGGTTTACGTGATCCGCTTTGAGCACGGCGAGATTCATTTTTGACATGCTGATTGTCGGTGTGCCAAACAGGATATCCGAGACCTCGGTGCCGATCATCGATCCGCCCCAGCCATCTGAAAGCGACGTGCGCAGTCCCTGGAGCAGGATATTGACATAATCAGCACCGACTCCCATCTGGACGCGGTGCATGGAGTCCACGACTTCGCGGTCAATGCCCCGTGGGGTGATACCCAGTTTGTCCCAGATCTCCCGGGTGGCTTTCGGCGCACGGTTGAGGAACTGGAGCGTGTTCTTTCGCATGCCATACTCATCTAACATGGCGCCTCCGAGTTCCGCTGCCATCTGCTCCGGTTTCTTCCCGTCTGTTTTAATACCGTATTCCTTGCAGATTCTCTGGAGTTTTTCCGGATCAGCGATTGCATAGTCTTTGGTCTTACCGGTCCCGAAGAGATACAAGGTTTCGGCAATATCCCGGCCATGATCCGAGTGGGCTGCAGCACCGGTCGCGATCATGTCCAACATGTTCCGTGAAACGATCAAGTCGGCATCGGCACCGCAGACGCCCCGGATGCGGTGGGGTGGGATGATACGGCAGGGACCCATGGTGCACCGTGAACAGGAAGTGCCGTTCTCACAGTGTTTGCAGGGGGGTTGCTGCATCTCGAAGCGGTCCCAAACCGTCTCGATGCCCTCTTTCATCATCAGTTCAAGGACTGGCTTTGCATTCTCATCGGTTGTCCGCTCATTTTTCTTCTGCTCGATCAATGCCGGGTTCAGGAGCGACATTCGTGCCCTGTCAAGCTCGCAGACATCGAGCTTTTCCCGGATCATCTGGGGTTTTGGTTCCTCGGCCATTTCACTCACACCATTGGATTGGATAGTTGGTAATCCATCATGGAGGTATATATTTCCTCGCCTCAAAAATAAAACTAAAAATGGAGACTCTCAAATTAGCCCAAACCAACCGATTTCTAATTTGATGGCCCTATCCCCGCCGTTAACCGGCACGAGATAAAAATGGATAGGCAAAGCTAATGGCAGGAATTATATTTTTCCTTGTCGATTCTGTCAGTATGAG
>JANYBK010000221.1 GCA_025360805.1 Methanomicrobiales archaeon
GAAAACCATGGGAGGCAGTCTGGAAACTATATAAAGCTGCCGGTTTGTATCGGCAGAGTGATAATTGCTGCCTGTGGGTTCACTGCTTCACGAAAATGGGTTAGGGGTTTATATGCTAAACCCTAGATTGGACGGGCTCGCAGTGACAGGATGCTTGCTCAATGCGAATCTGTTTTTGCCGTAAAAATCTCATTGGCACAGACTTCTTAAACGCGCCCTTTTACCAGACCATCAGATTTCCCGGAGGGTGATGCTGTTTATTATGAGAGGGGCGTTTAATAAAAATGGAAGAAATGAATTTTTTACATCAGCGAACGTCATAGTATCATTATTCACAAGTGTTCAGATCTTATTGCTGAATGTTATGTAAAAAACAGGTTGTGATTATGTAATGCGCCAGTCTCCCTCTGGAACATCGATCTCAAACCGGGCTCCTTTCCCCCGTTCGCCCGTCTCTTTGATAGCGATTTCAGTTATCGAGAGGATCTCCCGGCTTAAAAATAATCCGAGACCTGAGTCTTTGCCAAATCCTTTCCGGAAGATGTTTTCCTTATCATTTATGTCAATTCCAACCCCGTTATCCTCACAGAAAATCACCATATCAGTGCCGGATACCTGATACGAGAATGTGATCCGGGTCGGGTTCTCACCGTGCTGTAAGGCATTGTGAATCAGGTTGTAGAACACTTTGCTGATCATTGCGTCGGCAAATACTTCCAGACCATCGCAATTGATCGATACATTCACTTCAGAAGAAGATAGTGAGTCTGCGGCACTTCTGATAAGTGGCGTGACCAGATACCATGCCGGTGCCTGTGTACCTATCTCCTGGTAATCTTTGGTAAACGCGATCTGATCCTGGATCGCCATGGATGTCTTTTCAAGATCAAGAAGAGATTTTGTGAGTTCTGGATCTTTAGAGAGATCTTTTGCCAGATCGATCTCCACCAGCAGGGCAAAGACCCGGTTCAAGATATCGTGCCTTGTAATCTGCGAGAGAAGGGAGAGTTTCTGGTTTGCCATTCCAAGTGCAGATTCTACTTTGCGACGTTTTTTAATATCATCAGTCAAATCCTGGTTAACTTTTAAAATCTCGCGGGTTCTATCGGCGATAATAACTTCAAGATTGTGATTGAATTCTAAAAGACTCTCCTGTGCTTTGCGCCGTTCAATCACTTCTGTTTCCAGCAGAGTGTAATTGATCCTTATCTCATACACCAGTAGTGCAACGATTGCAATCATAAGGATAAAGACAGCACGATCTGGCAGGTCAGATGGATCGTGACCCAGAGTAATGGAAATCAGGCTGCTCATCAGTATGGCACCAGTGATCAGCCATGCAATAATAAATGGGGCAAAGCGACCAACGAGCCACACCGATAACAAGAGCGGTACCAGGTACAGGATCCACAGAACAAAGCCAAGAGGAAGAAATACATCGGCAATGACGATTCCTGCACAGAGGAATATCAAGGCGAGCTGGATAAGATTATTTCTCTCTTTAAAATTTCTTCTGCCTCCTGTCACTTCAACCTCATACAGACTGTAACGTTAGAGATGATGGAACGCTTTACAATAAGTACCTTACCCGTTGATATTATTTTATAAAGCGTACGATTATGCCCGGATAATCCGCATGTAACGGCTCATGAATCATTTTATCGGGCGATTAATTGAATGGGCCAAAAAATGTTTGGAGTAATACCAAACCTTATTCTCCTGTACATCATTATATCCTGTATGGAGCCCGATAACGGTCTTGCCATCTCCCCGCGTAAAGTAGAATATCTTAAATATATTTTCGGGCGGGCGGGTACAGTCAGGACTAATGAAATCGCATCCGCTTTCACAGTCGATCCCTCTACCATCACAAAAACACTGGCTGAACTTACTACTGCCGGGTATATCACGCATGTCCCTTATCATGGCGTCTGCCTGACTGATGCAGGAAAGCATCATGCGGAATTTCTGGTAAAACGGCACAGGATCCTCAGCTTAATCTTTGTACGCTACGGTCTTTCCGAAGAACAGGCATGTCGGGAAGTCTCGCGATTCGAAAGCCTCGTTACTAAAGATGCGATTGACACCCTATGCCGGGCGATGGGTCATCCCCGCAATGGGGTCTGCGGCGAGATCACCCACGATGATGGATGTATGATAGGTCCCGGATTAAAAAATAAGTCGGGGATTGAATGATTAACAGGAGTAAAAAGCCATGAGTTCAACTATGATCTCTTCTCATATCCCGGATCTTGACCTTATCACATCTTATGCCCAGCGGGAGGGCACATTTTTCTCCCGTGTGAGCCCATGGACAAAGTTTACCGGGCTCCTGCTTGTAATCCTTCTAATCACCCTCACACGTAACTTGCTGATCTGCGGATTACTTTATCTCATTATTCTTGGGATCTACACATTCGCGGGACTACCTGTGAAAAAACTTTTTGCATGGTACACCCTGCCAGTAATCTTTGTCATCTCGCTTGTCGGGATAATGGCATGGACTGAACCCGGCACTCCATTGTTCTTATGGAATCCTGGCCCGTTTACACTCACCCTCACAGACAACGGAGTTATCCTGATTATCACACTTCTCTTAAAGGCACTGATCTCAGTTACATACTCACTTTTCTTCCTCATGACTACACGCTATCAGCATTTTTCTGCTATGATCTACCGCATTTTTCCTACACCACTTGATCAGATATTCCTTTTAGCCTACCGCTTCTTGTTCCTGACACTCTCGATGACGGGCGCGATATTCAAGGCAGTGCGTTCAAGGGGGGGTGGAATCATTCACAGCATACGAGTACAGGGTAGGATCTTTGCAGAAGTATTTGCCCTAGTTTTCATCCGGTCGTTTGACCGGGCAGAACGGGTGCACCTGGCTATGATTGCCCGGGGTTATAGTGGTAAGTACGAGGCCGGAACGGAAATACCAAAACCCAGCCTTTCGGGGTTTTTTGTGATGGGTGCGTTTATCTGTGTAATCGTGTTTATTGTCATGAGGGTGCCAAATACCGGAGGTTTTTTTTAATGACTATAATACGCCGAGATCCCCAGGCCCCGCACTGTCCACCAGTTGATAAGAAGCGTGAACTCATCCATGTTGACTGCGCAAGCCATACCTACCCTGATGGCAGTGTGGGAATCCACGATATGTGTTTTTACGTGCTGAAAGATGAGATAGTGGCACTCTGCGGACCGAATGGATCGGGCAAGTCTACACTCCTTGAACATCTTAACGGACTTCTCACTCCCTCTAAAGGTGATGTCTGGGTCAATGGCAGGTCAATAACGCATGGTGAACGTGCAGATCTATGGAAGGATGTCGGGGTCGTCTTCCAGCGCTCCGATGATCAGCTGTTTGCCCCCACAGTCCTTGACGATGTGATGTTTGGCCCGCTCAACCTTGGCATGTCTCATGCTGATGCAAAAGCGGCAGCAATGAGTGCACTTGAAGGAGTTGGTGCCGCTGACCTTGTTTTAAAACTTCCCAATTATTTAAGCGGCGGACAAAAACGTCTGGTCTCTATTGCAGGTGTTCTTGCCATGAAACCAAAGATCATGGTTCTGGATGAACCCACATCGGACCTTGATCCATTGCATAGCGAACGGGTTGAAGCACTGATTCTCCGGTTCAAAAGGGATTACGGTATCAGTGTCGTCATTGCTACCCACGATCTCGATCTTGCCGCACGGATCGCAGACCGGGTCTGCCTTGTGAAAAATGGTTCGGTCTTTGCCGAAGGCAAGCCGGATGAGGTTTTCTATAATCCTTTACTTATCGATGAAGCCGGTCTCACACTGCCGCAGACTGTCAGGATATATCTGGAATACTGTAAAGCACAGGGAATAGAACCGGAACAACGACCTATACACAGGCACGAACTCATCAGCGCACTGCAATCCTCATAATCCTGATTAAGGGAAACAAAATTTGGAGTGCATCCAAATTTTCCCTAATCTTTTTATGTACTTCCATCAATTGTTTTTTCAACAGCCGGGTATTTTTCCGTGCGAAAAAGGAGCAGACTAACATTTTATGGCACACATACATCTCGAGGACGGTTCATTTTCGTTATTCTATGCCCTCGTCTGGTGGATTGCTGCAATCATCCTTGTCGGTATTGCAATTTACCTGATACGTTCTGAAAAGAAACCCGACCGGAGAAAGATCACTCTCGCCGCATTCTGTACTGCAGCGGCTTTTGCCATATTCCAGGTAAGTATCCCAATCTTTGGGGGGGTCCATATCAACTTAACCCCGCTCATAGGAATTCTCGCAGGCCCGGCAGCAGGATCTCTTGTAGTACTCATCATCAATATCCTGTCAGCTGCAATCGGTCATGGCGGCTGGGGGCTGATTGGTGCAAATGCTCTGGTCAACATTGTTGAAGTGTTCATCGGATACTCGTGCTTCCGGCTTTTAAAATCCGCAATTCCGGATCTTTTCTCGCGTGCGGGTATCGCAACACTGGCCGGATTGTTCTTCGGAAATATCGTAATGATCCTTATAATTGTCATATCCGGCATTCAGGGAGTGAACCAAAGCTCTGGTCAAATCCTTACCGGGCTCTCATTGCTTGCTGCGGTAAATATGGGAGTTGCCGTGATCGAGGCCTTCGTAACCGGTCTTATCGTAGCCTATATCGGCAAAGTGCGGCCGGATCTTT
Organism: Methanomicrobiales archaeon; assembly: GCA_025360805.1. Taxonomy (GTDB): domain Archaea; phylum Halobacteriota; class Methanomicrobia; order Methanomicrobiales; family Methanospirillaceae; genus Methanoregula. The sequence continues at coordinate 4,677 of JANYBK010000221.1, forward strand.
TAGGAGATGATCTTGTATGACACTATTGGGAGAAAAGAAAGGTCTGGGCATTTTTATCGGTCTTTTAATCCTTATGATTGTCGTGTCGCTGGCTGCATACAGTATAACCGGAGATATGGGCATTGAAGAGCGGTTCACCCATGCTCTTGGCCTCCAGAGCGGGGGAGATGAAGAGGAAGGCGGTGGATGGTTTGGGCTTGCACTTGAAGGTAGTCTGCTGCTTTTCGCTGTTGTACTGGGCGTTCTTGTGATTGCCTGTTACGGAATATACCGGCATTTCAGCATGTAACCTACATTTCGCAGGACCCCCTCACAAAATAGTAATTACTAAACGAAGGCCCCATAACTTTGAGAATATCCAGAGTTTCATCCTCCAGATTAACGATAAACCGTTTGCTTTGTGAATTCACGGAAAAAATAACTTCAGC
>JANYBK010000222.1 GCA_025360805.1 Methanomicrobiales archaeon
CTCATACTGACAGAATCGACAAGGAAAAATATAATTCCTGCCATTAGCTTTGCCTATCCATTTTTATCTCGTGCCGATTAACGGCGGGGATAGGGCCATCAAATTAGAAATCGGTTGGTTTGGGCTAATTTGAGAGTCTCTGTATTGTTGGGTGAAAAATTCTTTTTTCCCGGTTTTTTTAAAATAGCGTATCCTGCCGGGTCGGTTTTCTGATATGCAGCACCTCACATGCGGCATCGGCAACGCGTTCCTGCTGACCGGAGATTGTGTATACCCCAAGGCGCCACTGCTCGCGCCGGGTGGCATTGAGCGTCCGTACACGCGGAGAGAACTCTTCAAAATCCACAACGGCATTGCGGTTTTTCACCCTTACACCAAGCGACATCTCGCTTGGGATCGATGGAATATCAACCAGCACCTCATGCGGCAGGATACCTGCCAGTTCAGCGATCCGGTTGGCAAATGCCCGGCATTTTTCGATTGGTGCACCGTCTTCGAATCCCGCTACATTGACCTGATCGCTCCCGACAGAGAGGGCCCGTTTGTAAAGTCTGCGCTCGTATAGCCGGGCTGCAAGTGCCCGGACCACGGGTTTTTCTGAAGTTTGTAACGCATGCATGCAACTCGGATCATCCATAATCAGGATTTTTTGTGTTTCTGCGTCCGGTGCATCCCCTAAGTGCTCAAGAACCGCCAGCTGGAACATGCTCTCTCCTATGCGGCTCACATGATGGTAATACACAGAGGGACGCATGAGCGTGCGGGCAATGAGCAGTGATTCGGCCGCATTCACTCCGTTCTCGTCGAGCACAGTCCCCTCGGGCGTCTGGATCAGGTGCCGGATGAGACGCTGGGCATCCACAGTGCCATACGGGGCACCTGTGTAATACGCGTCCCTGAGCAGGTAATCCATCCGGTCCACATCAAGATCCCCATGGATAATACCGGATAACGGGTGTTTTCCTTTCACTACCAGGCAGAGCTCATCGGGGTCAACACCTATGGCCTGGAGCAGGTTTCCTGCCTGATCCTTAACAATCATTTCAATATCATCATGGGTGCGGTTCAGGTACTTTTCCATGAGCGGTTCGCTGGCATGGGAAAACGGCCCATGGCCTATATCATGGAGAAGCGCAGCTGCGACCACCAGCGTACGCTCAGGATCAGATAATCCGAACCGCCGGCAGGCAACATCAGCAAGGAACATGGTACCCAGCGAGTGCTCAAACCGTGTGTGATTGGCACCCGGATACACAAGGTAAGAAAAACCAAGCTGCTTGATGTAGCGGAGACGCTGCAAAACCGGAGAATCGAGCAGGGCAAGCGCAAACTCCTCCACTTCAACATAGCCATGGACCGGGTCCTTGATTATTTTCATACTCACTAAAGAATCTTCATATACATCGCATAAAAGTATTGAGTAATGATCACTTTCCTTTCGGGCGGGACTGGCACCCCGAAACTCCTGCGGGGCATGCAGAAAGTCATGGATCGGCACGAGATCTCCGTTATCGTCAACACAGCTGAAGACATCTGGATATCCGGAAACCACATCTCACCGGATGTTGATACGGTCATGTACCTGTTTGCCGGCATCCTCAACACCGATACATGGTGGGGGGTCAGAAACGATACGTTCACCACTCATGACGAGATTACCCGGCTTGGAGTTGATGAGTTCATCAAGATCGGTGACATGGACCGGGCAGTTCACGTTGCCCGCGGTGAGATGATGCGAAACGGTATGCGCCTGACCAATGCAACAAAAATTCTCTGCGACCGCTTTGGCGTTCGTGAAAATGTGCTCCCCATGACTGATACTGAAGTGACAACTCAGGTCCAGACCGAGCTGGGTCTCATTCATTTCCAGGAGTATTGGATCCGTGCAAAGGGAAAGATCGAGATCCAGAAAGTCATGCGGAATTTTAATGTGCCTCCGGTTGCAACTGACGAGGGCCTGGCTGCAATCGAAGCGAGCGATGCGGTTGTGATCGGCCCTTCAAATCCAATCACAAGCATCCTGCCGATTCTCTCATGTGACGGGATGAAAGAAGCACTTAAGGATAAATTTGTGATCGCGTTAAGCCCTTTCATTGGAGAAGAACCGATCAGCGGTCCTGCAGGTGCCCTCATGCGGGCAGCGGGATTTGCACCAAGCTCTATCGGTACGCTCAACTGTTATGGAGGGTTGGTCGATCTCTTCGTGCAGGACGTCCGTGATCCGGTAAAAGTCGACCATTCCGTCAGGTTTGACACCCTGATGACCGATGAGGAAAAGAGCGTGGCACTGGCACACGAAATAGTAGGCCTTATAAAAAAGCATTGATGGCTCCATTTTGCTGCCAGATCATAATAATTCCTGTTTTTCACCCCTGCCCTAAAAAGGTGCGGCACTCTCTGGTGGCAAACCTATTTAACGCTGCGGAATAACGGTTATCGTAAGAGGCATGAAAGGAACAATGAGCTGGAAGAGCGTAATAATCATAGTAATTGTTTTTGTATTTTTATCAGGGTGTATATCAGACCCGGTTTCGCAAAAAGGCACCCTCAATTGTACATCATCACCTTCCGGCTCTGAGATCTATCTCGACAACCAGTTCCATGGTACTACCCCTGTCACAATTCCGGATGTTGTTGCAGGGTCTCACACGCTTGAATACCGTCACTCAGGATATAAGAGCTGGTCAACTGTTATCACAGTGACTCCGGGTTCATCTAACTATTTTGCAGCATTAGCTCCTCAGACCAATGTGCAGATTCCTGGAGATGTCGGTCAAACAATAACAGGAGCACCAACACAAGCACCGGTGGCAATAACGATCCAGGCCGGTAAAAAGACGATGATCATCGGGGACTCGAACATTTTTTCAGGAACCGCATCCGGAACAAACAATGTATTACTGACACTCTACGGGCCGGGAAAATATAAAAACGGAGTATCTCTGGTTCAACAAAATGTCAATGAAATCGATAACTGGAATTACCTATGGAATCCGGGTTCTTCTGTAGAATCGGGTTCATACACAATGATCGTATCTGACCCATGGAAAACCACATCAGACAGAACTGAATTCTCAGTGATTGGCGGGGGAGTGGTCTCCATTTCTCCGAGTACTTATTCGGCGGGTACAGGAGCCACAATGACTTTTTCCGGCCAGTGCACTACAGGCGCACAGAATGTGATGTTGCAATTATACGGCCCTGGGCTATATACCAATGGAAAGGAACTTGGTCCCTTCTCTGTTACAGCAGAAAAAACATGGAGTTTCAAGATAAATCTTGATTCAACCATGCCAACAGGTGTCTATACCATGTATGTGTACGATGTCCCCAAAACAAGCTCGGGTAGCACACAGTTCACTATTGGATATTCTTAATCATCGTAATCTTTTTTTCAACAACGCAATTCCAACATCTTTTTCCGGATTTTTATAATTTTGCAGATGCCCAATAACAACTAAAAGGGGATATCAGAATCCCAATAAAGGTGTTTTGGAATATACGCAAATCAGATTTTTTCTTAAAAAGGGCGGGTTATGCGCGAATTCGAGCGATTGTTTATACGATACCTATTTAGAGGATTTTATACAAATATTCGTTCGGAGAAGTACAAATGAGTATTACAAAGAAATTCCTCAATTTATTCAAATCGGGAAAGAGTGAGGAGGAAGAGCAGGCGCGTCGCCTTGCACAAAAGGAGCGTTACGATAATTTCCTCATGGCCTTGACCGAAGGTGACCTCGACACCAGATGGAATGCTGTTCGATCGGTCGGGGATCTCGGGGAGCCATTCATCGAACCGCTCATCCGCGGTCTGAAAGATGAGTACTGGATCATCAGGCGCGGTTCGGCAGACACTCTCGGCAAGATAGGTGCTCCGGCAGTAGAACCCCTGATCGGTGCGCTGGATGAGTCGTCTGATGATGTACGCCAGGAGACCATCCGGGCACTCCAGCTTATCGGAGAATCATCTGTTGGTCCCCTTATCCAAGCGGTAAAGCACAGCCTGCCACTCATCCGTCGCGGGGCTGTGCAGGCACTGGGAATCATGGGTGAGACCAGGGCTGTTGACCAGATCATTGAATCGTTAAAAGATGCCGATCCATGGGTCAGGCATGAGAGTGCAGTTGCACTCAGCCGTATAGGAGAGCCCCGTGCAGTCGCACCGTTGATAGAGTGCCTCAATGATGCACAGGAACATGTCCGCATGGCCGCGATGGCGACACTCTGCTCGCTGGGCGAACCTGCCATTGAGCCACTCATAAGAGCGCTCATTGATCCCAATGATGATGTCCAGCGCCGGGCTTCACTCGCACTTGTAACCATTGGAGAGCCCTCAGTTGAACCGTTGATCAAAGCGCTCGGCGACCAGAATCCCGGCATACGCAAAGGCGCAGTGGAAGTGCTCGGCCAGATCGGTAACACCCGTGCGATCACCCCGATCATTACGGTACTCAATGACCCGGTACGGCCGGTCCGGATCGAAGTTGTCAAGGCCCTTGCCGCACTCGGAGTACCCGCGATTGCACCGCTCATGCAGGTCTTCCGCGAGGGTGACATAAGGATGAGGATCGGGGCTATGGAAGCCCTCTGGATGCTCGGCCAGCCGGCAACCACTCCCCTCATCATGGTCTTAAAAGACGACCAGAGCGATGTAAGAAGACGTGCGGTGCTCCTTCTCGGTGAGATCGGCGACCAGAAGGCAGTCGATCACATCACCGGCCTCCTCTCGGATGATAATGTAGCAGTGCGCCGTGAAGCTTTCGAAGCGCTCGAGATGATCAAGAAAAGAACTGCACAATAAATACCAGCAGTTTATTTTTTTTTATGAAATGGGCTCTTCAGATGTCTGCAAGCTTGTGGCCATAGGAATCTTTGCACTACAGGATACCGGTATTTTTTTTAAAATAATTCATCATTGATTGTGAAAAATATTCTAAATTTTCGTCCCCATTCTTACTCAACATCGTGACATCTTCATCCCTTTCGCATCCTTTGTCAGCACCCACCTTCCTGTGAAATCCCCCCGCGTGAAAATCAATTGCAAAAACAGTTGGCAGGATTGCATCACTTCAGAATGACCACGCAAGTTCATGAGAAGGTACCGTGATTTTTCCGGGCAGCGGGATCTTAACGCTCGCACAAAGTTCGCTCTTCTTATCAGCCATCGGTCACGAATTTTCCGCACAGGTGCAGTACGGGTTAAGATGCGGGTGATGCAACAGCCTTATGAAACGCACCAATAAGAATTCCGGTAAAACAGATCACGGTTTCCAGCAGCACAGCCAGGGAACCCGTGTGAAATCGTTGTCGTTGGTGGCAATTGAGGAAATCTTAAATTTCTTCGCATACGCAAGTATCGCCGCATCCTTGGCAAGCAGGGAATATGTTTTTGATAGATCGAATGTGGATTGAGTGATACCGGAAAACTCTTCGATAATCTTAAAATTCATTGAAGTGAGATACCCATAGACTTCCCACGGTTTTTTCAGTTGCTGAATTATATCAGGATTGTGTTTCATCAATTTTACGGCATCAAGTGGATGTGCTGCCCAATGATTACCAATGATCTCCGCAATCATAAGGCGGTGCAGCAGTTCGTTAAGTACTACGGACGGAATAAAACCTTCGATCTCCTGATCATTGACCCTACATTTCGCAGGACCCCCTCACAAAATAGTAATTACTAAACGAAGGCCCCATAACTTTGAGAATATCCAGAGTTTCATCCTCCAGATTAACGATAAACCGTTTGCTTTGTGAATTCACGGAAAAAATAACTTCAGC
>JANYBK010000224.1 GCA_025360805.1 Methanomicrobiales archaeon
AAAACTTCTGCACTATGTAAGAGATCATTCTGTATCATGATCTGTCCGAGTTGTGCATCCTTTGTTGCAGTGTCTACGAGTGTGCGGGCATCCTGCCATGCGGGAGCCTTGACACCAATCTTCTCGTATTCTTTAGTGAACCGGATCATGGTAGCGATCCGGGTACTCGCATTCGTGATCTTTGTGAAATAGTCTTCGAGTGTTGGATCCGTAACTTTTTTTTGTAAAAATCCAAGAAATCCATTCAGCACCAGTAATTGGTTATTGATGTCGTGCCGGGTGATGCCGGAGAGCAGGTTCAGCTTCTTATTTGCCTGCCGGAGTGCGTCTTCTGCCTGTTTGCGCTCGGTGATGTCCCGTATGGATTCAATTGATCCCATAAGATTCCCCTCTGCGTCAAAGAGCGGGGATGCCATAAACCAGAGATATGCTCCTCTCCCCTTGTTGAGGTGCGGGATAAATATCTCGGAACGTATGGATCTGCCCTCCTTTAGCACGTACGGATATTTTTCAACAATTGCCGGATCGTCGTGAAGCACGAGATCAACCGTGATCGGACGACGTTCGTGGCAGAACGGGAGGGCATATTCATAATTTGCTTTCCCGATCATCTGTTCTGCAGGAACACCTGTCATCTCCTCCATTGCGCGGTTCCACGCAAGGACCGTACCGTTTTTGTCAATGACGAGGGTTGCATCCGGCAGGAAACTGATGATATCTGTCATCCTGCGTTTGGATTCCCGCAGCGCTTCTTCTACCATTTTACGGTCGGTGATATCAATAGAAGATCCCAGTATCTGTTTCACTGCCCCATCGGGTGTCCGCTGAAAAACAACATCCCGGCTATGGAGCCATCGCCACGACCCGTCAGCATGTTTCATCCGGTACTCGATCTCGGCAACGGTGGAATCCGGAAGAGATGAGAACCGGGCGTGATGCTGTCCCACCCGGTCTGTATCCTCTGGGTGAAGGATCCTTGAAAAAATATCCTGCCCCATAGCAGAGATTTCTTCGGAGGTATAACCGAGCGCTTCAAAAATCCCCCGGTTTGTATACACGTTACGGCTTTCAACGATATCGTAGATGTAGATAAGAGCAGGTGTTGTGGTAAGTATATGTTCGATGAAACGTCTGCTGTTTTTCAGTTCTTCTTCAGCGTTTACCCGATCGGTAACATCATGGATGATGGAATAGAACAGTGACTTTCCGTTCACAAGGATTGGGCCGGAATAGATCTCGACATTACGGCGTTTTCCGTCTGCAAGGAAATGGGTTGAGAAGAAATGCCTCTCTTTCTTTGCTCTCATCAGATTCCGGATTACTCTATCCTTATTTTGCCTGTTAATCTCATAGATCCCCATTCCCACAAGTTGCTCTTCTGAGTACCCATAGTACTTGCAGGCTGCTGCATTGGAATCTACAATCCTACCGGTATCCGGATCGATAAGGAGTGAAACGGAATTATTATTGGTAAAAAGCGAACTATACCGTTCTTCGCTCTCGCGCAGAGTCTCTTCTGCTCGTTTGCGCTCGGTTACATCATCATATACAGCGACAATTTCACCGCTTTGCAACCGGAACGCGCGGTTCTCGTACCAGTTGGAATACTTCTCATCTACGTACACTTTTTGAGGGAAATATGCAGGAACACCGGTCTCCCATACCTTCTTAAAGATCGGGATTAATCCATATTCATCGATGGCAGGGCGCAGGTCAAAAAGACTCCTGCCGAGCACTTCGTCTTTCGTTTTTCCCTCGATCTTCAGCGCGGTTTTGTTGAAATCCTTTATTATATAATCTTTGCCAGATGTCCCGTCATTCATGACCTCACAGATGGCTACACCACTGGTGATAGTATCAACAAGTCCACGGAATCGTTCTTCACTCTCCCGCAGCACCTCATCTGCCTGTTTGCGATCGGTGATATCTGTGGCAATCTCAATGCGCACAATTCTTCCATCTGTCCACCGGATCGCGCTGTCATGGCATTCGTACCAGTGTCCGTTGATGGTGTTCTTAAACTCCCAGATCACGATTCCGGAGGGATTGCTCTCTGAATCCATTAATTTTTCATTCGTGCAGAACGGGTAGGGACCCGTCTGATCCACCTGAAGTGATTCCCAGCAGATTTTCCCGGTAAGATCGCCAAAAAGCTTCCTGCCGTACTGGTTCACGAACAGGATTTCACAGGTTTTCATATCCGCGACATACACCAGCGCATCAAGACTATCCATGACGGTCTTGAATGTTGCAAATGATTCTGCTAGTGCAGCTTCTATCCGCTTACTTTCAGTGATGTCAACACCCTGAGCGATTGTGGAAATGATCCTGCCTTCAGGATCAAGGATGTTTGCTGAATTCCAGAGCACCGTCCGGACACTGCCATCTTTTACAAGAATCGGGATCTCAACAGTGTCCCAATGTTCACCCACAAGGGTCTTTTTGATCTGAAGAAGTGATGTCTCCCTGCTTTCTTTTGGGAACAGGATATCTAACCTTTGCCCGATTATTTCCTGCGCAGATATGAGGGTCAAATCCTCAAACGCATGGTTGAACCGGGTGATTACAAAGTTTGTGTCCCATACTATGATCGGGGCATTGGCGTAATCGAACAGGTTGTTAAGGTATGCATTGGTCTCCCGCAGCGCCTCTTCTGTCCGCTTGCGCTCAGTGATATCCTGCACAGTGCCATGAAGCCCGACAACCTTTTCATTCTCGTCACGTTGAACACCGCCAAATGCATTTATCTCTCGTATACGGCCATCCGGACGGACGAGTTCCAGTTCCAGGTTGTACGATTCACCCGTTTTAAGTGCATTTGTAACCGCAGCGCTGAGTAGCTCCCAGCTGGCGGGGGAATAGATATGCGAAAGTTCTGCATAGGTTGGCGCCGGTAGTGAGGGATCCCACCCGGCAATATTGCAGAGTTCCTCAGACCAGGTCATGGTATCGGTTTCTATAACCCAATCCCAGGTCCCGATATGAGCCAGGTGGTGTACCTCCTTCACCTGTAGCTGGGCAGATATCAGTTCCTGTTCAACAATCCTCCGGTCTAACTCAATACCAATAGTATTTCCAAGACCCTCGAAGAACTGGACCATATCAATGGTAAACATATTTTTTCTGCGGTCATTTAACTTGAGCAGCCCGATAGTTTTACCCTTAGAATGGAGGGGGATCAACGCCACCGACTCGTATCCTTCACCGTTGCACCGGTTCCTGGTATCAGCCTGGCGCTCCTGTTCTGTTGTGGAAGCGAGAAGTTCTGTTGTACAGTTCGTCCAGAAACTGCCCCCCTTGGTAAAGAAGGGATAATTCGGATCCGTCCGCCCGCAGATGATATTTCCGCACATGCATTCGAGGAGTACATGGCCCTTTTTATCCCGCCTGATATTCCCTGACATATCCCGCCCGCACAGGGACCGTTCAGCCTTGACAAACGAATCAGGAAACCCGCGGGTTTCATAATAGGGGAAGTCTTCCCCATCTTTCAGCCGGATTCCCACTGCTTCTATGCCTGTAGATTCTTTGATCGCATGAACGATTTTTTCGATGGCGTCTTCCTCGCTTGAAAATCTGTTGAGGGTCCCAAGCAGATTCACGGTGAGTGCCTGGCGTTCTTCCGCCGTTCTACGGTTCGAAATGTCGCGTATAACTGCAGTATGCACATTGCGGTCCCCGATGGAAAACCGGCTGATGGATATTTCAACGGGAAAAACGGTTCCGTCTTTCTTCTTCTGATAACTGAGGGGTATCCAGGTATGGGATCCCTTCATTACCGGTTGGGTTTTCTCCGGTTCTGCAGATATATCGGAGTTCTTTAAATGGGTAAACTCGTCAAGTGAATAACCGAACGTGCGACACGCAGCAGTGTTGGCCTCAAGGATAGAGCCGGTCTCTATGTCAACAAGAAAAATTGCATCATTTTCGGCAGCAAAAATATTCCGGTATTTTTCTTCGTTCTCTATCAGAGTTTCTTCGGCCTTTTTGATTTGTGTAATATCTCTGGATACTCCTAGTACCGATCTGACTGTTCCATCGTCAGAGAATTCAGGGGTCAGCAGCCAGTCGAGGACAACGCGACCTTCAATACTTTCCCATGTAAACTGGGTCTGGAAGGGTTTACCGGTT
>JANYBK010000225.1 GCA_025360805.1 Methanomicrobiales archaeon
GAGACAGCTACCGACTTAAGGAACGTCGGAAACAAGAGATGGTTACTCACTGTCTTCCATGATAAATTTCGATGAAATTATGTATTTGGGTGTACAATTCTATTCCGCCACATCTGTACACTTTCATTCCGCCATTGACAACTTCCGGACGGGATTGTTTTTTGGGAGAATCTTCGTTGTTATCATTCTCATATTGCATGTCGATTTTTTAAAAACTGGAGAACCTGATCAATGCAAAGATTCCTTTATCATAATTTGTAGAAGAAAAGAGTCTATTGGTAGCAATACGATGTAAATTTCGTTCGTGTATTGTTTGATAGTGAAGTATCAAAGACGTGTTTACTACAAAAACGGGATGACGAAATAAAAGTGCTGAACAAAATGTTGGATTAACAATCAAAAGAAAAATCAGATTTTTTCTACGGTGATACGGACCCGGTCACCTGCTTTTAGGATATGACCTTTTGGGATGTCGATGTTATACCAGAGAGCGTTTGGTGTCTCCTGGGTTGGGTCCTGTGACATAAGGCAGTCCTTGTGGTCGTTGATATCTGCCACAAATTCAATTTCGGATTCGAACTCCAGAATTTTTACCATGATAAAAGAATGAGATTAAATGGATTAGCACACCCTTGGTGTGACCATCCATGTTGTACTGTTCGAATAACTCCACCGTTTGATGTCCAGTTCTTTGCAGTTGTCTGCAAGGATCGCCATGTTGGTTCCTACCTCTTTGGGTGATAACCCAAGGTCTTTTGCAATATATTTCGATTTGAAATAGTGCTTACCCAGAGTTATACCTGAATTAAGGTACTGGACGATCTTGTGCTGGGTCTCATTATACGTTTCACGTAACTTTTTTGCAGTTGACATGTTGTGCCTCAGCATTAATGACTCATATAACTTAACTGCCATATAAAGATACCTGATTTTCGGGCGAATAATTCTCTCTTTATTTTCTTACTTCGCCATAATTCGGAGCGGAAAAAATGTATCGGGCGCTCCGGCCTAGTTGATTTTCTTTATGGTAGATTTCGCGGCATTTTACGACTGTTACGACGATAATTACACACAACAGGCAATCGTTATTAAAAAAAAATTATTGCTGTACCTGTGCATTTGCAATCTTATCTATCAATGCTTCGATAACCACAGAGCGCATACCTTCAACAAATTTTATGCTGCCAACTACAAGATGCCCGCCACCGCTGATACCGCCGCCCGGAATCTCGACACGCAACTCCCTGACCATTTTGGGTATGTTCATTAAGACACCGCGGGATCGGAGCACGGCAAAATCAGGCCCAAACCCGATCGTGACAACAGGTTTACCGACATTCTGCTGGCAGAGCCGGTCATGCACTTCTCCGGAAGTTTTACCCGGAGGGGGGAAGGTGAACTTGTGGGCATGGATCTCCACATCAAGAAGGAAGAGGCGAGCGTCATTTTTTAAGACCCGTGGTTCAATGTGGGCCATGCAGGCGCTCATCTGATCGGCGATCATTGTGTTTGCTCCATCGATCAACAGAGCTAATAGTTTCTTGTGGCGCTCGGTATTTCCGGTTAAATTTAATATATCCTTTACAATCTCCCTGCCATCATTAAACCGGAGCCAGAACTGCTCGTAATCAAGCGCAAGTGCAATATCCTTGCAAGCCGATTCGGGAAAGTTGTCCCGGACAAGAGCAAGATATAATGCCCGTTCGGGAGCCTCGCTACGATCCCCGACTGCGGCCACTGCGGGGAGATGGCTAATCAATGATTCAACTTTGGGGTTAATCATCCGTGCAACTTCGGTCCCAAGCATACCGGCAGTGATACCAAAGTCTCCCCCTACATGGTATGGGTTGACATGAGCAAGGAGGTATTTGTCGATCGTGGTATCCGGGTGGTGGTGGTCAATCACCACAAACGGAATATCATAAACACTGGCGATCTTATAGGAGGGTTCATCTTCTTCAGTTGATCCATTATCGGTGAGGATCACAAGGGGCATCTTCTGGCCGAAACGGACATGATCCTTTAACGAGAAGTCAAGGTCACGGGTGATATCTTCTATCTCGTAGAACGGTGCTTTTGAAGGAGCCCGCTTGAATAAGAAATACTCGGCATCAAAGTCACCGCCGCTCTCGCGGATTAGTGAGACAACTGCCTGCTCGATTGCTACTGCCGAACAGATGCCGTCAGCATCAGCATGGTGCCGCAGGATGATTGGCTGGGATGTGAAGACTGCTTTTCTGATGATCTTTGCAACCTTTTTCATCTCCGGGCGGAGTTTTTCCATCACTTCGCTAGGAACGAGGAGCGGAACATTTTCGGGTTCTGAACGAACATCTAAGGCTTTTTCGATCCGAACCCTGACAACTTCTGCTTCTTCATCAGTGAGTATGGAAAGACCGTCCACTTCAATCTGGAGCTGACCGTTCCTCATCATCACTTCTCCGATAAGCTTGACCATGTTTCCGAGTTCCGCTTCGGGATATGCCCGTACACCGGCTTCGATAAACGCAGCGCCGTTCTGGGTACCGGTCTCGTCAATGATCGTAAAGATGGTAGGACCGCTAGTCTGCTTGATCTGTGCAATCTCACCTTCAATGGCAACAGTCTTTCCCAGTTTTTCCGGAAGATCAATGATTCTTACGGTCGTGGATTTTCGCTCAACGTTCTCGACTTGGTATACCTGGTGCTGCACTTCTTCGAGATCGATATTTCCGTTTGGCCGTACTTCGCGGACTTTAACGAGGACAGAATCGCGTTCCTTGTGTTCTGCCTTGACATTGCTCTTGTGCACAAGTCCCTTGATCCGGTCGTTTAACTGTACAAACATACCAAAGGTTGCAAAACCCTGCACCTTTCCCTGGTAGATATTTCCTGCTTCTACATCAGCTAGGTCACATCCGGCACCGAGCCGGTAAACTAGCACATTGTTTGAATCGTTATTTTGCATTTTTTTCACCACACACAAAAGCGAAACGGGCATTTTGCTGAAATTTTTTCATCAATGCCACGCGATTGGATATTGCTCTGTATATCCATGAATGGGTGTCTGAAGATTAAATTTACTTGTTATTTGGCAAAATTGAAAAAAGCATAGAAGGAAGAACAGTGTTCAATCCCGGAACGGCACTTCAATCATATCAAGGTCATTGGGAGATACAACGGTTCCGGAGAATTGTTTCTTTGCATCGCTGACATGAGCCTGTGAATCGATATACCGCGAACTTGTGTGGACCAGGACAAGGGTGCGGGCTGAAAGGAGGGTAGCTGCTTCCCCGGCCTGGGCTGCCGTTGCATGATAAAATTCCGCCGCTCTGGGGGCTTCAGATTCGTCATAGGTGGCATCATGGATCAGGAGATCTGCATTCCTGGCAAAGTCACTGATAGTGGTATGGACTGCACGGGTATCTCCGGTGTATACAATCTTACGCCCGGGACGGGGAGTGCCCAGAACCTCATCGGGTTTCACATCGCGTTTCTGCCCATCGGGGCCTATTGTCACTGTCTCCCCGCGCTGGAGCCGCCCAAACAGGGGGCCCGGTGGAACACCCAGAGCGATTGCCCCTTCGCGGTCGAACCTGCCCGGGCGCGGATCCTCTTCCAATGAATATCCCAGTGCCGGCATACCATGGCTTACAGCAAATGCAGTGATGGTATACTCATCGAACCGCACCCATGAACCATGCGTGAGTTCAACTGCATCTATGGAAAATTTCAGGTTAAACCGTGTAATCTGACGCAGGTAGGTGACAAATTCCTTGACCCATTCCGGCCCGTAGATGGTGAGGGGTTCGGTGCGCCCATTGAAAGACATGGTCTGGACAAGGCCAAATATCCCTAGAAAGTGATCCGCATGCCAGTGTGTGACAAAGATTGCATTGACTAAAAATCCGCATCGCGCTCTCATCATCTGCTGCTGTGCTCCTTCCCCGCAGTCAAAGAGCAGTGTATCAGAACCCCTTCGTATCATGATGCAGGGGGGATTGCGCTGCGGTGTTGGCAGGGCACCGGCAGTACCAAGGAAATAGACATGCAGGGTCTCGCCGCTCATGAAAAACACTTCCGGAATACAGGCAGGCTCGTTCTTGCCTCTTCAATAGATCGCCCTTCGATAACAACAATCCCGTTATATTTCGATGCAACCGCTTTTCCCACTACGTTCCAGTTGATGAGTCCGTCGCCCAGCGCCAGATGTTCATCAGACATCCCGTGATTGTCATGGATATGGATATGGCTGGCTTTACTGACATAAGGTAAGAAACTGTTCACTTTACCCAGCGTATTCGCATGACCGAAATCAAAGGTCATCCCGATACCTTCAATTCCTTCGGTCATACCAATGAGTTCTTCGGGAAGCTGGCAGAGGAACTCTTTTACGCTGATCATATTCTCAACACATGCCAGTACTGAATGATCAGCTGCACATTTTCCGATCTGCATGAGTGCCTCTTTCTGAAGTGCCCAGACTTTCTGGGGCATCAGTTTTCCAATTGGCGAAAGGTAGCCGGGGTGGATGGTGATCCGGTCCGCAAATTCTGATGCATGCGTTATGCAGGTGCAAATCTGCCGGATTGATTCGAGCCAGATTGGATCGTTTAACGTCGCAAGGTTGAGATCCCCAAAAGGGGCATGAACGGAAATACCAAGGTTTGTGCTGGCAATAACTTCTTTTATATTTTTAAGGCATTCGGGATGGTCAAGTTTGTAGTTACCATCAGCTACAATCTCCCATCCATCGTAACCCGCCTCTTCGATCCCATAAACCCATGCGATGTCATCCCAGACTTTTGATGATGAAGAAAAATATGGTTTGAGTGTCATGGATCACGTCCCAGTGAAGCAAGGACAGACTTTACCGCAGTGGAGAAATCCTCAAGACAGCCCTCATTTTTTATCCAAATATCGGCTTCTGCCAGTGCTTTCATCAGACCCCAGTTCATCTCACGTTCATCCCGGGTATGCAGGGATTCGGGCAGAACAAAATCATCGGAACGTCCGCGTGAACGGATCCGCTCCAGTCGTTTTTCAAACGAAGAATCGATGCTGATGAGTGTAAATGAAAGAAAGTGTTTCCGGAACAACTTAACTTCAGCATCTCCACGTATCCCATCGACAAGAACCAGTGGAGCGTTCTGGCCGTTTATCTCCGGCACGCACAGCGCAGCGATTGCATCCATGCCATTTTCTGCTCTCAGCCGGTTTGCTGTTGCACCGAAATTGGCATCGGTGGGTTCCAGCCCCGCTTTTGAAACAGCAGCCCGGATCATATCGCCCATGACTATGACCGGGATACCTGACTCTGCTGCAATCTTTGAAAATTCACCTTTGCCGCTTGCGGGCAGCCCTACGACTCCGATCACCTTCATAGACTATTTCACCTCCTTCACGGGTCCGGATCTTTACACTCCGTAAAAGCCCGTCAGCAATTTTCTTCATCTCTGTTTCAGAGAGTGGGCGCACCTCTTCAGTTACTCCCTGCTGAAGTACGATATCTACACTACCTGCTTCTTGTGCAATGATGGAAACTTCATCATCATATCCACGGAACAGGGTGATCACAACTTCAAATTCCGGCAGGAGGCCGTTTTCGTGCGCTTTCTTGCAGAGTGCAAGTGATTTCTGTACATCCTTAACATAATCTCCCTTGAGTAGATTATTATAACGCGCCCACCGGGCTTTTATGTCAAGTGCCACGTGATCGATGAGCGTCTCTTTGATGAGTGCTTCAAGAGTGCCAGGGTAGACTCCATTGGTGTGAACACCAACAGCAAGTCCCAGGTTTTTTGCAGCACGGGCAAGTGAGAGCAACGCCTCTTTTTGTGCTGTAGGTTCGCCTCCGGAAAAGACAACCCCGCTGATTGCCAGCAGGGATCCGCGAATCATATCAACGATCTCTTCAGTGTCGCGTTCATCTTTCCCATTAAGTATTGTTAAGTTCTGGCAGTAAGGGCATCTGACCGGGCATCCACGAAGAAATACCGTGCAGGCTGACCGGCCGCGCCAGTCTACGGTTGATAGCGGGACAAAACCCCCGAAGTTAAGTTTGATTGAGATCACCGTGCCTGATTATTTGAACAGAAAGAATATTTGACTGTATTAGAGTTGAGCATGCATAATTAAGATGGTGCAGGGCATTCCAGACTGCAGCAACGGATTACATCCTGTAAAGTATGATGATTTCAATCTACGGATTGTTCGTTATAATATTCTGCAGCATAGGATCGCTAATAACATATCAGGTTTTTTTTATTTCATCATAATCTATTTTTGCCCGCCGCTTTTTTCGCAATATTGCGGATTTTTTTTGCACTTGTTTTGCACTTGTGTTTGACCGGGTCTCATTGCATGAGGTATCATTGCTGTCACTTGGTGCTTGTCCTTATTGAGCCCGTCCAATCTAGGGTTTAGCATATAAACCCCTAACCCATTTTCGTGAAGCAGTGAACCCACAGGCAGCAATTATCACTCTGCCGATACAAACCGGCAGCTTTATATAGTTTCCAGACTGTCTCCCATGGTTTTCC
>JANYBK010000229.1 GCA_025360805.1 Methanomicrobiales archaeon
CCAACGAAATGTTTTTATACTTTGAGTGTTTAAAATAGTAACTGGCATAAAGCCACGAGAGCCTTGGCTTTTGCACTTTGTTTAAAAATATTTATTTTCCCACGTCGTTTCTTATTTCCTCAATCATCTTTCCTACCCCTCATGTGCAACTGTTTTTCAGAATCCCGCAGAACCCATACGTGGCAATGGTGAACGGTTCCGGTTGACAACAAACAGTAGCACAGCGGTTTTCCGGAAATGCAGGGAACAGGCATATCGGCAGAACAATGTGGCTTGATGAGCCCGGACTGTTGATCCCGCCATATATCAATTACCATTTTTCTGTCGGGCCGGTTGTACATGCCGTAATTCCCCGGGGCCGATTCGCACATGATACCGATGTCGGGCTGCCCGTCAAAAAAAATTCTCGTTTTGGAGTGTTCTTCTTGAGACTGAGTAACTTTCAGGTTTTATCGTGCTGCACATTGGCAGGTCTCGTGCTTGCCGTCATTTGTGCAGGATGTACCGCAACCGGATTAAAAGCAGTGACTGACAACGAGTCATCCGGAGCTCCGGCAGAAACCCCTGTGTCTGCAACACCGGCAATCTCTCCGGGAAATACATCGGCTGTGCCCGTAGCAGCAAAACCGACACCTGCA
This sequence comes from Methanomicrobiales archaeon, assembly GCA_025360805.1. GTDB lineage: Archaea > Halobacteriota > Methanomicrobia > Methanomicrobiales > Methanospirillaceae > Methanoregula. Next base: position 639 of record JANYBK010000229.1, read on the forward strand.
CCAACTTCGGCTCCCGCAAAAACCGTGTATGCCACGTATTCCAATCCAACGTATGGCCTGACCATTTCCTACCCGGAAGACTGGCAGGTACAGGAACCTAACCAGCTTGCCTTACGGGATTACGGGCGAATGACCCTTAACATCGCGAACTTTGTCACTCCTTCAAACAAGCCCATTGCAATCATGAGTGTGGATGTGGATCCAGCCTCAACTACGGATCTTGAAAAGTATTTCAACACCGCAATTCTCTCCCACCAGTCTTATTACGAGCACTGGGAGCTTACCAAGCACAATCCCCAGCTGAAAATCTCAGATAATTTCGCGTACCGTTCAGATTACCGGATTAGTGACGATAATGGTTGGGTTAAAACCTGCGGGATCCAGCTCTATACCATTGTAAAGGGCAGACCTTACATTTTCACTTTCAAAGGATCTGAGGCAGCCTACAATGAATACCTCGTTGACTTTCAGGATCTGATCCGGTTCATCAGGATAACCCCGGTAGTGGAAACACCCCTCTACCGGTAACAGCACGGGAGACTTCGATGACGTAATCCTCTATTCCGGTGTTGACCGGAACAGTACCTTTTTTGCCGCACTACGGCATGTGTCAGGACCGATTGCGAACCCGGGGATTGTGCTGCGGTACAATTCCCCGTTACCCAAATCAAAATGAATGTGATTTGACATGAAAAACAACGCAATATATAGTATATTTCTCCTGCTCTTCATTGGTGCAGGGGTTTTATTTGCCGGATGTACGACTTCAACGGTTACGAACCCGGGGATTGCCGGGAAGTATGTGGACGAAGACAACCACAAGTATTTCATTGAGATCAATTCCGATGGCACCTTCTACTATAAGGCCGGTTCCTCGTTCGGATACAATGGCAAGTGGGAGATGAAAGCAAATTCGCTCCGCCTCCACACCGAGACGCTGGGCACGACTATCGAATTGGAAAAACAGGGCAGCACTCTATACCAGTATACCGAACGTGGGGCTGTTGAAAAGCGTTTTGTCAAAGAGGATTAACCTGTGCTGGTGGAAAAGACTATGGTATCCTTATCCCGTTTTTCCCTGATATTCTGTTGTGCAGGAATTGTTGCAGTAGTGCTAATCACCGGATGTACTACACCCATTCCGGGTTTTTCCGGTATTTATGTGAGCAGCGAAAACCCTCAGCAATATCTCGAATTCCGGACTGACGGAAGTGTGTTTGCTCCGGGTGATGAAAAGCCGGAGGAAATCGGCCGGTGGACAAAGACCGCTGAAGATCAGCTCCGCGTATGCAAAAAGGATGTCTGCTATGATCTGGGTATTGGAAAAAACACGGTTTATTATTACCAGAATGGCAAGAGACAGTCCTTAAACCGCGTGGATAAAATCCCGGAAACAAAATCGACGACAGCCCGGGTACAGCCGGTCCAGACTCCGACCTATAAGATAAGCAGTAATGTCGTAATGATTGGCAACGTGTATGGATATGCTTTATCAACCCGGGCCGGCAGCCTGGAGTACATTCTCTTCACGCTCGGTGGGGTGAATGGCGGAGATCCGGTGGATGTATCAAAAATTACTGTTGCGTACTCTGATGATACAACCAAGTGGCCGGCACTGGCATTTGTTCCCGGTACATCAATAAACGGCAACAGTATTGCCCATGCAGCTAGATGGGGACTCTCTGAAATCCAGAGCCCCGGGAACCAGAAGGGTAATACCGTGCTTTCTAAAGATGTTCCGCTCACTGTCGTGATGGGAGTACCAGAAACTACGACTCCCAATATGGCGTTTCAGGTTATCCTCACGATGCCTGACGGTTCAGAGATTCGGCTTTCCAAAACCGTGCCTCCATCGATTGCACAGACCAACGTCATTTATTGACGGGTTGCATAGCCGTGCCAGGACCGGGCTTTCCGGTGTATGATCCTTTTTTTGGCATAGAGATCGAGGATTTCATGAGAAAACGTATCTCGATTTTTATTCACGGCCATTGAGCCCGGCCTTCATGAAAAACCCGTGAGGAATTTTTTCTGCAGGATCATTTCCCGTATCGTATGTACCGTATTCTGACTACTGGATGAATCATTCAGGCATAATCAGAAATTTTAAAGGACTTATTTACTATGACAGACTGGACAACGAATGAAAAAACACTGATGATCATCGGGATTCTGACAATCGCAGTAATTCTCGTGGGCTTTGTATTCCTATTCGTGGTCAATCCCATGATCCATCAGGCAGCCCAGAATATGGAACGGGCTGCGCAGGAAGCAAAAGCACAGGACGACCGGAAAATTATGACCCCCTCAGGAAGCGATCTAAATTTCGTGGGAAAATGGGGAGATGCAATTTCCATAGGATGGACCGGGAAGAATACTTTCGTGTACCAATTCAACGCCGATGGAACATATTCCTATACTTCGTCGGGTACTACGATAAAAGGCACATGGGGCAGGTTGAAAGGAAACAATCAACTTGTGACCCGTCGGGATGGAGATACTTATTCATCAGGATCTCCATTGAGGAAGGACTCTTCAGGCAGGGTGTTTTGTGACGGATTCTCTCTCACAAAATTAAGTTAGACAAAATGAATTCTCGTGTTTCACGTATCCGGTTGGGATACTGGTAGTTGAAGATCACTGATTTTGAATGGCTGGGATAGTCTACCCGTGATTATGAGTGCGCCTGTTAGCCGCAGGATTCCGGTTTTTACGGGTAAGTAAAGGAGCTCATATGCGGGAATGTAATCGTAGTTTAAGGGTTATTGTTCCGGCGATTTCCCTGATATGTGAGAAGCAGTAGCACTCGATAATTGCCGTATCCTGAAAAATACCTCGTAATGATGAGATTAGTCAACATAATGAAGGTAACGTAATGTGGTGTCTTGATAAAAAAGAGAAGAGTCTCATTTACATTGTTCTTACCGTGGTCCTTGTCCTCGTGATTTTCGTGCTGGGAATCATGGTAACCTGCATTGTGGGACCGGGGATTGTCCATTGTCTGACCCCCCTTTATGAAACGGGACATACATGTGAATCGATACACGGGGCGATCCCGTTCCCATAGGCCGATTTTTTTATTGCAGACTCCGTTAAGGATCAAATGACCATTTTTATATCCCTTGAATCATGAGGTTACTTGAATGATATTTATCGTAACGCGACATGCGGGGGCCATCGCTTGGCTCAGGGAAAAAAGCTTTGATGGCGAGGTGGTGACCCATCTGGTCAGGGATCAGATTCAACCAGGGAACCTCTACATTGGTGTGCTGCCTGTTCCTTTGATCCACCAGATTCTTGACACAGGCAGCCGCTTTTACCTGCTCGTGATGCCGGAGGTTTCACTTGCACTGCGGGACCGGGAGATGACTCCGGCAGAGATGGATGCAGCTGGTGCGAAACTGGTTGAGGTTAAGAGAATTGAGGTGGCGCCGGTGGAGATGCCGGAATGAGAGAACTATGTCAGGTATGGCTTTTTTACCCGAATCGAAGTATGGAAAGAGTTTCTGAAATTGGGAGATGATGATAGATGATTACTGAAGAAAAACAAAAGAAAAAAGCAATCCTTTTTGGCGGTACTGACGGTCACGGTATCACGATGACTGCGATATCTTTTAAAAATCTAGAAAGAGAAGGATATGATATTAATCTCGACCACGATGTCTACTGTAAGTATGTAGATTCCCTTCCAAGAGGGGATAGGAACGTCTCAAAAAATCAAATCCCTGAAGATTGTGGAACAGGTTCTCCAGAATTTTTTTGGGGACATACGTTTTTACATACATCTTTTAATGACTCTCAATTATCCCTTATCGTAATTGTTGATATTCCTCTTCCAATTCAAGTTAACCTTAATTTTTCCGCTGCAGATACGGCAATTCAAAAAATCCGTGAATTATGTGATACGGGAATACGAATTATTCTCGTTGACCATCACAAACGTGCAATCACTCATTACAATAAGGCAATTGATGCCGGGGCCGAGCTGATCTTTTCAATCGGGAGTGAACAATATTGCCATTACGGCAACCCGGACGACTTTTCACTTTTCTGGGGATCACGGGGAGCAATTTGTGATAGGGATCCATCACAGCTTCCTCTCGAAAAAGATGAGTTCTGCCCTTTCGAAAAGAGAGAGCGGGATGCCGAATGGCTGGACCTTGAAAAAAAGCACAGCCGATCATTACTAAAAAAAATAATTGCAGATGATAGGAATATTCCCAGAATTCCCAATTCCACATTAGTTCTGGAATCGTCCAGAAACAATTCTGTGACATCCATTGATCGATTAAAATCATGGAACGAGTCACAAATGGGTGGATTAAAACAACTGGACCTTGCCTGCTCTCTTTCAGAAATCCCAAAAACTCCATACGGTATCGGGATCAATTCAGAGGGTACTGTTATCCAAGTGATCAATTACTGGAAGATTAATTCTCTTCCGGTTGCATTGATGCTGCCACAATATCGTCAAGCATTTGGACATGATACGGCATTAAATATTCAGGTCAATGGTAGGGATTATGAAGATGTTAAAAAACAGATGGCGGATATCGTAACGGTTTTAAACTCACAAAAGATCACCAAGCCCACGATTTCGAACTCACAAAAGATCACCAAGCCCACGATTTCGAACCTGGAATCTGATGCGATTGGTTACATAGCGCAGATTTTTAAGGATATTCCTATAGCATACAATCTGACTAAACACGGTTGGAACCATGTAGAAACTGTTCTTGCCAATGCCCGTCTCCTTGGATATCTTTCAAGTCTGAATGAGTATGAACAAACTCTCCTGAATTGGTCAGCATTATTTCACGATCTTGGGAATGCGGCGATGTCGTATAAGGAAAAGTATTGTCCTGATGTCCAATCGCAAAAAGAAGCGCGTGATAAGCACGAACAATATACCGTCCAAATTCTTAAAGGGATGCAAACGGATGGAATGTTTAAGGATATATTTACTGATTGCGATCTTAATGTCATATGTGAGATCTGTTTGAGGCACAGAAAAAAATCTACACTACCTGAAAATCCAGAATTGAAGAAGTTATGTGTACTTCTCCGAATATCAGATGCTTTGGATAAAACAAAAAGCCGGGCACGTGAAAATGATGCCGGTGAACTGTACTCAAAGATAAGAAAAAAATTGTTGTGCGACGAGAATATTGTCTCAATTATGCATTGGGAAGGACAACGAGCAATCGAGTCAATTCGGTTAAATATCACAAAAAAGAGGATTATCTTTGAATTTCTTGTATCTGATAAAGAAAGTGCACAGTTCATCATATGTGATTTTAAAGAAGAACTTGCACCTCTTAAGGAGAATATAAGTGCTGAAAATGTGAAAATTATTCCTGTTTCACTTTTAATTAATTAAGAATAATTCTTAGATAATCATTTTTTTTAGTTAATCTTGAAATGCGATTGTTTGAAAAAAGCGATCTAACATAATAATTCGGGATTGAGCACATTTTGGTAAAATGGACTAAAATTTTAAGAAGAAGCAAAAATTGGTATAATTGAATATTATTTTGTAACTATTCAGCCGGTCCTGTGAGCGCAAGTAGGTGTGAATGGATTTCCCTGAAATGCGCCGACAAGCGATATGAGAACCGGCCGGTCATTTTTCTTAACCGTTGAGAGATA
>JANYBK010000007.1 GCA_025360805.1 Methanomicrobiales archaeon
GATCTCGATGCTGATCATATCGTTCGTGGCCCATAAGACCAGATGCTCGCACGGGTAAAAGAGGAGACAGAAAAACTCATCGCCATGCTGCTCGAGGAGTTTGGGATGGATAAAAAGACCATAGAACTGGTCTTTTCAGGAGGACGGGGTTACCATGTCCATGTACGGGATCTTGCGTTCCGTGGCTGGGGAAGCGCTGAGCGACGGGAGCTGATCGATTATCTCTGTGGGATTGGGATCGATCCGACGGTCATGCTGACTGGAAACGAATCAAAAACATCCGGCTGGTCGAACCGGTACAAGGCTGCGCTTGTCGAGTATATCCAATGGACAGGCACACTTCCCGAACAGGACGCCATGGCTTATCTCACAGGTATTGAAGGTATAGGAAAAGAGTCAGCGATCGCTTTTTTAAAAAAACGCGAAGAGATCCTGACCGAAATAAAAAATCATCCATCCCCCGGCATTTTAAAAACCAACCGTGTTCTGTCCGTAGTCGTAGCCCAGCAGGAGGGCGAGTTTAAAAAATACCTGCTATCTCATGCAGCGCTTGCAGACGAACCAGTTACTACGGATACAAAACGGTTAATCCGCCTGCCCACATCGCTGCATGGCGGGAGCGGTATGCGGGTTCAGCCACTGGAACTCCGCGAGCTGCATACATTCGACCCGCTCACGGATGCAGTTGTCTTTGGAACGCGGGATGTTAAGGTTGACTGCCGCATTGCGCTTAAGATGCCGATGCTCGGAAGTACTTATGAGATCTTAAAAGGCATCAATACTGTACCGGAAGCAGTTGCAGTATTTCTTTGCTGTCGGGGTATGGCAGAGATTGCCTGAGGTAAATGATGAAGCTTGACGATCTGCGTGGTATCCTGCTATCCGAGCGGGAGACGGGAAGGCTGACATCTACAGCTCCGGATATTTTCGAGCGCGGGCATGAAGAGCTCTCATCGCTTATGGCAAAGGTATATGCTCTCGATGATCCCCTGTCAGATGAAGCCCGTTCTTTAATTGAAGAGACACTGGCGATAAAAGAGACACTTCATGAGCTCTTTGCCATCCGTTCCCGCAAGATCCTTGCCCTCACCATCATGCACGCCGAGGGCAATTATTATGATCGCGAGGAAGTAAAACGTATGATCCCTGCAGAAAGACAGATGTTTGACCAGATCACTGCTGCGATCGTTCAGTGCCAGGGCATTTCCCTTAACAATCTCCCCCGGATCCCGGTAACTGCGGAAATGGATGGGGACGAAAGCGGCGAACCGGAACCCGTATCTGAAGATGCGGGTACCTCTGCTATTCCTGTTGCTGCGCAACACAAGGCACATCTGCCCCGCACCCATCCCTGCGTCCTTGTCCGCGCACTTGAAGACATGGACTCGTTCATGGGAGTGGATGGGAGGATTTATACTCTTTCAAAAGGAGATATAGTGACGCTTCCAGAGCGGAATGCTGCGGTCTTAAGTGAACGCAACATAGTCTTAAATATCAATCTTTGCAAATAATATTAGTATTCTATATCCAACTTATCGGTGAAAATTTTATGAAAATGCCAGCGAAATTCAACACCTATTGCCCTTTCTGTCGGACTCATCAGATTCATGAGGTTGAGAAGGTAAAGAAAGGCAAAACAACCGGCCTCCACTGGATTGACCGTCAGAAGGCACGCAGAGGTAAAGTAGGCAACATGGGTAAATTCTCCAAGGTGCCCGGCGGCGACAAGCCGACGAAGAAGATCAACGTCCGGTACCGCTGTGTCACCTGCGGAAAGGCGCATCTGCGCAAGGGTTTCCGTGTCGCAAAGTTTGAATTAACGGAGTGAGCGATTATGGTAAGCGTGATTCGGGAGAACCGGAGTAAATTCTATAAAGTAAAGTGTCCTGACTGTGAGAACGAGCAGACTGTCTTTGAAAAGGCAAGCACCACCGTAAAGTGCATAGTCTGCGGACATGATCTTGCATCCCCTGCCGGCGGCAAGGCAAGCATCAAAGCTGAGATAGTCTCAGAGCTCAAGTGATACTACCCATGCAGGACAGAGAGTGGCCACAGGAATCAGAACTTGTCGTTTGCACTGTAGTAAATGTCAAGGACTTTGTAGCGTTCGTATCCTTGGATGAGTATGGGGGTCGCCCAGGACTCATCCCCATCTCTGAAATTGCAACCGGATGGATCAAGTATATCCGTGATCATATCCGCGAGGGCCAGAAGATAGTCTGCAAGGTGCTCAATGTTGACCGGAGTCGTGGTCACATTGACCTGTCCTTAAAAGATGTCAATGAACATCAGCGTCGCGAGAAGATCCGTGAGTGGAAGAACGAGTCTAAAGCGCAGAAGTGGCTCGGGTTTGCAGCGGAACAGTCCGGTGAAGATGCGAAAAAGATTGAAGATGAGATCTTCAGTAAATACGGATCTTTCCACCCGGTCTTTGAAGACCTCGTCATTGACCCTGAAACAACGATTAAGAAACTGGGTTTTTCAAAGAAAGTTTCCGATGCACTTCTGCATGTAGCACAGGAAAATGTCAAGGTTCCCAGTGTCGAAGTAACAGGTCATCTGCATCTCACATGTTCTGCCTCAGACGGGATATCAGTGATCAAAAAGGCGTTAAAAAGCGCAGAGCCAAAGATTGCCGGCGTTACCATCGAGCTTTTGTATCTTGGTGCACCGCTCTACCGGATCAAGGTGACTGCTCCGGACTACAAGAAGGCGGAAAAGGCGATAGAAAAGGCAGCAAACGCAGCCATTGCAGTCGTAGAGAAATCTGACGGCGAAGGCAAACTTATCAAGAAACCGAAATCAGGGAAGAGTCAATGAGTGGCCGGATCCGGCGCTGCCCGGTGGACCAGATCTATACCCTTTCTTTAACTTGTCCTTCCTGTGGCAAGCTAACAGTTGTAGCCCATCCGGCCCGTTATTCACCTGAAGACAAATACGGTAAGTACCGGAGACTAAGTAAAGCATGATTGAGGACATCACTGTCAGCTACCTTGAGAATTTCAAGGATAAGCAACCTGTAGATCCCATCCTTATTGAAGGATTGCCCGGTATCGGTCAGGTGGGAAAGTTGGTAGCCGAGTATATGATCCATATGCTCAAGGCTGAGAAGATCGGTGAAATTCACTCAATCTATTTTCCCCCTCAGGTGCTTCTCGACGAAACGGGTCTTGCCCGTCTCGCGAGAAACGAGCTTTTTCTTTACCAGTCAGATGGATGCGACATCATCTTTCTTGTAGGCGACCATCAGAGTACTTCGAATGAAGGGCACTACATCCTTGCTGATCAGTACTGCGAAATTGCCGAAGAACTCAAGGTAAAACGTATCTACACATTAGGTGGTTTTGGTGTCGGGCATCTCGTAAACGAGCCCCGGGTTCTGGGTGCTGTGAACCGTGCAGAACTGCGCCCGGAACTTGAAGAAGCCGGCGTCACTTTCAACCGTGAGGAACCGGGTGGCGGGATCATCGGTGCTGCCGGTCTTATGCTGGGCTTGTCAGCACAGCGTGGTATTGATGCAGTCTGCCTGATGGGTGAGACGAGCGGGTACCTCGTTGATCCGATGAGCGCGGCTAATGTGCTGGGTATACTCTCGAAACTGATCGATGTGCCCGTCGATCCAACGAAACTTAATGACAGGGCTTCAGAGATGGAAAAGGTCATTGAGGGTCTTGTCGAAGGCGAGAAGTTAAAAGACGAAGAGCTCAGTTATATCGGGTGATGGTTCTACGGAACATAATCACTTTTTCTTTTCCTGTTTTCTTGTCATGATTACCATGACTTTCCCGGTTTCTAAAAGGGGTACTTTGATATCATTCAATACGGTATCGAGGTATGATTGATGAACAAGCCGAACGGTAACAGGGAAGTATGTTTACGGGTTGCCACACCTGACGATATCCCTGTTCTTTCAAAACATCACCGGATGATGTTTGAAGAAATTTGGGAAAGAAAAGATATTCCGACAGACCCGTCAGGACTTGCATCACTTGAGAAGGAATATGCAAAAAAACTCACCAATGAATTCAAATCCGGAACCTGTATCTCATGGGTCATTCAGATTGGAGACAAAATCGTTTCCAGCGGTGCGATTAGTATCGTTTCGTATGTCCCGGTTCCCCATGATCTTTCACTCCGGGTTGCATTTCTCCATAGTATCTATACGGAAAAAGAGTACAGGCATCAGTATTATGCCCGGGACATTACGCAGGAAGCGGCAAATTATTGCAGGAGTCAGGGAATCAAACGCCTGTACCTTTTCGCCAGCGATGCCGGACGCCCATTGTATGAAAATATCGGGTTTGAACCGGTCCCGAATATGATGCTTCTTCTTCAATAATTAAAAGGGAAGATTGAATCGTCGCGATTCAGCCGTCCACATCTGACTATTCCCCGTCAGGTTATCCCTTGTCGATGAACGCAATGATTTCCTTAATGTCCGGTACTGAATGCAGCGGGTAGATCTTCACAAAGATAACCTTCTGCTTCTCATCAACGATTACATTCACCCGCTCGGAAAAACCGTTCTCGTCCCGGAAGAGCCCGTATTTCATGGCGATAGCACCATGCAGCCAGAAATCGCAGAGCAGCGGGGTATGCTTTATCGATAAGCTCTTTGCCCACTCTTTTTTACAGGGTACAGAATCGACACTGATACCGACCGGCACGCAGTTATTAGCGAGGAGCACGTCCCGGTTCTCCTCCAGCGATTTCATCTGGGCTGCGCAGTACTCAGTCCATGCGAGCGGGTGGAAGGAAAGGAGTATGCGTTTTCCGGCCTGTTCATAGAGATCGAACGTTTTGTCGTTCTGGTCTTTTAACGAGAAATTCCGTGCAATATCTCCTGTCTGAACCATACCTGATTGTGTCAAAAGGATCACCTGCATTGGTGTTCTGGTGCTTGGAGGGTATGAGGTTTTGCATCATAGCAGTTCCCGGCAGGAGCTGGCGGCTTACACGGTTTTTGTAAAATATGTGCCTGACCCCTACAATCACATAATTGCATAGTCACTTGCATTTCACTTCGTAAAAATGAGTGAAAACCTGCAAAAATCAAAAGGGTTGAGTGGGTGTCGGACCACTTTTTTTGTTTTGATGCAGATTTCGCTGAACGCATCTTACAGAAAAATTTCGATGCAGTCCTTTCGTTTATCCATATTTATGCGGTAACAAAATTCACCGCTCGACCCCCAATCTACCTCACAGGTATTCCCTGGCTTCTTACCACTTCACCCCAAAATCCGCATACTCCCCATTTGCATTTCCCATGGTCACCTCAAGTTCATCCACGCAGATAACCTCATCCCCCTCTGCCTTTACCATCCGGACAAAAGCATCCAGTGCTGTCCGTTTACCTTCCGCAACAATTAGAACAGAACCGTCCGGCTGATTTTTCACATACCCTGTAACACCTGCCGCTCGTGCACAACCTGTGACAAAATACCGGTATCCCACACCCTGCACATCACCGCGTGCAACTGCTGTGATCCGCTTCATTGTCCAGATGATGGTAATGCTTTAACGTAAATGTTGCTCATCAATTGCGGAGCGATATTTTTTCCTTGTATCGCTCTCCTTTGTTCTTCCCTTCTGACATATCATACCGATACCCTCATATCACCCGGTACAAAATATGCCTGTAGGACAATGACTGACGAATTTTCTGATATACCGGTATTCATGGAGCAGATGGCAGAGTCGATAAAAAAGACGGCAATTCTGCTGAACAATGTTGAGACATCAGCATTCTTTGACCAGATGCTGAAGGCAAAACGTGTGTATGTGGCAGGGGCCGGCCGCTCTGGTTTGATTGCCCGGGCGTTTGCCATGCGGCTGCTTCATCTTGGCTATGATGTGTACGTGGTCGGTGAGACCGTGACTCCGGCATTGGAACCCGGTGATACGATGGTGGTCTTCTCCGGATCCGGTGAAACGGTATCTATGGCTACGTTTTGTGCTACGGTCAAAGGACTGGGAGGCACGATCTGCCTCATCACAGCCTCTCCGAACTCGAAGATCAGCAGGATCGCAGACTATATAGTGAACCTTGGGGATCTCACCGGATATTATAGGGGGGATCACACCTCGTTTGAGGTCCGGCAGATGACCGGTCAGTACCGGTCAGTCTCGTCTGCGTTTGCTCCTTTGGGGACGTTATTCGAGACGCTCGCGCTGGTCTTTTCCGATGCGGTCATCTCTGCCCTGATGGAAGCTAAAAAAGAGGATGCTGGGGAACTGAAAGGACGGTTAACCAATATGGAATGACTTGACCGTCCGAGCTCGCACGCGCAGTCATGCGGGGTATCTGTCCTCATTTTTTGGGTCATCACTGATTTGAATGGGCTACGTAAGAGTTGAGTAGATTCCTTATAAGATAGATGATACCCCATACACCAGAATCGGATGAACGCCGCCGCCCCCGCGGCGGTTTTAATGACTAAAATTTTGAAACACTCTTGCCCCGCCGTGCCTCGGGGAGGCCCTGAGGCGGGGGACATCACAAACAAATTTTTGATAACAGATATTACCCACACACATCAGAGGAGAACTCATTTTTTGTTATTCCGTCTGAAGACCCAATCCCGTTTGAATCACACAATTTTCACTTTCGCCCCACCCTCTCCTTTGGATTATATCCCCATCTCCCCAACAGTCAGATTCCCAAAGGAACTGATCCATATGACCGCACAACGAATCGAGACCGGCACACACGCGAGTGATACACTGGGTTTTTCAGAACGACTCTTCTCCGGGTGGCTGGAGATGTATGAAGACAACAGGCTCTACCTCCATTATATCATATCGCGGGATCGGAACGAGGGCCATACCCAGGCCTTGCTCCAGAGGTGGCTGACGGAAGGCTACGATGTCCGTGTAGTGATGCCAAGGCCTATCATGCAGCATATCTTAAAAAAGTTCCAGTTCGTACCGTCTATTGAACGTCTTTCCGATCATTATGACAACGATGTCGAAGTCTGGTACCAGCCGGGAGTCGGAAAAACCAGTCACTTGCGTTGTCAGATTGTTTCGATAAACTAGAGGTTGCACGGATTGTCATTCCTTAGGTTTTATGATCTATTGAGGGGGTATATTGCGTTCCTGCTTCAGGTTTTCAGGTTGCTTAAACCAAAGTACCGATGGACACCCGGGTTCTTGCAGGGCTTTTTGATATGTCCGGCATTCCTGCTGATACCGGCTGCTATAATTCTATGAAAAAAGGAGACATGGGTTCCCTATCCACATTGATATCTGCTCTAAGGGTCGTACATATTCTGTTTACCCGGTCTTTGTGAGCGGTCCTATGACGGAGCTGATTATAGCTCCGTTCCTGATGGTGATGATACGGAATTGATCGGTATTGACCTCATTATCGTTGTCATTGTATGCCATGATACCGGCAGCATAGATGCCATCGGGTAGAATTGCATATGTCATTGCCGTGTCCGATCCGATCACTACCTGCGAAAGAGTATATTCATGAGGTGTATTTGTCATCAGATCGAAACCATACGAGTAACTCGTAACCCGTGAACCCGTCTCAAACTTTTCCATATCCCCGCCGAATAGTGCGTTTCCATCCCTTGTGATAACGTAGGGAGTGATAATTGTTTCAGGGTGGTTAGTACTTGTGTTGACATAGGTAACAAGCGTTGCTTCGGAAATCCGGTTCGGATCCTGAATAGAGATCCAGGAATTGTATTCAGCATACCCGCCAGATGTAGTGTCATCGAATTCCATATCAACGAGGAAGGGTTGAGATTTTGGTGCGGGGCCGTTGAAGAAGGATAAGATCTGGTCCCATAAGGTTCCGCTATTTACCTTATTGCCGGGGAAGTAATACCACTGCCCGTCCCATTCGGGGATATAATATAATCCGTTTTTACCTGAAGTAACCGGCTGTGTTCCGATTGACAGTGCATTAGAACCGTTGATCATGTAATAAGCCGTATACACGCTTGCACTACCATAGGGATCACTGAGTTCATAGGTGCCATTTCCCCTGCTGACAAAACCCGGCCTGGAGACCGTTGACATTTTTTTATCCAGTTCACTGGTGCTGTCCGATCGAGAGGTAGCAGTCCCTTCAGGAACCTGCGGCGCAACAGTGGTCGTTACTGATGTAGTATCAGAGGAACTCTTCTGGGACACTTCTACCATCTTCATAAAGAAGGCGTCCCAACCCGGAGCAACTTTCACCGCTTCCCCGTACTTGTTGTATTTTTGAAGATCCATCGCATCCGGAGAAGCAATGGAGAGTCCATATACTGTCGGGCTGTATTCATTATGCCGCTCATAAATAACAGCAGACCTGACAATACTGATTGTGCTATCCACATCGGCGGCCAATTCCGGTCTCTTCTTTTTGACATTTTCCAGAAGTGAGATGAGATCCACAGATGTCGGTTTGCTCCCATCCATTACGCCGAGACTGACGGCATCGTTATAGGCAGATTTTAAGTCATGCAGCCCCTGTTCCGTTTCTGCAACGGTGTTGAGTTTTGCACCCAGATCATCGAGGCTGTTCCGGACAGCGGTCATCTTTGTCTCATCAATGATTGACATGGTTTTAGCCTTGGGTTTACCTTTAGAATCAATATATGAATCGGCAACTTTTTTCATTACGGTCCGGGAATCGGTGTTTACGTTACTTACAAGGGGATCTATAACATTGGAATACGAGTAACTTCCACGCTGGATCTCTTCGGATCCCAGCATCAGACCGGTGTACGGCTGGACTGTCTTTCCAACTTCTACCGATGCCATGAGGCATGCATCGAACATGACCGGATCAAACGTCATTCCTGATGTTTTCAACGCGTTATCGATGTCACCCATTTTCAACCCGTTTTTGGTCTTGTCGTCAATGCCTATTCCATCATAGGAATTGCCGTGATCCGAGAGGATAAGGATCGTCCTGTCTGCAGTCCGCGAAGCCTTGACAACGCTCAGGAATTTTTCAAGGCTTTGTTCTAAACCCATATCTGCATCCGGATCGGAATACAGGTAATTGCCGTTTCCGAATTTCCCTGTCTTTTTATCCGCCATGAGCTGATCGGCCGTTGCAATTTTCATTCCCTGCCACCCGGGATTTTTCGCACCGCCGAATGCCACTACGATGTCCAGTTGCGACGGATTGAAATTTTCTGTTAAAGTAGCGATTTCGTATGAAGCAGCGATCTCCTCAAGGTCCCCAGTCCCTGTCCCGTGTTCTGTTTCCAGATCGCTGCCTACGAGATACAGGAGTACCTGCGTCTTTGCATGGTTTGAAGCAGTTTCGGCCGCGACAATGCCCGAGAGGGCAGTTGTCATGACGACAATGGCCACTATGAACATTGCAATCCCGTTTGTGCGTTTACGATATGTATTCATAAATCCCCCAGCCGGATTATCCCGTTATCCGGAAGCATAAATTCGGCTTTATTGGTGTGTCTGTACCCGGGGTTGATAAACCAGTTTTTATGAATCTGTGTCTAGTGAAGTTCGAACAGGTAGCGGACTTAAAGTCCGGCAATACTGTTCGCTCATGTTTTTTGTCCCTGCGGATCTTTATGAATCTGAATTGTATCGGATTGTAATGCTTCACATTATATCCAGTAAAAATTAACAATATCAGTAGCGATGCTTGCAACGGCTGACCTCCATATACACTCCCCGTACTCGATTGCGGTCTCCCGCTTTATGCAGCCGGAGCAGCTGATTGTGGGATGTGTAACTAAAGGTATTCAGGTACTGGGCACAGGTGACGCACTCCACCCGATCTGGCGTAAGACGTGGGAGCCCTTTTTGGAAAATGAATCCGGGATTATCATCGTACCGACCGGTGAAGTCGAGGACCAGCGAAGGGTGCATCACCTGATCATGGCAGAAGACTTCTCGCAGTTTGCCGCTTTGCAAGACCTCATGGAAGGCACCTGTAAAAGTTTTTCAACAAGCGGCCGCCCGCATGTCTACCTGTCAGGAGAGCAAATTGCGCAGTATGCGCATGAGGTTGGAGCAATGATTGGCCCCGCCCATGCGTTTACGCCGTGGACTGCAATGTATGCCTACTGTACCAGTGTTGCCGACTGCTATGGAAGTGAACCGATTGATTTCCTGGAACTGGGCCTTTCAGCGGACAGTTCGTATGGTGCGGCGATTGCAGAGCTCAACATGATCCCCTTCCTCACAAACTCCGATGCCCACAGTCCACACCCGGATAAGCTGGGTCGCGAATTCAACCGCATTCGGATCCCGAGCCAGACCCCCGGAGATGTTCTGGCGAGTATAAAAAATGGGGCAATCGAGATGAATGCGGGATTCTTTCCGGAGGAGGGTAAATACAACCGTACGGCCTGCACCCGTTGCTTCACCCAATACACGCTTGAACAGGCCATCGGCCATGCATGGCGCTGCCCGGCTGATGATGGTATCATAAAAAAAGGCGTAGCAGACCGGGCAAAGGAATTGTCAGGTGGAAAAAAGCCCCTTTCCCGCCCTACGTATGTCCACGTGCTTCCTCTCGGCCAGATCATCCAGACTATGGAGAAATCATCGTCACCAAATACAAAGAAGTGCAAAGCAATCTATGCCTCGTTCATAGCTGCATTTGGCAATGAGATCGCTGTGCTCATCGATGTTCCGGTTACGGAGATTCGGGCAATCCACCCGAAGGTTGCTGAGGCAATTTCTGCTCTCCGCAGCGGGACAGTGACCCTGCACCCGGGTGGAGGCGGGAAGTATGGGACGTTCTCGCTTGGGTAACCAGAACTGGAAACCTTTACGATTCCCTGCATCCTCAGTAATCCGGATTGCTCATGGCATCGTGTGTGAGGTGTTCTCCTTTCTGCGTCAGGATGTAGATGACCAGGGCTGTGCAGCATCCCGCTTGCAACACGATGAGCAGCAGTGGTCGCAGCTGCAGTCTGCATCAGAACCGGGATCGGTATTCTTGTGACGGGCAAGATATCCCTGCACAGGGAAACGTATATCCCTGCCAGTTCGCCCGCTCACCGGAATTTCTTGTGGGAAATATCCGGAGCCGGACATTCAGCGAGCTCTGGGAAGATTCAGATAATCCTGTCCTTTTCCGCTTCCGGGAAAAAGAGGCCCGATGCAGGGCATGCAGTCATCGTGATCTCTGCGGAGGGGGGTGCCGCGTACGGGCGCATTCAGCGGATGGTGATTTCCTTGCCGAAGATCCCTTCTGTTTTGTTGAGTAGCCATAATACATTGCCGTGTTTTAACCTCTTTTTTAGTAATTTTTTGATTGTGTCCAAAGATCGGCTAAGATAATATCCTGAATGGGATGATCTCATTGTTATACATAGCGACATAAGTTTTAAAGTAAATTTATAAAGGAGCACCCCCAAATAAGCATGTGGGGATATTATGCAGAAACTCGGTGTAAAAGATGCAGATCAAGTAGTTCTCAATATACGGCAAGAAATAGGACGTTCT
>JANYBK010000017.1 GCA_025360805.1 Methanomicrobiales archaeon
GCGGTCTTTGCGTTCTTTGTGCTCGCAGATGATGAACAATGGGTCTACTGATGAAAAGATGATGACCCGTTGGAGCACTGATGCATGTCGGAGAGACCCGTCGATCGTGAGTTCAAATCTCACCAACCCCACATTTTCTTATTCTGTCTCTTAATGGTAGCATTCGGATTGCGATAGCAAACCGGGCACGGTTTTTTTGTTCTCATAAAAATTACTTCTGATCATTAGTATGGACCAGTTACAACGAAAAGGGTTTAACACCTGAAGATCTCCCGGCAATCCAGACTCCGGCTCCGTGAGCCCAATCAGTTATAAGAATTCGAAATTCCATCTCACTATTATGACTCATGAGCTGCATCTGGTAGATGCCTTTACCGGTACTCCGTTCCGCGGAAACACCGCGGCCGTATGCATCATGGACGGTCCGGCAGATCCGGCCTGGATGCAACAGGTTGCCGGTGAGATGAAACATTCCGAGACTGCGTTCCTGCATCCGGGTCCGGGCAACTGGAACCTGCGGTGGTTTACTCCAGAGCGTGAAGTGAACCTCTGCGGTCACGCGACAATCGCTGCTGCATTCACGTTGTGGACAACCGGTCGCGAGAATCCGAAATCAGCGATCGCGTTTGAAACGCAATCCGGAACACTCACTGCTCAAAAAGATAATGACTGGATAACCATTGATTTTCCCGCAGAGCCGGTCACTTCTGCGGCATCAGTTCCCGGTCTTGATCAGGCACTGGGAATTCCCCCGGTTTTTGTAGGAAGGAACCGGTTGGATATCCTTGCCGAGCTCCCGTCAGCAGCAGATCTCTGTACACTTGAACCCGATATGGTTGCACTCGCAGCGATTCCAACGCGTGGAATCATTGTAACTGCTGCTTCTGATCTCCCGCATTTTGATTTCGTCTCCCGGTTTTTCGCACCTGCTATCGGTGTCCCGGAAGATCCTGTTACCGGTTCTGCTCACTGCTGCCTTGGGCCGTACTGGGGAGAAAAACTCAAAAAAACAGAGCTTGACGGGTTTCAGTGTTCAGCGCGGGGCGGAACAGTGAAGGTCACATTGAATGGCAACCGGGTTATTCTCGGGGGGCATGCAGTCCATATATCGTCCGGCCAGCTGCTGGTCTGACGTTATCAACGAGTCAAGGACCGTATCAAGGAATGTGTCGAAATGTCGTCGGCCGACTTCCTTACAAATTTTACCCTTGCGACCTCCCTTCACTACCCCACACGTTCATGAAATGACCCGCAGCAAAAACCGGTCGTCACAATAAAGATATCACAAAAATTCACAGAAATGATGGGTTACCGATGCGCAAGGTCCACTTTTTTCTCCCATCTCTATGCTTGTAATTTTCAAAAACAAACTTTAAAATAGCATCCTCTCGCAGGTTAATTGTCCTGTAAAGGGACGAGGTTAGTTATGCTTTTTATTGCACTGGCAAAATTCAAAAAACAGCTGAGCAAGGAAGTTGTTGCCCAGAATATCAAAGACATCGAGTCTGATACGAAAGGACAAGTCAAATACCTGGGGATCTACTGGACGCTGGGAAGGTACGATACTGTTGTCATGTTTGAAGCCCCGAATGAAAAAGCCGCAATGAATATGGTATTGAAACGGGCAGACCGGATGGATATAGAGATGCTCGTTGCCGTTCCGGCAGATGCATCGAGCCCGGCCGGGCCGGTCTGACCGGGTTGTTGATTGCGTGAAACCGTAATCATCGTACAGTACGGATGATCCGGTAACACCCTATCCAATCCAAACGCTTTTTTTAACGAACAGTGCTATGTCATGTATATACAGTGATGTTTTATGGACTCGCACAAAGTATTCGTGATCGGATTAGCCCTCCTGGCAATTTTTGTGATTGGCGATGCAATTCTGGTGATACTTACGCCACCCAAAGGCGATGAACTTCAGGCATATGCTTTTATTGTTATCGGCATTTTTATGCTATTAATAGGGTATTATATTGCAAATCGGGACAGGAACTGACCATACCAGTTTTTTTATTCCGGAACCTTCATCGAATCCTGAATTTCCGTGATGTAATCCACCAGCTTGGAATGATAGACGTCTGCAAGTATCTGCGCCTCAAGATGAGAATTACAGGAACAATTCTGGAGCCCGATATTCCGGATTTCTTCGGGATGGTAATCACCCACATCAT
This sequence comes from Methanomicrobiales archaeon, assembly GCA_025360805.1. Classification (GTDB taxonomy): domain Archaea; phylum Halobacteriota; class Methanomicrobia; order Methanomicrobiales; family Methanospirillaceae; genus Methanoregula. Next base: position 2,178 of record JANYBK010000017.1, read on the forward strand.
ATATTGCATCAATCGCTGACCAGGTTTTTGAACACCAACCGATAAAGTCATAATATTCGAGACCGTGTTGATTTTTTTTAACCATAGATATAGCATTGATTCTTTCATTAATCTGAAGAATTGCTTTTTCAAGGGGTATTTTCAGGTTTATCATTATAATACATCCAGCATAGTGATCCAATGACGCGAAAGTAAAAGATTTTTATTGATTTTATTATGGAAATCAACTACTTAATCTTCGCTGGCAATGAGTGAACCTGAATAATGCCCATACGAATTACCTGATAAGGTTGGATTGACAACCAGCATATATGAAAGAAAAATCAGGTATTCTCTACACTCTTGCCCTCTTCAAACAGCGATACACCCGGGGGACTTCATGGACCCAGATACTCCTTAACTTTGGTATCATCACTGCCAATGCCAAGCTCTTCGAGGACTTCTTCCTTATCCATTTCGGCTTGACAATCCCCATGGTTATTGCAATTGCGATCCCCCTCTACATACTCTTCTGCTACAGTCTGGGGCATATTGATGAAAAGAGCGGGTTCTGGCAGATCGAAAACGATCTAGGGTATCGTGTGACCCCATTATCTGACGAGATGCTCCAGACCATACGGGAGATAAAAAAGAAACTTGATTGATTCGGCGTGCGAGAAAAAAAACAAAATCCATATTTTTTGATCATGCGCGGAATAACTGTTGATGAAACATTTTTTTTGAATAATCCGAAAAATTATCCATTGAAGTGTGATCTCTGGCCTGTTCCCGATTACAATGCCAAATATCGTGTTATTGGGATAAACCCCAGATTCTTTAAACCGCATGCCAAATTCCGTTCCACCGCCAAAGATACCCTTAAAATCCTCCTTTACAAACATCATGACGGAGAAAACCAAAATGGAAAAAATAACCATCGGCCCGATGCCGTACATGAGTGTCATGCCCACCCTGCTCGTGGGGGCAAACGTGAAAGGAAAAGCCAACTACATGACTGCCGCGTGGGCAACCGTTGCCTGCATGGCGCCACCCATGGTCTGCGTTGCGATCAACAAGGCGCGGTACACGGCAAAGGGAATTGAGGAGAACAAGACCTTCAGCCTGAACGTACCGTCAGCTAAGCACGTGGTCGAGACCGATCACTGCGGGCTCGTCTCCGGCGCACAGGAAGACAAGTCGAAGGTTTTCAAATCCTTCTATGGCAAGTTAAAGACCGCTCCATTAGCGGAGGAATGCCCGGTCAACATCGAATGCAAATTGTTCAAGTCCGTTGATTGCGGGAGCCACATGCTCCACATCGGTGAAGTTATGGAGATCCATTTCGAGAAGGCATGCACACAGGACGGGAAGCCGGATACGGAAAAGATAGACCCGATTGTGTACGCTCAGTCCGCTTACTGGCATGTTGGAAAGCCGATCGATAAGGCATTCTCGGCAGGTAAAAAATACCAGAAAAAGTGAGATTTGGATTTTGCTACATGCACGTGATTTGATATATTTATCATACTTTAGCGTCACATACTATCAGGATTAGGAGAGTTCCATGTATTTAGTCGGAGAAGCACTTATTGGCGATGGCGCAGAGATTGCGCACATCGATCTGCTGATGGGCGATAAGGAAGGCCCGATCGGTTCAGCGTTTGCAAATGCGGTTTCACAATTGTCGGCCGGGCACACCCCGCTGCTCGCAGTTGTCCGCCCGAACCTGCTCACAAAACCAGTCACGCTCGTGATCCCAAAGGTCACCTTAAAGGATATGTCACAGGTGAACGAGATGTTCGGCCCTGTGCAGGCTGCAGTTGCAAAGGCAGTTGCAGATTGTGTAGAAGAAGGTCTCTTTAGTGGTGTTGACATTGAGAAGGTTGCAATCCTTGCATCGGTGTTCGTTCACCCGGATGCGAAGGATTACAACCGCCTTTACCGGTACAACTATGGCGCTATGAAACTCGCACTCAACCGGGCACTCGCTGCATTCCCGGACGCAAAGACACTCGTTTACGAGAAAGACCGTGCCGCCCATGCGATTATGGGATTCAAGGTACAGCGCCTCTGGGATGCACCATATCTCCAGGTAGCAATGGACCTTGTGGACATGGGCAAGGTTGCACAGGTATTAAAGGAACTCCCTGATAACGACCACCTCATCATCGAGGCAGGTACTCCGCTCATCAAGAAGTTCGGCCTTGGTGTCATTTCCGAGATCCGCAAGCTCCGCCCCAACGCGTTCATCATTGCGGACTTAAAGATTTTAGATACCGGCAACCTCGAAGCCCGGATGGCCGCAGATGCAACCGCAGACGCTGTAGTAGTCTCTGGTCTTGCACCTGTATCAACCATGGAAAAGGCAATTGCCGAAGCCCGCAAGGTTGGCATCTACTCGATTGTCGATATGCTCAATGTGCAGAACCCGGCAAAGGTCATTGCGAGCCTGAAAGTCAAGCCCGATATTGTAGAACTCCACCGTGCAATTGACACCGATGACGCAGCCCATGCATGGGGCGACATCCCTGCGATCAAGAAGGCAGCAGGCGGCAAGCTCCTTGTGGCAACCGCTGGCGGCGTCCGGGTCAATGTAGTAAAGGATGCCCTCAAGGCAGGTGCAGATATTTTAGTAGTCGGCCGTGCAATCACCGCGAGCAAAGACATTGGTCACGCGGCAGATGAGTTCTTAGAGCAGCTCGACAGGGAAGAGATTGATCAATTCAGGATTATGACTGATTTCTAAGAAATCAGAATGTATATTTTTTAAAGAATAGTTTTTTGGTAAGTTAAAAATTCAAACTCTTTTAATGTGACACGAATACACACTATTCCAACATCAATTCCAACCTACTCACAACACACATTTGTATAATCTGGTGAGACAAGACTTTACCAATATCCGAAATTTTTTGGTCGTGTCACAAGATCGGCTAAGATCTCATTGATAGCAAAGATACCTAAGCGTTCCATGATATCAATCTTATCGAAAACGGATTACCGCAAACCCAACAACGAAACCGGTTATGTATCCGCCGCGGGGGCGTCCCTTCGGGGGCGGCGGATGCATCCTAATACGGGGTGAATGGCAAA
>JANYBK010000025.1 GCA_025360805.1 Methanomicrobiales archaeon
TTGTTGTGTTTGACGGAATCCATTTTCGATAAGATTGATATCATTGAACGCTTAGGTATCTTTGCTATCAGTGGGATCTTAGCCGATCTTGTGACACGACCAAATTTTTACGCGGCCTTTGATGCAAAAAATTTACCGGACTTTGATTTTGTTTTCACACAGAAACGGGATAAAGAAGGATCTTCAGACACGCATACCTGACAAACATTAATCGCGTCATATGGGTGTACAGATAGACATGAAAAAACAGTCCCTGTCTTTAATGATAATTTTAATGACCTGTTTCATCATTCTCTCTGTTGGTATTGCAGGATGTACATCGCAAACCCCACCTGTATCACCGGTAACACAAACCCCATCAATGGCAACCGGCACCAAGCTCTCAACAATCGAGCCCTCGCAGATGATATTACAGCCTTCTGAAATTCCGTCAACGTTGACTATTGTGGTAAAATCCGAGAGAAATATCTCTGAAATGCGTTCCTGGGCTGTTGATCACGGGTGGAAGAAAGGGTATTACGCGATGTTCCAGAAAAATGATCCGAATTCGCCTTCCGGTACGATCTTTGAACAGATTATCTCCGTATATACTGCTGAAAATATCACGCTCATCATCCCTAATACCATCGACGCATATAGGAACGGGATAATCGCGGAAAACAATGCAAACCTGACGCTCGATGTATTACCAGCACCTGGCATCGGGGATTCCAGCAATGCACTGGTAATTTCCGATAAAAGCGATAATACCCGGATGTACCTGATCTCGTTTGTAAAAAAGGACGTGTACCAGGATTTCTGGACAAATGGAACGGCGACAGATTACGAAACCGCCAAACAACTGGCAAGTATTGCAGCAGCGAAAATAAAGTAAATTATTTTTTACCGGGCTCTTTTTTAAAAATTCTCACGGTTCAACTTTTTTATCAGGTACAAAATCAATTTCAACAAAGACCGAAAAATTATCAAAAGCGGACAAAAACCCTGTCAACAAAACGGACATTAATTGTGGCACTCTACATCTAGATTCCCATCAGAACAATTGTGCAAACACTGTCTGCACAATGTTGTGTCTCACTAAATCAAAAAAATGAGATACAACGGTCCCTTGTGTATCACAGGTGAGACACAAGACCCTTTTGTGTCTCAATCTGATACGAGAATGATACACAAGGCTCCCGACACGGTCCCGATGTTCTCGGCGGTGGAATCCCGACATTGGTTGCGGGAAATGACGATGGGGTAAAAAGGTCAACGGGAAAGAACCCCTTTTTTTCATGAACGGTCATTCCGGTCCAAGGCCTCATGTGAACTGCACTCCGCTCAACCCACTTCTCCGTCGTAGACCCACTCTCAGTGAAGGTGTCACAGCCTCAATTCCGGTACAAATCCACCCAATTCCGGCACATACATTTTAAAAGACTTCAGGATGAGTCCCGTTAGGCTGAATTCGGCATGTTTCGGGCTCAGAAAAGAACGCTAACAGACGCTTTTGGATGGCAGATCTCTTGTCTGATGGGCTAAAGTAGGTGGAAAGTGAAAGGAAGGCCTGTTTTGGGGGTAAAAACTAGAAGATCTCTCTTCGGACACCGATGAGCTCCGGTGCTTTTAAAAGAGTGTGCAATCACGGATTAAAGAAATTCACCTTTAAGGGAAATGATTATTGTGAGGCACACCAGATAGAAACATGAGAATGTTAACGATAACCCGTGATGAGATTCTTGATCTGCTCAGGTCCCTTCAGGATGATCTTACCGCACGGTATAAAGTCCGCAGGATTGGCGTGTTCGGTTCGTTTGCCCGGAAAGAGGCACGGGCTGACAGCGATGTGGACATCCTCGTCGATTTTAAAGAAGGAGCGGATCTCTTTGATCTCATTGAGCTTTCGCAGTATCTCGAAGAAAAAATCGGGAGACATGTCGATCTTGCTACCCCACGGGCGCTTCGTCCCGAGATACGTGACGGTATTTACCGGGATGTTGTATACGCATGAGGGAGTATTCCCTGCTCCTGCATGATATCTTACAGGCAGCAGAAGCTATCCACGATTTTACTGCAGGGATTTCATGTGAAGAATTTGTTGATGATGATAAGACACTTTCTGCAGTACTGTACAAGTTTGCCGTGATGGGTGAAGCAACAAAACTTTTGCCAGAACATATCCGTGAACAGTACCCGGATATTCCCTGGAGGAGCATTGCAGGTTTGAGGGACAAAGTAATCCACGGGTATATCGGTGTTGATTATGAGCTCTTATGGGAGACGATAACAAAGAAAATCCCCCGTGTCATTGAAGGACTGCATAATATTCTTGATGATACCAACTGAATGCATCCTTGTTATCGGGCTACCCGCATCTTCCGGTCGTTTCCCTCAATAACTCCCATTTTGCGTAAATCACTGATGATTCCGGTTACAAATTCCGGTGTGAAATGCTCAACTATCTGGTGTTCATCATCAATCATATCCGGAGTAACCTCCTTCATGTTCCGAATAAGATCCGTTAGTGAAATCCTGCCGGCGGTCTTGATTGCGCCCAGTACACTTTCAATAGCCAGACCTTTTAAGGACAGGTTGTGCCTCAGTTCCTCATCACTGAATTCATCGACTTCGAGCTCATCAAGAACTTCTGTAACCTCTTTCAATGTGCAGGTAAAATGAATTCTCGGGTCAATGATGACTCGGGCTGCTGTGTCAAAATCGATGTGGAGTTTTAAGGCAATGCCGTATTGTTTCAGCGTTTCGCGATCAACTTCATCTTGTCCCCAGGGACCGCGTTCAACGATGAGATCATTGGGATCGATCTTTTTGATCAGGCAGATGCCCTCAGGCCTCGTCTCGACAACCCCGTTATCTTCGAGGTTCATGAGAGCGCTGCGAATCATCATTTTTTCAATAAATATTTTCTCCTGATCATCCCCCGAATCATCATCGAAACAGGAATGTATCAGATCATCCATCTTCTTGAGATCCTCTTCCGTAAAGACGATATCACCGGGTTTGAACTGTGTCATGATACCCCCGACATAATCGCGGATTGATTTCAGGTGCGCTAACATTTTTGCGTTAGATTCCGCAAATGTTAACTTCCTGCGGGCAGGATATCCGGATATGCCGGGATCAGAAGTTGATCCTTCCTGCCCGGCGATATCTTTTTGTTTCTCTTGTACTTCTGACTCCATCTTCGTCTCGATCAATCGTATTAAATTTCCAACCGTTCCGGACATATCGGTCTCTTCAAAGATGGAACTCTCGTGCTTCTTTTGTGCACGGCAATTCTTTTCATGTAAAAATCTGATGAAGATGTCTGCATCAATCTCTTCGCAAAAGAGCAGGGTTTCTTCGAGCACCATACAGATTATTTGTGTATGTACCTTTAAGTCCTGTTGCCGTTCCCGATCTTTTTAGAAAGCTGGCACTGGCAGCAGCATCCGTTCCACTTCTCAAAATGGGATTTAAGAAAATATTTGCATCAATGAATATTGTCGCGTCACTCCAAGACCAGACTCCCATCTCTTAAGGCTCCAGAGACGGATCGAAAATAATCCGGCGGGCCATCTCCGGGTCCGCAAGAAGAATCTTACCCTGCATCCGCTGGACCGGGGTGAGGGGGTAGAAAGGTCATAGGGAAAAACCCCTGTTTTTTAGGATTGGATATTCCGGTCCGTGACCATGAGAGACCTGCACTCCGCTCAACTCAATTCTCCGTCGTAGACCCTCTCTCAGTAAAGGGGTCACAGCCTCAATTCCGGCACAAATCCACCCAATTCCGGCACACGCATTTTAAAAGACTTCAGAATGAGTCCCGTTAGGCTGGATTCGGCAGTTTTCGGGCTCTGAAATGTACGCTAACAGACGCTTTTGGATGGCAGATCTCTTGTCTGATGGGCTAAAGTAGGTGGAAAATGAAAGGAAGGCCTGTTTTGGGGGGTCAAATAGGAGATTTCTCTCGTCGGACACCGACATTGAACCCGATGTTGTACCCGGGCCGGAAATTTTTCTCAATCTGCTCTCTTCGATTAAGGCAGAAACACCAAAAGCCCAGCCTACATAAGTCTCGTGACTCCAAACCTGTTAAAGATTCAACCAATCACTTTCACACCGCCAACCGGGTTCCTTATCCTCACAACTCCCGACTCTCTGGATAAGTAACGTGATTCAACCATGAAACGCAGGACAGCAACCTCATCAACAGTACCGGATCTCCCTGAGGGTTACCCGGAATTTATCGTCTCGTTAAAACAACGGATCCGGTCAGCACAGGTTAAAGCCGCGGTATACGTTAATCGCGAACTGGTCCTCCTCTACTGGCAGATAGGAGACGACATCCTGACCCGGCAAAAGCAGGAGGGCTGGGGTGCAAAGGTCATTGATCGTTTATCGTCGGACCTAATGCATGAATTTCCTGATATGAAGGGATTTTCGGTCAGGAACCTGAAATATATGCGGAAATTCGCCATGGCATGGCGTGACATCGCAATTGTGCAAGAGCTGCTTGCACAAATTACCTGGTATCATCATATTGCCCTTCTGGACAAAGTAAAGGATCCTGCAGAGCAGGAATGGTACATCCGTGAAACGAACCGTAATGGCTGGAGCCGGAATGTACTTGTTCACCAGATCGACAGCGGACTAGTGAACCGGGCTGGGGCTTCTGTCACCAACTTTTCCATCACACTTCCGGCACCGCAGTCAGATCTTGCCCGTGAGGTGATCAAGGACCCGTATATTTTTGATTTTCTCGGTCGAAGTGCCGAAAAATCCGAACGAGAACTTCACCAGTCGCTTATCGAAAAGCTCCGGGATTTTCTGGTCGAACTCGGAATCGGATTCGCGTTCATCGGTAGCGAATATCATCTTGAAATCGGAGATCAGGATTTTTATCTCGATCTGTTGTTCTACCATACCCGGTTGCATTGTTATATTATCATCGAGCTGAAGATCGGCGCATTTGTACCGGAGTTTGCCGGCAAACTGAATTTCTACTTGTCAGCTGCTGACGACATGCTCCGCGATCCTGCAATGGATAAGCCTTGTATCGGGATTCTCTTATGCCGGGAGAAGAACCGGGTGATCGCGGAATATGCACTCAGGGACATGTCAAAGCCTATGGCTATCTCTACATACCATCTTGGTCCCACACTTCCTCCGCAATTCCAGGAACAATTGCCGGATACAGCCCGGTTGATAGATATTATCCTCAAGACTACTCTCGATGACGGGAGCTAGCCTGCGCTGGCTGGATCCCGTTGAGGTATTGTCGCGCCACTCCCGGACCAGACTGCTATTCTCTTACGGCTCCAGAGACGGATCGAAAATATTCCGGCGGGCCATCTCCGGGTCCGCAAGAAGGATCTTACCCTGCATCCACTGGACCGGAGTGAGGGGGTAGAAAGGTCATAGGGAAAAACCCCTGTTTTTTAGGATTGGATATTCCGGTCCGTGACCATGAGAGACCTGCACTCCGCTCAACTCACTTCTCCGTCGTAGACCCTCTATCAGTAAAGGGGTCACAGCCTCAATTCCGGCACACGCATTTTAAAAGACTTCATAATGAGCCCCGTTAGGCTGGATTCGGTAGTTTTCGGGCTCTGAAATGCACGCTAATAGACGCTTTTGGATGGCAGATCGCATGTCGGATGGGCTAAAGTAGGTGGAAAGTGAAAGAAAGGGCTGTTTTGGGGGTAAAAGCGCAGAAATTTCTCATCGGATACCGACGTGAAATTGGGGGTTTGGGGATTGTGAGATCCAACGAGGATGAGTGTAAAAAACCAAAACTCACTTCTCCGTCGGAGACCCCCTTCCTATAAAGAGTCCGGGCTCTAAAAAAGTGCCTAATTCGGGAAAAATGGAGCTATATACTTTCTGAAAACCGCATATTGTGCCTCGTTCGGCTGGATTCGATATAAATCAGGCTCTAAAAAGTGCGCAATTGGGCTCAATTGGATGGCCGATCGGTTGACGGATGGGCTAAAGTAGGTGGAAAGTGAAAGGAAGGCCTGTTTTGGGGGTTAAAAAGGAATTTGCGAAAACAGGTGTAAGAAAGGATAAATAAAACCAGGGTATAGGTCACTGTAAATCGTCCGGTTTCATCGCATCGCAGATTGCACGGATCTGCGGTTCAAGATCCGGTAATTTGTTTTGAACAACATCTAATACAATCTCATAATCAATTCCAAAATAACCATGGATGATCTTATCTCGAAGTCCAGCCATGAACTTCCAGGGTATGTGGGGATACTCTTTTTTAATCTGTTCCGGAATGTTCTTTGAGGCTTCACCAATGATCTCAAGGGCACGGGTAACTGCATGCTCTGTTGTTTTGTTTGTGGTGAGTTCTTCAAACGTAATGGTATCCCGAATAGATTGGAGATATTTTTATCTCATCAAGGATGTGTTGGATATAAACCCAGTCATCCTTCAATCCAGATCACCTCGCTCTCCACACGGGATCGGATATACCTGTCTATACCTTTGACGGTCAGGAGGTCTACCTTTCGGGAGAAAAGATCTTCAAGATAAAATGCGAGCTGCATGAAATTATCAGAGGTCGCCTTGCCATGTGCGAATTCTACGAGCACGTCAACATCGCTTGTCCGGTTTTGTTCACCACGGGCAAACGAACCAAAGATGCCAATCCGTTTCACACCAAAGTCAGCACGTAAGCCCGGCACAGCCCGTTCAAGCCGGGAAAAGATCGGGCTTTTCTTTCGTTGCAGTGTGATAACCGGTGATGGCAAAGATATTCACCTGATTAATGTGTGGGATACTGGCATAAAAAAGGCTATGGATTATTTTGACTTGCAATGATCAGTAAGAGGGAGATATAATTCACCTATAAGGGAAATGATTGTGAGGCACATCAGATAGGAACATGAGAATGTTAACGATAACCCGTGATGAGATTCTTGATCTGCTCAGGTCCCTTCAGGATGACATGTTCACTATTTAATCATTGTTCATTTTTTGTGAACATAAATATTCATGCCAGTTCCAGACCTCTATCGTTAGGTATTTTTATTGATTTATGTCACCGTATCACAGGAGACCTGCACTCCGCTCAGCTCACTTCTCCGTCGTAGACCCTCTTTTAGTGAATGGGTCATAGCCTCAATTCCGGCACAAATCCACCCAATTCCGGCACACGCATTTTAAAAAACTTCAGAATGAGCCCCGTTTGGCTTGATTCGGCATAAATTGGGCTCAGAAAAGAACGCTAATAGACGCTATTGGAGGGCAGATCTCTTGTCAGATGGGCTAAAGTAGGTAGAAAATGAAAGAAAGGCCTGTTTTGAGGGTAAAAGCGAAGAAATCTCTCGTCGGACAACGACGTAGTTTAAGAGAGAGGATGGAATGTAGAAACAAGCAGTCCGGCCGATCTTCATGGAGCATTAAAACAGCAATGAAAGGTTTCCGGATTGATCAACTTCCTCTGTATTTTCCATATGCTTCGGTAAAATCTTCAAGCTCCATTTCTAGATCTTCCCGGATAATTTTCCGGAGAAGTCCTTTTGGAACATCCTCACCGCTGTGAACAGGTACTGAAGTAACTCTGCCATCATCAGATTTCATCCGGACGTGAGATCCTCTCTGGCGAATTACCGCAAAACCAATTGATTCAAGAAAAGCAACGAGCGTTTTTCCCTTGATGACCGGAAGCATTACGCACCAGAGACGATCTCAACCTCACGAAATCCCACAAATGTATTGAGATGTTCCGGCTGTGAATCTTCCATGCAAAGCTCGATAACTTCCTTGATCCTGACGAGCGCTTCATCGATAGTTTTTCCAAAGGTATGGCAACCTTTGAACTGGGGGCAGGATACGATGAAGATCCCATCCTCATCTGTTTCGATAATAATGGGAACATGAATCGTTTTCATATACACATCATCGGTATTCATGCATTAATTCTTTTTTGCAGCAATGGGCAAGCCAACGAAGGCAAGGGATCTAAATCCGTTGAACGTCAAATACCCACACTCCCCACAATCACTTCTCACTCACGACCGCACGCCAGACCCGAGCGAAACATTACGAGACAAACCTCCAGGATGTTTTAAAAAGGCTAATGAGTTGTGTCCAATGTGGCCGGGTCCGGCATACACCCGGCTCCGGAGGGGTTAACACAGTCAAAGGGAAAAAACCCCTGTTTTTTAGGATCGGATATTCCAGTTCGGGACCATGAGAGACCTGCACTCCGCTCA
>JANYBK010000082.1 GCA_025360805.1 Methanomicrobiales archaeon
GAAAAAGGCGGTCAGCTCCCTCAATCGCATCTTGCCAGCCATCTGCAAGTAGATCCTTTTGTAAAAACCGGACCTTACAGGAATCAATGTGCCGTGCAATCGTCTCTTTTCGCCCGGCGCAGAGCGAGTCAATCACCAGGACTTCGTTACCCTGTGCAACGAGCGTGTCAACCAGGTGCGAACCGATAAACCCGGCTCCCCCTGTTACCACATCAAACATCAATACCTAATATGTCATCCATGCTATAGGATTACTGCTATGTTTATAGGCATTGATCACGGCACTACAGCAATGCGGTTTGCCGGAGAGAACGGGCAGTTCAAACTTTCGCGGGAGACTGCCAGAGATTTTACGATACGCGCTCTCTCCCTGCTCTGCCCAATCGATGAGATCGAGGGAATTGCCATCAGCTATTCCATGGGTGATGGCATTTCTTCCATCACCTCCATTGGCAAGGTAAAGAACCGGGGGATCATCAGCCGAGAGGGAGCAGGCAAACACATTGGCGGCGGTACAAAAGTCTTTGATGAAATTAAAAAAAGCGGAATTCCGGCAATCGTCATTCCGGGACTTCACCGTGGTTCACCAACCGATCCGCGCTTTAAGGTGTATTCCCACCAGACCAGCCCCGAGAAGATCGGCATTGCCTACGAAGTCTGTCATGATCTGGGACGGGATGTGATCGTCTCCGATGTGAGCTCTAATACCGTAACCCTGCTCGTTTCTTATGGGAAGATTACTGGAGCCTTTGATGCCTGCATATTTGCACCGGGCATGATGCACGGGGCGCTCGATGTGGATGCGATCCGGAAGATCGATGCAGGCGAATGCACAGCAAACGAAGCATTCCAAAAGGCAGGTGTGAGTTTTTCCATGCCTGAAGAAGAGCGCATCCCGGCAGTAGCAATGTTTTCAGCGATGGAATGTGCTGCACTGCTTCTTTTAAACCCCCGCGCTGCGATTGCCCTTGCAGGAAGCCTTGCACCGGTAATTGCCCCTGAGGTCCGGACACTCCTGGGCACAGATGTGGCCGTGTATGATGAATGGTGCGCTTCACGTGGCCTTGCCCGGATCGCCAGCGATGTCTTTTCAGGAAGCAAAGAGATTCTCGGGCTTGATGTGGATCTGTAGGTTTATATCGATTAATCATGTAAAATTAATGGGGATTTTCCTTGAGAGAACTACGTATCCACGGCAGAGGCGGCCAGGGGTCAGTCACTGCTGCTGAACTGATTGCAGTTGCCGCATTTGAAGGCGGCGTCTTTGCCCAGGCATTTCCGGCGTTTGGCGTTGAACGGCGCGGGGCACCTGTGCAGGCATTTGTCAGGTTTGATGACAAAAAAATACGGAAACGGAGTCAGGTGTATGAGCCGGATTACATCATCGTGCAGGACAGCACGTTAATCAAAGACGTGAACGTGTTCATGGGAGTCAAGCAGGGGGGCATTGTGATCGTCAACACGGAAAAGAAACCCGATTACAAAGTGCCGAACGGTGTGAAGCTCATCACGATTGATGCCACGTCTATCGCGCTCAAGGCAATCGGGCTGCCGATTACAAACACCTCGCTCATGGGAGCGTTTGCTGCTGCAACCGGTGAGATCCAGTTCTCCGCACTCGAAAAAGCGCTCAATCACCGTTTCCCAAAGGAACTCGCAGCAAAGAATATTGACGCTGCACGGGTTGCATTCGATATCGTCAAGGGGGCTGCATAATGGCACTCGCCGTCGGGTGCCGGGCACGGCCGGGAAAAGCGCGGGATAACAAGACGGGTTCGTGGCGTGTGTTCAAGCCGGTCTTCGATCACGAGAAGTGCTCGAAATGCGGGATGTGCAGCACATTGTGCCCCGAAGGATGCATTCATGAGGATGCTGAAGGATTCTTCGATCCCGATTACACCTATTGTAAGGGTTGCGGGATCTGCGCAAATGAGTGCCCAAAGGAAGCAATCGCAATGAAACAGGAGGAGAAGTAAATGATGGAGATAACCGAGGGGTCGCATGCAATTGCAGAGGCAGTCCGTCTCTGCCGTCCGCAGGTGATCTCTGCCTACCCGATCACCCCCCAGACCCATATCGTTGAGGCACTGGCTGATTTTGTGGCAAACTGCCAGCTCGATGCCGAATACATCACGGTTGAGAATGAACTCTCCGCACTCTCTGCCTGCATTGGCGCAAGTGCCGCGGGTTCCCGGACGTACTCGGCAACCACCTCACAAGGCCTTGCCCTTATGTTCGAGGTCTGCTTCAATGCCGCCGGCATGCGCCTGCCCATCATCATGTCCATTGCCAACCGGGCATTGGGGGCACCACTCTCGATCTGGAACGACCAGCAGGACTCCATCTCGCTGAGGGATTCCGGCTGGCTCCAGTTCTATGCCGAGGACAACCAGGAAGCAACCGACTTGCACCTTCTTGCCTACAAGGTGGCTGAAGATCATTCGATCCAGCTCCCCGCCTTCGTCTGCTTTGACGGGTTCATCCTCTCCCATACGTATGAACCGGTGGACATGCTCACCCAGGAAGATGTGGATAAATACCTCCCGAAATTCAACCCGTACGAACGTCTTGACGCTGCGGATCCGATCAGTTTCGGTATGTATGCCACGCCGGAATATTACCCTGAATTCAGGTACGAGATGGACCAGGCCCAAAAAAGGGCAAAAGATGTGATAGCAAAGGCAGGTAAAGAATTCGGCACAATGTTCGGCAGGGACTACAGCGCCCTTATCGAAGGATACCGTCTTGAGGATGCAGACACTGCGATTGTTGCCATGGGTTCTATCTGCGGGACCATCAAGGACGCTATCGATGAGATGCGAGTGGAAGGAAAGAAAGTCGGGTTGTTAAAGATCCGCGTATTCCGGCCCTTCCCCTCAGAAGAGATCGCAAAGATGCTCTCCCATGTCAAGCGGGTTGCCGTCCTCGACAAGAACATCTCGCTTGGCGCAAAAGGAGCGACAGTCATTGAAGTAAGAGACGCCCTCTATGGTTCTTCTATTCCCGTAAAAGGCTATGTTCTCGGGCTTGGTGGCAGGGACGTCAGGAAAAAGGACATTAAAGAGATTGTCGCACTTTCTGAAAAAGGACAGGGCGATATATTCTACGGTCTGCGCAAGGAGCTGATCTGAAATGACAGAGAAAACCTGTGATCTGTTTGACTGCGGCCACCGTGCCTGCGGCGGTTGTGGTGCAGCACTTGTGGCACGGCTGGTAACAAAGGCAGCCGGCAAAGACTCGATCTTTGTCTCGTCTACAGGATGCATGGAAGTGTTCTCCACCCCTTACCCCGAGACCGCATGGAAAGTACCCTGGATCCACTCCCTCTTTGAGAATGCAGCCGCAGTTGCATCCGGTGTCGAGGCATCGCTGAAAAAACAGGGCCGCAAGGAAAAAGTCGTGATCATGGCCGGCGATGGGGCAACGTTTGATATCGGTATGATCTGCATCAGCGGCGCTTTCGAACGAGGCCACGACTTCACGTACATCTGCTATGACAACGAAGCCTACATGAACACCGGTATCCAGCGTTCCGGTGCAACACCGTACGATGCGAGCACGACCACCAGCCCGGCCGGTAAATGTTCATTCGGCAACAAGCGGCAGAAAAAGGACATGCCGGCAATTCTTGCAGCACACGGTGCGCCCTACGTGGCAACCACGTCGATTGCCTATCCCACCGATCTCCTCCAGAAGGTGGAAAAGGCGATCGCTACCCCGGGTCCCAGCTATGTGCAGGTCCATGCACCCTGCTGCACGGGGTGGGGATTTGAGGGTGACCAGACGATCGCAATCGCAAAACTCGCGATTGAGACCGGGCTCTGGGTCAACTACGAGATGATCGATGGCAAGGTTACAAAGGTAAAGAAAGTGGTACGCAAACCGGTTGAAGAGT
>JANYBK010000125.1 GCA_025360805.1 Methanomicrobiales archaeon
GGAAAACCATGGGAGACAGTCTGGAAACTATATAAAGCTGCCGGTTTGTATCGGCAGAGTGATAATTGCTGCCTGTGGGTTCACTGCTTCACGAAAATGGGTTAGGGGTTTATATGCTAAACCCTAGATTGGACGGGCTCATTTATCGTTTTTTGTGAATTCGGGCCTGAAATAACGTTCGTTCAAATAAAAATTAGACTATTTTATTATGGATCAGTATAATCTCGATACTTGAAACATTGGTCTTTCCGGAATCTGTATCGATGACCTCTGTTGAAATTATAATGTCTTTCTTTGTTACCCCCACCAAAAACCGGTTTAAGGAGATCTCTGCAGTGTCAACTGCCCGGGAAATTGCCTTGCCTCTGGCTTTTATTGCGACTTCATCTGCACCATTGTTAAACTGTGTAACTACGGCAAGCACGTAGTTCATTACCGGTTTATTCCCTACAAATACGGTGTTCTCTCTTTGCTGCTGTATCATGTTTCACCAGTTTTAAAGATACTTCTTTTTCACAATAAGTTCCGCATTCAGAACGCTAGCCCCGGCAGCACCACGTATTGTGTTGTGACCCATAGCAACGAAACGCACCCCCTCTCTAAGGCGTCCGACAGACACGGTCATACCCTTACCACGCATCCGGTCAAGACGGGGCTGAGGTCGATCCGTTTCCACATCAAAGAAATGAACGGATTCCGTGGGTTGTGTCGGCAGTCCTTTGATGAGAGGTTTATAGTCACGATATGCTTTTTTAAGTTTTTCAACTGGCTCTTTGATGTTTACCCAGACTGCCATCGTGTGACCATCAATCACCGGTACGCGGTGGCAGCTGGCACTCACATTAAATGAGGCATTGGTTACTTTGTTACCCTTTAAAGTGCCCATAATCTTGAGAGTCTCAGTCTCCATCTTCTCTTCTTCCTTACCGATATACGGGATTACATTATCATAGATGGACATAGCCGCAACACCGGAAAATCCAGCACCGGATATTGCCTGCATAGTTGCCACACGTAAATCTGTAAATTTGAACTGGCGAATGGGTGCAAGTGCAGTCACCATCACTATAGTGGAACAATTCGGATTGGTGACGATGAACCCGTCCCTGCCTGCATCTTTCTGGACATCAATAAGACCCAGATGTTCCGGATTCACTTCCGGAACAACAAGGGGGATATCCTTTTCCATCCTGTAAGAACTTGCGTTACTGCAGACTGCGATTCCTGCATCGGCAAATTCTTTCTCAACATCTATAGCAATTTCTGCAGGAAGTGCAGAGAATACTAAGTCTACATCCTTCATCGCTTTTGGCGATGTTGGGACGATTTTGAGTTTTCCAATATTTTCGGGAAATGGAGTCTCAAGACGCCAGTTCACGATCTTTCCATAGGGCTTTCCCGCACTGCGATCGGATGCGGCGAGTGTCGACAGATTGAACCAGGGATGTTCCGCAAGTTGTTCAACAAATCGCTGACCTACCGCACCCGTTGCTCCAAGTACTCCAACATTGATCATTTTGTATCAGGTCCTGATTGTGTGTGTTTATTCCCGTTTGCGATGGTGGCGGGTTTATAAAATCCCATTTCACCTGTGATAATAAAAACATTGTTTTTTAATATTTCACAGGAACAGCCCAAAAAATTCTTCTTTTTCTCAACAACAGTTGCAAATTATAAAAATGCTGTAATCTTTACTGTTTTCGTCAAATGGATTTTTGAAAAAATGAGATTTAAAAACTGCAAAGTTCGGGGGTTTGTAAAAAAAATAATCGAAACGTAATCTCAAATTTATGAGCCGTTCTAAAAGATGACTTAAAAACGAAAAATAAAGATCCGGAAAAAAAAACAGAGATTATTCCATGTGAATAGCTTCCGACGGACAGACATCAACACAGGTTTCGCAGTCTACGCACATGTCCTTATCCACTTTCGCCTTTTCATTCTCCATGGCAATTGCCGATGCAGGGCATTCACTCACACAGGTTTCGCATCCGGTACATTTCGTATTATCAACGATTGCTACCAACTAGTTCACTCCATCGTATATGTTTTACAAAAGACAAAAAATAGGTTTCGATATTAATACTCGTTTATTCTGGTAAAAAAAGTGATTATTTTTTAAGATTGAGCACATCGCTCATGCCGTAGATTCCAGGTTTTTTACCCACAACCCACCGGGCTGCATGAAGGGCACCGCTTGCAAAGACAGAACGATCGGACGCATGGTGCGAGAGTTCAATAGTCTCAAAATTTTTGGAGAACATGACCTTGTGATCGCCAACGATATCTCCTCCCCGGATTACATGGACGCCAATCTCATTTTTCCGTTCTGTCATCCCCTCGCGCCCGTACTGCTTCTGTCGCGGACCTGCCTCTTCTTCAAGGATCTGCAGGATGGTCTTTGCAGTCCCGCTTGGTGCATCCTTCTTGTTCCGGTGGTGCGCTTCGAAAACCTCGATATCGTAATCTTTTAACAGTTTTCCGGATTCCCTGACAAGCTGCCAGAATATATTGACTCCGACTGAGAAGTTGCTGGATATCACGGCAGGTACTTTGTTATTGATTGCCCCTTCCATTACTGCGCGTTGCTCTGTAGTGAACCCTGTAGTCCCGACAACCAGTGCCACATTATTCCGCGCAGCCATTTTTACGTTCTCAACTGCTGCTGACGCAATCGTAAAATCGATAAGGACATCGGCTTTTGTCGTCTTTATTAGTGATTCTGCATTCTTCGTTTCCACAATTTCTGCACCAAAGAATGAACTGGGTTTGAGATTGATACCGCCAACCAGTTCCAGATCGGCAGATTCACTAACCATCCTTCCGATTGTCTGCCCCATCCGTCCTGATGCCCCGCACACAACTACTTTGATCATGTGTTTAGATCACCTCGTCCGTTTCGCTACCGCAGGTTTTTTTGTTCCTGTTGTTTTCATAGGTTGCTTTGTAATTATCACTTTTTTTGCATGGGTTTTTGCCGGTATTGTGGCAAGAACTTTTCTTAGTTGTTCGGTCTTTTTCGCATCCAGTTCATCGAGGGGAAGTCGCACAGGTCCACCAGCCATTCCCAAAAGTTCAACTGCTTTTTTTACTGGTATGGGGTTAGTGTCAATGAACATCGAACGGAACAGAGGAGACAGAGCGTAATGCAGCACCAGGGCTTTCTGGTAATCACCCTCTTTCATTGCCTCGTACATGGCAACCATACGCAGAGGATCCACATTTGCCGCAACGGAAATTACACCGGTGCCACCGAGTGCCATAATCGGCAATGTGATGTTATCATCACCGGAGATCAAAGAAAATTCATCACCCTGTGTCTCTTCGATGATCCGTGACATCTGGCTGATATTGCCGCTGGCTTCCTTGATAGCGACGATATTGGGGTGCTGTGCGAGCTCGGCAACCAGATCGGGTTCAAGATTCTGGCCAGTCCTTCCCGGGACATTGTACATAATGACCGGGATATCGAGATCCGCCAGTTTCGTGTAATGCTTGATGAGCCCGGAGCGGTTCGGCTTGTTGTAGTACGGACTGATGACGAGTACACCATCCGCACCGATGTCCTTTGCAGCCTTCGTTAACCGTACCGCTTCTGCTGTGTTGTTGGATCCGGTGCCGGCAATAACAGGGATCCGGCCCTTGACCTTATCGACGGTTACCTGGACAACCTTCTCGTGTTCTTCAAACGTGAGTGTTGCGGATTCACCTGTCGATCCACACGGAACAATCCCATGGATACCACAGGACATAAGAAATTCTATGTTGCGTTCCAGACCCTGGATATCAAGGCCCATCGCAGAGTTCCGTTTAAAAGGGGTTATGATTGCTGGAAGGACACCTTCAAACATAAATTAGATTATGAGCGTCTTTTGGTATTTACTTTTCTTGTGATGTAACCGGCGACGCGGTTCCGGACACGTTTGCTTGAGATAATTGCTGAAGCTCCAAGTTGTACTTTGTTCTCATCGAAGTCAGGAGTAAAATAATCCCGCTGCTTTGCCAGAAGTGCATTACCGAGATTTTTTATGTATGACGGCTTGATTCCCATGAATGATTCCTCAAATTTCTATATGTTAAATGCGGTTTGAGCAGATAATAATATTGTTTGTAACGACGACCGGATCCTCGCCAAAAATATGCATAATTCCTGATTTTTTATTCTCGCCATGTTCATAAATAACATCAGGTACCTCGTCGGTGCAGCATGATGCAACTCCCCAGTCCATAGTGCTGATTGCAGGGGCTTTCTTTGTGTAATCAATGGGGGTGCATTCCAGGTGCATCGTTTGAAAGACGGAGAGTATTTTTTCTGAAAAATTTATGGTCGCAGCACTCCTTATGTGTGGATCGAACTTCATCACAGTGAGTACGACCCGCGCGCTGTTTTCATCAGCACCAAACGCGCACGGCCTTCCGGCAGTTACCTCCCCATCAAAGAGCATGATCCCTCCCGGAACTGCCGCAACTCCGTTACGATCTCGTGCTCCGTTGATAGCGTACACAATAGAGGCACCACTATCCGGGATGAGTAGTGGACTCATCGATGCTTCCAGATGGGAAACTGCCAGATCAAGCCGGTATAGTACCTCATTTCTTTCCTGTGCTGGATCTTTCACGTATACCACAATGGACTTGATTTAACATAATGATGTCCTGTCAATGCGCAGTATGCTTAAGAATTCAGCATCGGATAAGCCTATATTCTTCTGCAACGAAAATTTTACTAATGGATGCCCGACTTCTTGATGTGATCATAGGTGTGATCGCATTTTTAATCCTGATTGCCCTTCTTGCCATACTGCCTATTGTGATGACAGCAGGTATCGCCTACATTGCAGCAATAATTGTATTCATCCTCTTCCTTTCTGGAGCGGGTTATCTGGTAAATGAGAAAATCGCTTAGAAGGAATGAGACGTATCTTTTATGTTTTTTTCATTGGGGTTTTTTTTAAGTCTCTCTTTTTTGCCCTGTAATAACTGAGCGGGTGGTTGACCTTCTCGCACAGTCCATCTTGGTGTATACAAAGCCCGGTGGTGCGCATGGCAGCACATGCAGGAGCGGTATATTCTGTTCCTGAACCTCCTCTGCCCGTGATATGTTCAACCTGGTACATTGTTTTTTCCAGATCAAAATCCGGGGAACGGGCATAGAGCTGGCTGATTCCATTGACATCCATTCCGATAGTATGTAAAAAAGTAGTAAGCGAAAAACGCCCTGCATGTGTAAGGTTTGTTCCGGCAGTCAACGCAGAGATTAGTGCCTGCATACATGGCGGAAACGAGTTCTCTTCTATTGTTCCGAATTGTTCGAGCATCTGTTCCTGGTACACTTTTTTTATGAGCGCAACCCGGGGCCCTAGTTTTTCGCAGACCGAAGGCGGAACCTTATGCGGGAGGTCCCGGCGTAGTAGTACACGGATGCGTTCCCTGAGCAATTCGTATCGTTCATCTTTTTTAATATCCACAAAGCCATTGTGAATCCTGCGATTCACCAGTTTAAACCGATCCTGGTGCAGGGGAGCTACCAGTTCGACATAATCAACAAGGGGAAGCCGGTCTTTGGTGATCTGAATTCCCAGTTCTTGCGCAATGGCAATGCACAAGCGCGAGTATTCGCTATCATCCTGATGGTAATTCTGGTTCCACTCCTCTTCATTGACAAGAGAATAATATGCACGTTCCGATTCGTATCGTGTAAGGCGATCAATAAGCGTTTTGTCATGAACACATGAAACAATGATCCGGGCCAGTGCGTACCCGGCAATTTCATCATCTGATGATCCGGTAATCTCTGGCATGAATATTTTTTTTACAGTGATCGCATTCTGGATACGCTCGAGAGCGCGATCAATTAACAGTTCACCCTTTTTGTCGTTAAACAAGGAGTCCAGTGAAGAAAAACGGTCCTTGATATGATCCTGGGCTTTTTTTAAAAAGGGAAAATGGGAGAGTTCCTTTGCAGATGGAGAAAAATCCATCAATCGGCCTCGATCCGGGGTGCGAGGAGGTATTCGACATGCCCGTTACCTCCGGCAATGTCAAATGAAAACCGGACCGGGTGATCGATACCTAAAAAGATCTCAACTTCTGCAGCTTTTGCCATAACTTTTCCCATGTCTTTTAAGTAATCAAGTGAGAAAAGAGAGCGAGCCTCAACAGGAGTAAGCGATTTGAGTTCGTCTTTTGAAAACTCGCGCCTTATATGATCTGTATCTCCTTCTGCAACCAGGTAAAATGTCTGATCTTTTGGGTTGATCCCAAGGGCAATCTTATCTGATATTACTGCAGCTGCCTTCATGGCGTTATTAAAATCTTCTCCGGCAATAACAATTTTTCCAGGGAGATTGATAGTTGGAGGGCTGGGATCTTTTCGTATGGTATTCGTATCAAGGAGGGTGATGGAATAATGGTACCCATGAACCGAAACCGACATCTTCTGGGCATTGTCCGGAAGTTCAATGCTGATCAAATCGCCCTTTCCTGCCATGCCAAAGATGTTCTTCATCTTGGATATGTCAATGCCCAGCTGACTTTCAGTTGCATTGAACGAATCAAATGCTTCTTTCTTGAGCGTAAGACCGATCATGGCAACATTTGCGGTATCAACAGCCCGCGTGGATATACCATTCTCATCCGTATGCAGCCGGCACTCCGGGATGAGAGCCGAGATCGCATCGATGAATTCCCTGAAAATATCTGCATCAATCGTAGCTTTTAACATCGCCTACCCCTTAACAAATTGTATTATACAGTATATCATCATACTTTAATAATAGCGTTTTGGGTTTAACCCGGAACAATTTAGGGGAACGATTAAGACAATGGGTTCGCAATGGGGACAGGATAAGACATATTTTCGGGCGAAACATGAAGGTTACCGTTCGCGGGCAGCCTATAAGCTCATGGAAATCCAGGAAAAATTTGCGGTCATTAGGCCGGATGATAACATTGTTGATCTGGGGGCAGCACCGGGAAGCTGGCTTCAGGTTGAGCGGACACTTACAGATGCCCGGATTATCGGTATTGATCTTAACCCGATAGCCGAACTTGACGGCATAGATACAATCGAAGGTGACATCAATGATCCTGCGGTTGTTGAGCAGGTCAAATCTACTTTAGGAGTTGTA
This sequence comes from Methanomicrobiales archaeon, assembly GCA_025360805.1. Taxonomy (GTDB): domain Archaea; phylum Halobacteriota; class Methanomicrobia; order Methanomicrobiales; family Methanospirillaceae; genus Methanoregula. The sequence continues at coordinate 7,131 of JANYBK010000125.1, forward strand.
AATATTGTACTTTGTGATGCTGCACCCAAACTCTCTGGTCACAGAAGTTACGATCAGGCACGGATTATTGCATTGAACGAACAGGCACTTGCATTTGCCTGCAAAGTTTTAAAGCCGGGCGGTAATTTTGTGGTAAAATCGTTCCAGGGAACGGACTTTCCTGAACTCTATGCAGCTTGCAAGAATAACTTCTATGCAGTGAAAACCTGCATGACGAAATTCACCCGTAAAGGAAGCACCGAGCTCTACATAGTTGCAAAGAATTTCATAGGCCCAGCAATTCTATGACCTTAAAAGACCCCTTCAATCGCCCGGTGAGCAATCTACGGATTAGTCTTACGCCAAAATGTAATCTGGCCTGCATTTATTGTCACCGTGAAGGGGAAAAAGCACCAAAAGAACCGCTGTCCGCTGCTGAAATTGCTGAAATTTTACGGGTTGCCGCACATTTCGAAATCCGCAGTGTAAAATTTACCGGTGGGGAACCCATGCTACGGCCGGATCTACTTGAGATCATCAGGTCTGTTCCTGCGGGTGTGGAATCATCTATCACTACCAATGGCACCTGTCTTGCTGCACTTGCTGCCGATCTTAAAGAGGCCGGGTTGCGCAGGGTCAATGTCAGTATCGACAGCTTGAATCATGAAACTTACAAAAAAATTACAGGCACTGACAAGCTTGATGAGGTGCTGGAGGGCATTACCGAAGCACTCGAAACAGGTCTTACACCTGTAAAGCTGAACATGGTTGTGCTTGCAGGCATAAACGATCATGAGATTGATGATTTCCTTGCATTTGTACGGGGTAACAGGAACCTTGTGCTCCAGCTCATCGAGTTGATGCACTTCAATGAATGTACAAATCACGGAGATCTCAATAGTGTTGAAGATGGACTTGCTGCCCGTTCAAAACAGATTATTACAAGAAGGATGCATCACCGGAAGAAATACTGTCTGGACGGAGCAGAAGTAGAAGTGGTTCGACCGTTGCACAACACCGAGTTCTGTGCGTTTTGTAACCGGCTCAGGGTAACTTCTGACGGGAAACTCAAACCCTGCCTCCTGCGCACGGACAATCATATTGACATTCGGGGAAAGAGCGGAAAAGAACTTGAAGAACTCTTTAAAAAGGCAGTATCATTGCGCGAACCGTTTTACAAATAAAGTTCTTTTTTATATCAGATTACAGTTTTTAAAAACAAGTGCCCCTTTCCATTTACGGGAATATATTTACAATGCCATAACGAACCGGATGCTATGCCGGATGATAATGAATACCAGTCAGTTCTGAACCATCTGTATAAGAAATCGCTCATGCTCCACGATACCGGAAGTTTCAATAAAACACTGTATTTTTTCTTTATCGACGCGTTAGCTCATATTGATTATACGGCAAGTATCTATGCCTATCATTACGAATCACCGAAAAATATCATGGGTGGCGAGTATCTCCGCTGGCGCATAGATGAAGAGAAGAAAGGGGATCGGATCAAATTCCGTGGTTTTATTAACTGGCTCAGAGACGAACACCCGCAAAAATTTGCAAGTCTGCCTTCATTGTGGCAGATGATCTATGATACAGAAGATCCGGCCAGCTACCGGAGTTTCCGGATTGTACCAGATCCTGACAGTAAAAATCCCCTGCTCCCGGATTTCTTATATGCAGTCATTGACGAATTTTTTGACCAGGATTTCTTAAAAAGCCTGTATATCGATGCTTCGCTCTCAACATTATTCACAACCTATACCGCCAGTCATTGATTTTTCAGGTGCCTTATGAGAGATGTTAGCCAAATATGTGCAGATCTGGTCCAAATCCGTAGTGAAAACCCTCCCGGAAGGACAGATGAAGTTATTGAATATATCCAGTCATTTCTCAAAGGTATTGGTATCCGTTCCATAGTCTCTGGAAATGCACGGGGGATGTGCAACCTTGTCACAACTGGAGAAAGTACCACAAGACCTCTGCTTTTCTGCGGTCATGTGGATGTGGTACCTGCTCTGGATGCCGGGTGGGATCATCCCCCGTTCTCCGGAATTATTCGGGATGGATTTGTGCACGGGCGCGGTGCAACGGATATGAAAGGTGGCTGTGCATCCATTCTGTCGGCATGCGAAACATTTGTAAACCGGAATCCGGAGATACCGGCAACACTTGCTTTTGTCTGCGATGAAGAGACCGGGGGTGAAAACGGGATTCGTCGCCTTCTTTCTGATAATGCACTCAGGCCCTGTGACTGTATCATTGCCGAACCTACACCTTCACGGCATCCCTGTATTGGCCAGAAAGGTCTATGCCGGCTCAACATGACATTCACTGGCACACCCGCTCATGGTTCACTGTACCCTGCTGTGGGGATAAGCGCAATTATGGAAGCCATGTGCCTGCTCGACCATATCAGGGATCTCAATAAAAAAGAGTATCCAGTCGATCACCCGCTTAAGGAGATCATCGCACAATCATCAGCAGTGCTCGCTCAGGAGTTCCAGATTGACGGGGTGAGCGAGGTGCTAAAAAAACTCACATTCAACCCGGGGGTCATTAAAGGCGGAGAGAAATCCAATGTTGTTGCACAGCATTGTGAACTTGAACTTGAACTAAGGGTACCATGGGGTTGTTCCATTCCAGACATCATCTCCTCCATTCAGACTCATGCGATTCACGCAAAGATCGTATCGCAGGTAACCCATGAACCTTCAATCACGGATCCAAAGTCTCCCCTCGTTTCCATAACCTGTGATGCGGTAAAAAGCGTATATGGAAGAGATGTATTTCCAATCGTCCAGTGGGCAGCAAGCGATGCCCGATATCTTCGTTCAGCCGGTTTTAAGGTAGTTGAATATGGTCCCGGCGAAATCCCGTCACTACACGCAGTAAATGAACGGACTTCAATTGCTTCACTGGAAATGGCGTCCCTCGTGTATCAGTACATCATGGCAAAATATGCAGAATCATGATATGTAAAAAATTATTTTTTCTGCCGGTTTAAAGCAAATACAATCACACTGACAACGATGACTGCACCAAATACAGTCACAGGAGATACCGGGGAATAGGTTGTTTTCTTCTGCACCGGTGTTGTTCCAACTGGTGCAATAGCAGTGACTTCAGGTGTCACTTCTGGAGTGGCGATTGTAATTTCAGTTGGCGGCGGAACAGGGGTTGCTGTTGTGTAAAATGTGCCGATCCGGCTTATTGTGACCACTGGAGTTATCGTGCCGGTTATGTTTACGATCTGTAATTTACCAACCATGCTCTCCTTGTTCTTCAGTGCTTCTGCAAAATTGGGATCAATGCCAAGAGCTTTTTTGAAACACTCAGATGCGTCCTGAGGTTTTCCAAGTTGGATATATGCCAGTCCTTTGTTATTCCAGACCGTTGCATTTTTTATGGTTATTCCGGTTGCCCGGTCAAATGAACTGAGTGCCTGTTCGTACTTCTTACTATCCATGTAAACCAGTCCTTTATAGTTCCAGGACATGAAGTTGAGGGGATCTAAAGTAGTGCAACGATCGTAAGGGGGAATAGCTGCATCGTAATCCTTCAGCTGGAAGAACGCATATCCCTGGTTGCAATATGCATCAATGCGGTTGTTCTCTACAACGAATAATTTGTCATAAGCGGTCACCGATTCATTATATTTCCCCAGTTTAAAAAGGCCGTATGCTTTCGCATTTAGGGCAGTTGGATCTGCGGATTTGATGAAAAGCGCCTGATCAGACAATGTGATCGCATCGGAATATTTCCCCAATTCGTTTAAGGATACAGCCTTTCCTGCCATCGCCGATGCAAAATTCTTGTCAAGCGCGAGGGCTTTATCGTAGTACGTAAGGGCATCCGCATAATTACCTTCTATTGCCGCATTCTGACCCTTCAAATACCACTCCTGAGAATCTTCAGCATGTACACACTGTATTGCGAATAGGGTTAAGAGGACGACCAGAATAATTGTTTTTGATCTCATAATCTCAATCACGAAATTTCCTTTAATCGCAGATGAATCTATTGATTTTAACGGGTTTCTCATGATACCGGCTTTCTGCAGGCACATTGATCGATGGTAAGAGCTACTGTGACTGCACAAAATGCAGTTGCACAGAACGCTACGAAAAAGCCAGAATAGTCTGCAATCAAGCCGGATATGAACGGAAGTGCGGTCATTCCCAGGTAACTTGTCGTTGAGAACAGTCCCATAGCAATACCCTGATGTTCCTTGATATCAGCCAGATAAGCCATCTGGGCGATCATTACAACACCGGCAATTGCCCCGATAACAATGAAACCCATGGGTGTATAATAAGACATAAGGACTCCAAAGACCATCATGACTGCACATAAGCGGATGGTCTGTACCGGGGGCAGCGATGTGCGGGAAGCGATAAGGACTGCGATTATGGTAGAGACGCTCATTAATGCTATCCAGATACCGACCGTGTGGGAAGAGACACCGGAAAACTTCGGGTATAATGATATTACGACTCCGGTAATACCGATAAGGATCACTGAAGAATACAAGAGATAACGGTATTCTTTTACCAGTGGCAGGAGAACTAAACTCCCCCTTTTTTGTATGGTAAATGGAGACTCGCTGATGAAAAAACCGGTTACTGCGGGAATAATTGCACCGCTGGAAAAGAATATAATGCCAAGCGCTGGTTGCTGGAAAAATCCCCCCAGCCATCCAGCTGCGATAAGCCCGGCAACGAGCCCGGCATTCAGCAGCGCCATGAAGTACCCGCTCATCTTCTCATGCTCAGGTACAGAATTTACATATGACATGGCTGCTGAAACAAAACACCCGGCACCCACCCCTTCAATAAAACGGATCGCCAGAACAAGGAAAGGAGATCCGATAACCGAGAGAGAAAATCCGCTGATTACCGTGATGATAAGCCCAAGACGAATGAGGGGGACACGCCCTACCCGGTCAGACAGCATACCGGCAGGAAGTGTGCTGACAAAAGCACCCAGAAAATAGGCAGCATAGATTGCTCCCTGTAGTGAAGAACTGTCAGCAAATGAAGGAAGCACCGGGACGATGGCATTTGAAAGCGCCATCACTGAAAAGATTCCGAAAAAAAGAGTGAACCGGGTTCTCATGGTACCTGTGTATCAGACCATGCGGTATGTCTCGAGATTCATAGGAGAGTGTGTCTCGATATGGTACCGTTTGTAAATGGAACTTGCAAGATCGATTGTGTTATTCTCATCCCCGTGGATGCAGAAGATCTTCTCAGGCCGTGGCTGGATCTGACCAATATAATTCATCAGCTGCCGGCGATCCGAGTGACCCGAGAATCCGTCAACCGTGACAATTTCTAAATTGATAGTAATGGTCCCCTTTCGTCCCATAGGTACTTCACGCCACCCTTTCTGTATGCGCCTCCCGTAGGTTCCGTCAGCCTGGTACCCGACAAAGATAAGAGCATTCTTCTCATCATGTGCAAGGTTTAAGAGATATTCCATCACCGGGCCACCGTTGAGCATACCACTTGTTGTGATGATAACGCAGGGATCACCGTTTATGACTTTCTCGCGCAATTCCTGTGAGTCCACCTGCTGGAAGCACTCGGCGAGGAACGGGTTCATCCCTTCGCGGAAGATTTGGTTCCTGAGCTCAGTGTTGAGGTACTCCGGATAGCAGGTGTGAATGGCAGTTGCCTCACGGATCATACCGTCAAGATAGATCTTAACTTTCGGGATCTTCTCAAGGCGCATACCCTCTTCAAGTGCAAGCATCACTTCCTGCGAACGTCCGACAGAGAACGCCGGGATGATGACCTTGCCACCTCTCGATATCACGGTATTGATGGTTTCATAGAGGCGGGCTTCGGCATCAGTCCGTGGCTGCTGGAAGTCGTTGCTGCCACCGTATGTACTTTCCATGAAGAGCGTTTCGAGACGGGGGAACTGGTTGATGGCTGGATTGAAAAGACGGCTCTTAGCGTAATTGAAATCACCGGTAAACGCGATGTTGTACATGCCATCGCCGATATGGAAGTGCGCTATGGCTGAGCCAAGGATATGACCGGCGTTATGGAAGGTGAGTTTGATATCCGGTGCAATATCCGTTACACTGCCATAGTTGAGGGTAATCGAGTGCCGGATATAGGTCTTGACCTCGTTTGAGGAGTAGGGAACCTTCCGGTCTTCTTTATGGATAACATCGAGATAGTCCAGCTGGAGCATGGCCGAGAGATCCCGTGTCGGGGGTGTAGAATAGACCGGGCCTTCGTACCCGTATTTGTAAAGAAGTGGCACGAGAGCACAGTGATCGAGATGGGCATGAGTAAGTACAACAGCATCGAGCTGGGCTAGTGGGTGGATCTCCGGAACATAGAGATATGGTGTACCTCCCTGGTTGTCCGGCTTCTCGCCGCAGTCAATCAGTATCCGGCTGTTTGGGGTAGTGAGCAGGAATGCGGCTCTTCCAACTTCGCGGCAGCAGCCTAGCATGGTCACGCGTGCCCACTGATCTCTTTTGACTGCATCCTTGCTGGTATCGTCTTTGCCGGGGATGTCACGGTGAATCCGGCGGCCAATGGTGCGCAGGAAGGTTTTTCTTTCTTCGTTTGTGGATCGAAGATATTGCCGGATTTGTTTTACCGTTGAACTCTCAATAGGGGGAGTACGTACAACTTTAGGGGTCCAGCCAATATGACGGGTAATATCCCGCAGTGTTGTACCATTCTTACCTATTACTACACCGGGTTTCTCGGCTTCAATCAGTACTTCTCCTGTATCGGGATCGAAAAAGATATCGGTGATACCCGCAGTATCAGGAACCACGGCTTTAATGTCATTGTACGCTTTTTCGGGATCTTCTAATATTGTTGGTCTTACAACAATCCGCTTGCGTAAATCCCGTGCAAGAATCTTAATTAAGTCTGCCTCATCAGCAAACCTTTTTGGATCCTCAGTATAGATGACAAGCTCGGGCCCTTCGAATTCTACCTGCGTCACCGTGATGCCATCAGGCACCTTTTCATTGATCTTATCTTTAAGCTCTTTGAGCCGTTCTTCAATTAACATAATAATTAACGTCCTGAAAAAAAAAGTTTTTATGCGTTAGTTTTTAAAATATATTTTTGAAGTGCGTCTTCTTCCAGTATATGGTATTTGTCTTTTGTAATTACGACTACATGGATGCCTTCTCCGCTTCCGGCATCGCGTTTCATCGCTGATTTCAACGCACGAATTGCAATATCAATCGCTTCATCTTCATTCATATCCTTACGGAACCGGTCTTCGAGTACACCGTACGCCATAGGTGAGCCGGAGCCGGTTGCAACAATCTCTTCTTCTTTGGTTGCGCCACCCATTGCATCCACTGAGTAGACGCTGGGCCCGTTCTCGTCAATTCCCCCAACAAGAAGCTGGACATAATAAGGGAAATACCGGTTCTGGTTTAAATAATTCGAGAGAAGTGTGGCAGAAGCGCCGACTGTGATTGAACGCGATCTGCGAATCTGGTAGAGATTGCACTCAACAGTAAGTATGCGTGCGAGTTGCTGGGCATCCCCAACTCCTCCAGCAGTTGTCATGCCAATACGTTCTGCTACCTTGTACACTTTTTTTGCTTTTTTGCTTGCGATCATGTAGCCCATGGTCGCACGCTTCTCGGTTGCAAGGATCACACCATCTTTAAAAACAATACCGATGGTTGTTGTTCCCTTCATGGACTCCTGTAACTGTTCAGGCATAGTAACATCCCAAAAATAAATTTAACGCTAAAAATCTATCAAAAGCGCTGTAAGGTATAAGATGATATTTGAAAATTTAAAGGTTTCTATCGTCGTATTGACGTGTGGTTTTTCGTTTCACTGTCGATAAAAAAAATAAATTGATTATTTTCGTATTGATACGACAATAAATGTTTTTATTCGGACCCTTCCTTACAGAGGGCCCTGATAAGTTCGCGATCGTAAAGCATGGCTACGAGTTGCTTGTCACCATTAATAACTGGCAGCTGGTCAACCCGCGCCCTGCGCATTTTTAATGCACATTCGCTAACTTCTGCATTGTGAGGCACGGCAACCACATTTTTTACCATAGCCAGTTTAACGGGACGGTTGGGAAGCTGAACTCTTGATATGCCAAAGCTGATCGTATGGTTGTCCCTTATGCTTTCCCAGGTCCACTCATCATCATCAGTTCCATTTGAAAAGTCACTAACCCCAACAGAATCTTCAATGCTGGAGTTTCTTATGAGATCCCTTTCTGATATGATACCCTGCAGTTTATTTTCATCATCAAGGATAGGTATTGCATCTACTCCGGAGATCTCCATAACCCTTCCTACCACAGGAAGAGGTGTTTCTTCCCAGAGGGCAAATGTATTGCTGGTATATTTAGTCCTGATCTCATCTGTTATTTTGAGATGAGCAATTGCATGAATAAGGTCAGATACCGAGATCAGACCGAGCAGGTGACCCTCCTCAACAACCGGTAATCTCCTGATGCGGTGCTCTACTAAAAGACGGGCTGCCAGCCGGATATCTGCATCGGGACTGATAATGACAGGTTTTGGTGTCATGAGAAGTCCCAGTTGCGTTTCTTCAGGTTTTCGCAGCAGATCCTTTCGTGTAATAATGCCGATAATTTTTTTGTTTTTTACTACTGGTACTCCGGAAATACCAGTGCGCTTGAGGATTTTTAATACGTCATCGCGGTTTCCCGGTATCTCAACATGGACGACATCGGATGTCATGTAATCTTTGACAGTTTTTTCAGTTATGATCTCACCACCATTGTCGAGATTTTGCTGTGAGCAATCACAAACGAGCTGACACTGCCAATAAGCAGCTTGTCAGCATTGCTCTTTCCGTGCGAGCCTACAATAATCAGGTCATTTTTTTCCCGCTCTGCAAGGGTAATAATTTCGCTGCCGGCATGACCCTGTTTCATGTGTGTAGTGAGGGAGAGACCCTGTGTTGCAGCAAATGCTTTGGCCTGTGCAAGTTTATCCTGTCCCTCTTTTTCAAGGACACGGTACATGATCTCTACGGTATTATCTGTAGGTAGGGAGGAAAAAAGCCCCGTCTCCACGACATAGACTGCATGGATCTTCGCATTCCAGATCCGTGCCTCATCAACGGCCCGGGCCAATGCCCGATCGCTCACTCCAGAGCCATCAATTGCAACTAGTATATTAGCAAACACCGGAATCACCCAAAATAAACATTCCCTTTTTGTTTGGGTCTACGAATTAAAAATATTATGGACGATATGCCCGCAAGATACTCTTTTTGTGATGCTGGCAACAGGATCGCGGCTGAATTTCAATGCAGATTGGGAAGGATCGATCATGAACAAGTTGGCCCGTGCACCCGAGCGGATAAAAAATGATTCTCCCGAGAGTTCCGATCCCTGTATCGCTGCACGCAGCAGGATTTCTGGTTCCAGGCCGTAGACTGTTGAAGCAAACGCCATCTCTGAAAACATATCCGGTGCAACAAACATAACATTGTCAGTGCCAAGATAAAGCGTGCAGCCGAGTTCGTTCATGAGACGCAGGGGGGGTTTATGTGCTGTGGCAGTCACTCCAAGGGTCCAGTTGGATCGTGGACAGACTGCAATGGGAATTGCCATTTCGGCACAGTAACGGAGCTGTTTCTTTGTTGCATGGGTGGCATGGATGATTAGATCTGGTTCATACAATAGAGCACTATCGACATCTTCTGAATCCCGCTCTCCGGCATGAAATGCAATCTTCTTTCCTTTACGTCTTGCCTCTCCCACAAGACGTTCGATGTCTTTGATATCACGGGTACTGCTGATTCCAAGTCCCTCTGCATTTTTCTCTCCGCCATCCCGGCCAAAGATTACCGGTGTGAACGAGAGCCCGTCTGCGGCTTTTTTTAGTGCAGTAACTCCTTTTGCTCCGCCTTCACGGAAATCGGCACAACCTGCAATCCCCCCATTGATCATATCCTGTATACTCGCCCGCATACCCATGACGAGATCTTTTTCTGAGGCTGCCGCAAGCAGCTGGTGTTTCAGTCCATGCGGGGGAGTAACAAGAGCAGCGAGATCACCGGTAGCACCACAATCCATTGCAACGGTATCGGCAAGGTGCGTATGAGCATTGAATAAAGCCGGGCAGATCCAGCATTTTGGCGCCCGGGGATTGTCTTCAATTCCCGTAATGTAACCGTTCTCTATGATGATATCGACGGGTGACATTGTGAGTTCGTCGCCAATCAGCGCTTGTCCGGAGATCTGGTACAGGGTCTTTTTCATACGCCGTGACTCTTCTTTATATATCCAAAAATGAAATATATTTGCATGGCAAAGAAACAAGGTGGAAGATTATTATCATCAGCAGGTCTCGTTAATTATTATGAGAGCGAAGACCGTCGGGCAATTCATATTGATCCCGTTACTGTTATGGCAGTTGCAGCCGGGATTGGTATCGTCATCATGGTGTTGAATTATATTTACTGATTCCATTCCTTTTTCAACACTTTTTTAGTGATGTCTTCATCATTCCTGAAATACAGGTTGTCATGACCTGTCCATTTCGGGCAGTTCCTAAAGACAACCGCTGGGACTCCGTTATTGCTCTCACCCATCACAAAGTTGGCAAAACCTGCAATCTCATCTGCTACAGCCTCTTCAGTAATTTTAAGCACATGACCGAAGAGATCTGTATCCCCCCTGAAATCCCGGATGGCTGTAAAACCACTCCACCCGATTGCATGACCTGTCTGTCCACGACGGAATGAGCGCCCGCAGGTATCGGTTATGATTATTCCAACATCCCTGCCACTGATCTTTTTTATCTCGTCTTTAAGGTCAAGAGCAGATTTCATCGGATCGGGCGGCAGGAAAATGACCATGCCATCTTCGATATTGCTCTGGTCAACGCCAGCTCTAACTCCGATATGACCACATGCCATCTCTGACAGTATGAACGGGTGTTCCATAATGATATCTGTGGATGCATCGAGCACTGCCTGGACAAAACGCGGGTCTTCGCCATTTAGCTTGCCGAGGCGTTCTGCCCTTTCAGATGGAGTTATCGATGAGAGTTTTTTGGTGTACCCTTTTGCTTTTGAATAGATTGTCGATGCAATACACAGGATATCTCCATCCTGCAAGGACACACGTTTACAGATCATTTGAGCAATATCGTCGCCACCATGGATGAGGGGAAGACCCTGCACACCCATGACCTGAATATTTTCCATAACATCTCTATGGGATTATCTGACGATATAGGAGTTTCGTTTCTTATTCCGGAATTTTTTTAATACCTGCATCAATGGGCTTAATGTATAATATGGATAATGAAATCCGAGCCCGTCCAATCTAGGGTTTAGCATATAAACCCCTAACCCATTTTCGTGAAGCAGTGAACCCACAGGCAGCAATTATCACTCTGCCGATACAAACCGGCAGCTTTATATAGTTTCCAGACTGCCTCCCATGGTTTT
>JANYBK010000137.1 GCA_025360805.1 Methanomicrobiales archaeon
GAAGGGACGCCCCCGCGGCGGCTACATAACCGGTTTCGTTGTTGGGTTTGCGGTAATCCGTTTTCGATAAGATTGATATCATGGAACGCTTAGGTATCTTTGCTATCAATGAGATCTTAGCCGATCTTGTGACACGACCAATTTATTGGAGTTCTGTTGGCCACTTTTTTTAACACATATTTCAGGTGGTTTTTTGAGAGAAACAGCCTGCAAATGCCCTTGGTAACCGTCTATTGCGTTCACGTCGGAGAATTATGGAGATCGGGTGTAATACGCTCTCGCAATAATGGGAGGTATCGTGTATCTCTCAACACTTCCGAATCTCCTCCATAAATTCCGGCCCATATTTTTCAAGTTTGTATTCCCCAACACCAGAAATCAAAGAAAAACTCTCACGGTCACCGGGCCGGGCGCAAGCCATCTCATGAAGACTCTTATCCGGAAAGATGACATACGGTGGCACACCGTTCCGGTCTGCGATTGCCTTCCTAAGGGATTTCAGGCGCAAGAATAGTGCCGTATCTTCTGCACTCGTACTCACTATTGCAGCGGGGGCCGGACGTTTTGTTGTTTCGCGTTCGGGAACCGGGAGCATGACACGCACTCTTCCCTTGAGCAGTTCTTCGCTCTTTCCTGTACAGCAGATAACCGGGTACTTGTCCCCTGCCCGATCAAGATATCCCTGCCGGACCAGCTCGTTGATCCATGTCCGGTACTGGGCCTTGCTGTATTTTTTACCGGAACCATAAACCGTCAGATTATCAAGATGATAATCCTGAACTTTTGTACTCTTTGAACCGCGGAGTACATCAGCTATCAGTTCGATTCCGAAACGCGAGGGCAGCTGCTTTACGCACGCGACAATCAGGGTTGCTGGTTCTGTGCCATCGATCATATCGGGCGGGTGATCGCAGTTGTCGCACGATGCGCAATTCTCTTCAGGATATTCCTCGCCAAAATAATTGAGCAGGTACTTCCGGCGGCAGGTGGTAGTCTCGCAATACTCCGTCACATCCTGGAGTTTTTTGAGTGCGAGCCTGAGATTTCGCTCACCAGTATCGTCATGCTCCAGCATCGAGCGGACTCTTGAGTAATCTCCCCGGCTGTACAGGAGAATACATTCACTGTTCTGTCCGTCTCGCCCTGCACGGCCGGTCTCCTGGTAATAGGATTCCACGGTCTTTGACAGATCGTAATGGATGACATACCGGACATCGGGTTTATTGATGCCCATGCCAAACGCAACCGTGGCGCAGACTATGTTTATCGTATCGTGAATGAACGCGTCCTGAACCTTTTCGCGCACCGGTTTTGAGAGCCCTGCATGATAGGCCTGCGCCTTGAACCCGCGTTTCTGAAGATCTGATGCAATCTCCTCGGTCTCTTTCTTACTGAGACAGTAAATGATCCCGGAATCATTCCTGTGCAGACCGATATAATTTGCAAGAAAGACCATCGGATTTTTCTTTGCGATGATCCGGTACTGAAGATTTTTCCGGTTGAAGCTGCCGATAAATTCACGGGCTCCGGACAGACCGAGCTGCTCGCAGATATCTCTGCGTACCTCGGGAATCGCCGTTGCTGTTAATGCCACAAGCGGAACTGAAGGAAATACTTTTTTCAGTTGGGCCAGCTGCCGGTATTCCGGTCGGAAATTGTGGCCCCATTCCGAAATGCAGTGCGCTTCATCAATCGCAATCAGGTGAACCGGGGACACCTTTAAGGATTCCAAAAAATTGGGCTGCATGCATTTCTCAGGAGAGATGAACAGCAGGCGGAGACTACCATCCTTCAACTCACTCTCAATCCGGGTCCGATCGCGGTAATCCATGGAACTGTTATAGGCAGCCGCAGGTATTCCACGGGCATTGAGATCGTCAACCTGATCTTTCATGAGCGATATCAGCGGGGAGATAACCACGGTGAGGCCCCCAAGGTACAGGGAGGGTAACTGGTAGCAGAGCGATTTTCCGCCGCCGGTTGCCATAATCGCAACCGTGTCGTTGCCGTTCAGGATCGATTCGATGATCTCTTTCTGGTGGGGTAAGAACTCTGAATAACCCCAGTATTTTTTTAAGAGTTCATCGGTTTTGTTCATTGCAGGTCCTAAAAATTTTTAGAAAGGGATGGCAAATAGTTCGCCGGATCGCTACAAGAATCCTTTGGAGGGGCACGACGAAATTGTAATGACGACAAATGTCAGATCTGTCGGAAATCTGTTCAGCTAAAGTCATTAACTTCCTCCGTTAAAGATTTTCTCTCTTCGATTAACGCAATATATTCATTGACCAATCGTTCACTCATCATAGTGGTTTGTGCGATCTCG
>JANYBK010000159.1 GCA_025360805.1 Methanomicrobiales archaeon
GCAGGCTGCTTTCGAGAGATCATCCTGTATATAGTATATTAATTTCTGAGATTTAAATCTAAGTTTTTTGGGGTGTTGCGCAAAAGGTTACGGTATGAAATTAATGACACTTTTTGGAGGGGGTCGGGAATGGGAATTATAGGTCATCGGAAAGCCGATCGGCAATCTAAAAGGGTTCCATTAGGGATCATTTTAGGCCAATATTCAGGCGTATTTTGTCTTTAATCGTCCAATAATCGCACATTTCCAAAAAAACGGGTTTCAAATTCCGTTTTTTGAGAATATATTCAATTTCTGAAGAAACGCCCGAAATAAAATAAGCCCATTTCGGGAGTATTTTGGCAAAAAAAGCCTATTTTAATAGAGGGAATGTCTCATGTCTTACTCTGGAGCGAGGAGAGGTAATGACACACGCACCCATGTACTGACGGAAGCACACCGCTAACTGGACCCGGGATGACAGATCCCGTCGGGTGTATGGGATGCGGAACCGGCGAACCCGCTAATGTGCCGGGCATGGCCGAGCCATCGCTCCGGATCGCTGTAACCGCATTTGCAGGATATCCTGCAGTCCACTCAGGTTCGGACGGGAACGCTGGACTTTGATAAACCAGGTACAGAACCCGGAGGAGATCAACAAGTCAAATGGCAGCCCGGCATTCTCCGCTACTTCCCACACCCCGCCCCGGATCTTTGCCATATCGATCGCTTCCTTCACCGCTTTTACCGGTGGTCGCCCACTGGTCATGATGCCTCACCAGCCCGCTGGCTTAATATTTCTGAAAAGTTTTTGGATCATTGTGCTATTGTTAGGAAGAGCAAACGGCTGTTTAAGGAAACATTTCACCGCTTTTTATACACATCATTTTAGCAAAAAATCTGCCAGTAAAATCGTTTTTTTTGGGAATGGGGATATGAACGCGGCTGAAAACTTTTGAGAGTTGCGTGTGCGGATGTACCTTGTGGTTGGGGGGTGTCTGTAAATATTACGGAAAAACCGGGTTCAGTGCAGGGGATTACGGTACTTTGTGAGGTTGAAGTGGGGGTATGGTGAAAGTGCTGTCCGGAAATTTGCCTAAAGCGATTTCACACAACAAATTCGCCCACAAATGCGCTTATCATCAGATGTTTGCAGGAATGATCCGATTCCGATCCGTGCGGTCAAAATCTGTATCGAAGCTGATGAGCATCAGATCAAATTTTTCTGCAACAACATATTGGTAGGCATCATCGAAATCAAGCTGGAACGCCGCCGCCACATGCTCAAGCCTCAGCATATCTTCGCTATCCAACCCGAGAATGGTGATGCCGCCCTCTCCAAATAGATCCCGGACGAAAAGAGAGAATAGATGTGCCGAATGTTTCTGGTACAGGATAATCCCGATGGAATGAAATGCAAGATCACTGATATGAAGAACATCAGGGTTTTTGTTACTGAGGAGTGCCTGAACGGATGCTGACTCATCCTGTTTGAGTAGCAGTTCGAGAAAAATATTGGTGTCAAGAAGATACACTTCAGTCCCGCCACTCACGCGCCGCATGCTGAAGTTCTACGGAAGTTGTGCTGTTTTTAAGATGGGCGAGCCCACCAGCCCACGACAGACTGAACTTTTTTGCGGCGGGTTTTTTCTTCCTCTTGGCTAGATCTTCGATATAGTGGATCGCTTCGTTCCTGAGGTCGGGCGGGAGTTCGTCAATCATCCGGTGCACGGTTTTTATAGATGTCATAAATTTCCCGGAATATTCTTGTATATTACTGGTATTCCCTGTGCAATAATATAGTTCTTTTTGGAGACGCTCTATGCACTGTGATCAATAATGTGGAATCGTCAATTTCAAGAATAGCGCGATAGGCTCAGATACGCTGATGATAATACGGATACCCCTCACATCATTCTGCAGTACGGTAAGGATCATCTCCTATCGATTTGACTTTATCAAAAATTCTCTGTGCAGTAGGTTTTGGCAGTTTGCCTAAATCCTTTATAGCCGGATCAGTCAAAAAGATGGAATATTTCATCGAAGACCGAGCATAACCCTTGCTTCTTCAGAGGTGTAAACCCGTCCCTGTCTGATAGCCTCTTGAGATTCGGCAATGTCTTTTAGATCCTGCTCATCCAGATAAGCATCAGGATTTTTGCATTTCCGTTTAATAAGCTTGGGCATTGTGCAGTAACTATACTTGGGTGAGATTATCAAAACTGCGATTGATCAAACCGTTAAGAAAAAGTAGATTAAGACCGCAGCACTTGGGTAGGCTTACAAAACCGTATGCGAGGGACGGACGGGAATTCTGCCTCTGGGTTAGAATCTATGTTTTGATTCCAACCTTCCTTCATAATGTGTGAACCACCAATGGTTCCACATCGTACTTGCTGGTACTCCCACCCGGGGTCTGTACGCCAGATCCTATCGGGCCCTCATCACATCATCAAGCGACCGGGTTTTCCCTTCACGAAGATCCTGACGGCTTTCTTCGAGGAGGTTTTTCTCTTCTGTGGAGAGTATCATGTCCTGGTCGACCATGTGAGCCCGTATGTATTTGAGATCAACCGGATTAACCGCAGCTCTTTTTGAACTTCACTTTCCATCTGATATCCCTATTGATATCTACACCCGTTCAGGGATATATGCATTACAGTGAGGTTAAAAAAAGGGGATGTCTCATGTCTTCTCCTTGAGCGATGAGAGGTAATGGCAGACAATATCACCCGGTACCGAATGATGCCCTCCCATACCAGGACCCGTGATGACAGGCCCGGCCGGGTGTATGTGATGCTGATCCGGTGAATTCGCTAATGTGCCGGGTATGGCCGAGCCATCGCTACGGATCTCCGTGACCGCATCTGCCGTGATCCGGAAGAACTGCCATGTCCCATGAGGTGCGAGCACCCAGAGTTCTCGTGCTGAAACCGCACTCTCCGGCATCATGCGGAAATCGCGGATATCTGCATTGCACAGTTGCAGGATATCCTGCAGTTCACTCAGGTTCGAACGGGTACGCCGGACTTTGATAAACCAGATGCAGAACCCGGAGAAGATCACAAAGTCAAATGGCAGCCCGGCACCCTCCGGTACTTTCCACACCCGCCCCCGGATCTTTGCCATATCGATCGCTTCCTTCACCGCTTTTACCGGTGGTCGCCCACGGGTCATGCTTCTTCACCAACCCGCTGGCTTAAAATTTCTGAAAAGTTTTTGGATCATTGTGCTATTGTTAGGAAGAGCAAACGGGTATTTAAGGAAACCTTGATGACCATTTTATACACATCATTTTAGCAAAAATGCTGCCCGTGAAATCGTTTTTTTTGGAATGAAGTTATGGGCGCGGCTGAAACTTTTTAAGAATTTGCGTGCGCTGATGTATTTTGTGGTTTGGGGGTGGTTGAGGGAGTGGGGGTGCAGCAGTGCGGCAAGGATTTTTTATTGGATTGCTTTTCTGAAATTGATGTTTGTGAAGGGAATTTTGTAAAGGCGATTTCATTCTTGAAGATCAGGAATTATATGACAAACAAAAATGCAGATGGTGAGAGGGTAAAATAAAATCCGGTACCGATATCTATCCTAGATGAACAACCTTTATCCTCACTGTCGATAACTCCCCACTACGGATTACGCGGCGGGAAACTTTGATCGAACAGAATGGGTAACGGTATGGGTAACGATATGCGAGCGTATCATTGCACGACATCGTTGCCCATCCAACCGGCAACTTATAAGAGGATAGCAGTCAAGAATGTTGATGATTAAGGCATATAAAAAAGCATAAAAAATTGTGGAGCTGGGCAGATGAAAAGCGCTGAAACCAAAACGAAGAATAATATGGACGAGATCATTCGCCGGATAGTAGAAGTTGCCCACCCGAAACAGGTCATTCTCTTTGGATCTGCTGCACGCGGCACGATGAGCCCGCACAGCGATCTAGACTTTTTAGTAGTAAAAGCTGGCAGGTACAACTCACGAACAGTCGCTGGAGCGATCTATCTGCGGATGCGGGGTATCGTACAGGCAATTGACCTTGTTGTTGTCACCCCAAAACAGGTAGAAGAATACAGAGACTCACCGTTCAGCGTCGTATATCCGGCAATGCGGGAAGGGAAGGTGGTGTATGAGAGGAATAAAACGGTCGCCGGATAACCCGGATGAATGGCTCCACCGGTCACGGAGTTCCCTTGCGCTCGCACGCCAGAAGACCACGGATGTTCTGTATGAAGATCTCTGTTTTCAGGCGCAGCAGGCAGCAGAGAAAGCAATCAAGGCGGTTCTTGTTGCCGGTAAAATTCCCTACCCTTACACCCATGACATCAACGCCCTTTTGTCTGTGCTCGAACAAAACAACATCTCATTTCCTTAAAGAACTCTGGAGTGCAGTCACTCTCACCTCATATGCATCAGATACCCGGTACCCGGGATTCGATAAGCCAGTAACCAAGGACGAATATGACAAAGCAATAATACTGGCGCACACGATCCTCCGCTGGGTAGAGAAGCAGATCGGATGAATGTGCAGACTATTTACCAATATGGAGCACAAACCGCATTGCTATTTTGCATATTCGGCGATCTGTTTTTTGGGAATGAGGTTATGGACGCGGCTGAAAATTTTTAAGAATTTGCATGCGCTGATGTATCTTGTGGTTGTTCACAGACTCTGCAATCTTTATTTAGGGCCCGATTTTTCTCAATGGCACGGACGATGTGGTCATAGGTGCATCCCAACCGGGAATCTATATGCGGACAGCGGTAAAGATAATTAATGAGAAAGGTATTGAAAGTATAAAGATCGTGGTGATCGGGTAACATGAACGCACTCATCCAGAACCAGAAAAAAAAAATAGAGGAGTTCTGTAAAGCGTGGAATGTTAAGGAACTCCAGGTTTTCGGTTCTGTCCTTACAAAAGATTTCCGCCCGGACAGTGACATCGACATTATCGTGGATTTTTCGCCCGGCTCAAGTCATACTCTTATACATCTCGCAAAGATGGAAGAAGAACTCGAACAGATCTTTAACCGGCGCATCGATCTCATCTCCCGACAGGCCATAGAACAAAGCCGGAACTATATCCGCAAAAAAACAATTCTCTCAACCATGGAGAGGGTCTATGGCGCGTGACGATGCCTATCTCCTCGATCTTCTTCTTATGGCAAAGGATGCACGCGAATTTACAAAAAACCATACCCGGAAATCATTCATTGCTGATCGCCAGTGCCAGTACGCAGTCATACGGTGTCTTGAAGTGATTGGGGAAGTCTCAAAACGGCTTTCGCCAAAGACGCTCGAACAGTTTACCTCGATCGAATGGTCGGCCATGGCACGGATGCGGGATATGCTCATCCATTCCTATGGAAAAATCGACATAGACGAAATCTGGGACACCGTAAATCAGGATATTCCCCGGCTCATCAGGGAACTTGAATCTACAAACCTGCATGATGGGCGCAAATGACCGGAGAGATTGATTAGCGCATCCTCACCATCTCCTTCCCGCGAAACACAAAGTCCCGCCACTTGCAGTGTAATATTTGCTCAAGGGCAGGAGCCGGGCAATGGTTTTGTTCATGAGGCGGGATGCCTGTCCTACTTTTCTACCATTCCGTCCGGTTTTGGGATGTGGAAATTTTTCAATCTGACCCCCCAAAAAGCCCTTTCTTTTACTTTTCACCTACTTTAGCCCATCCGGTAAGCGTTCGACAATCTAAAAGGGTTCTATTAGGGATCATTTTAGCCCGATTTACGGGCGTATTTTGCCATTAATCGCCCAATAATAGCGTATTCCCAAAAACACGCATTTCAAATTCTGTTTTTTGAGAATATATTCGGTCTTAAGAAAAACGCCGAAAATAAAATAAGTCCATTTCAGACGTATTTTGGCAAAATGAGCCTATTTTAAAAAAGAGGGTCTCTCATGTCTTACTCTGGAGCGACGAGAGGTAATGGCAGACGACATTCCCCTGTACCGAAGGATGCCCTCCCATACCAGGACCCGGGATGACGGACACCGCCAGGTGTATGTGATGCTGATCCGGCGAACTCGCTAATGTACCGGGTATGGCCGAGCCATCGCTCCGGATCTCCGTGACCGCATCTGCCGTGATCCGGAAGTACTGCCACGTCCCGTGAGGTGCGAGTACCCAGAGTTCCCATGCTGAAACCGCACTCTCCGGCATCATGCGGAAATCGTGGATATCTGCAGTGCACAGCTGCAGGATATTCCATAGTTCACTCAGGTTCGAACGGGTACGCCGGACTTTGATAAACCATGTGCAGAGCCCGGAGAAGATCATAAAGTCAAATGGCAGCCCGGCATTCTCCGGCACTTCCCACACCAAGCCACGGCTCTTTGCCATCCCGATAGCTTCCTTCACCGCTTTTACCGGTGGTCGCCCACGGGTCATGACGCATCACCAGCCCGCGGGCTTGAATTTCTAAAAAGTTTTTGGATCATTGTGCTATTGTAAGGAAGAGCAAGCGGGTATTTAAGGAAACCTTGATGACCATTTTATACACATCATTTTAGCAAAAATGCTGCCCGTGAAATCGTTTTTTTTGGGAATGAAGTTATGAGCGCGGCTGAAATTTTTTGAGATTTTGCGTGCGCTGATGTATCTTGTGGTTGGTGGGGGTTGAGGGAGTGGGGGTGCGGCAGTGCGGCAAACCGATTGAATAGTTAGAAATAGTCCCAATCAGTTAAACTTAATCAAGGAGCAAAATGGGAATTTTTGATTTTCTCTCAAAGCAACCCTCGAATGAGAGAAGTGTGCATGAACTTATACAAACAGTGAGATCAGATCCTAAAGGCCGGTATGAAGCCCTAGTCTCATTAAAAAAAATTGGAGATCTAAAAGCAATTGATACTTTTTGTCAAAGGTTGAATGATCCCTCTCCGAGAATTCGGAGGATATCGATTGAAGCATTAGGTGAAATGGGGAATGCTTCTGCTATTAGTTCTCTTGCTAATCTGATCAATACAAATGATTTTTCTCCATACGGTAAGAAAACCAACTTTGGACATCCCGAAAATATAGAACTTGCCAAAGAAGCGATACGGAAAATTCAGCAACGTTTACAACCTAATTCTTCTCCGCCATCAAAGGACGGTCAAAATTGGACTGATGAGGAAATACAGTTACTGAGACAATCTTGGGACGAGGGCAAATTCATCCAGATAATAACGAAACAATTAGAGAGAAGCCCAGATGCTATCGTTCATAAATTAATTGACACCGGGCTTATCGGTTATAATGATGATAACTGTTATCCAAGACCAGACCGGCACGGATTAACCTGGAGTGACCAAGAGAGAACACAATTAATTTCTGAATTGAATGCTGGAAAAAGCATTACGGAAATCGCAAAAATTCACCAGCGAAATAAGAATTCAATCTTCCATATGATGGTCAAATTAAAAACTTTCAATTATATGGACAGGAGCCTTTTAGAGAAATATAATGAGAATGTTGTTTCCCCTGACCCCAATCAATTAATCCACACTCTTATTTTTGAATTGGAGAACAATAGCAATATTGACTTTAGAAACTCCGCCGCTACCCAATTAGGCTTTTTTCATGAACCATCTGTTGTTAATGCACTCATTAAATGTGTAAAAAAAGATCCAGATGTCCGTTACCGTGCACTTGTGGCGTTAAGAAACATTGGGGATCCCATCGCAATTTCCGTTTTCATTGAACGCTTAAAAGATCCCTCTACGAGAATTCGTTTGGTTTCTGTAAATGCACTCGGTGAAATAGGAGATTTTAGCGTTATCAAGCATTTAGAATCCATTATCAAATCTAAAGATCATCAGGACACTTTAAATTATGGTGGGAATCCGGAAGTTATTCAGGCAGCAAAAGATGCAATACAAAAAATCCGCTCAAGAGAAAAAGACACTCGTGTTTTACCTGTTATTCCACAACAATACGATGGTGAAATAAAAGATGCGTCTGACCTTAATCAACAAGGTTTCAGGCTTGCGAAAATGAAAAAATTTGAAGACGCAATAATTCTTTTTAAAAAAGCCCTTCAAATTGATAACAATTTTATTGATGCACTCAATAATCACGGATGGGCATCAAGTCAACTTGGACGATATGAAGAAGCGATCTCGTACTATGAGAATGCTAAAAAAATTGATCCCAATAATATCAGAGCATGGCGTGCTATAGGATGGAATCTTGCACGCATTCACCGTTATGATGAAGCGCTAACACATGTCAATGCAGCAATCACACTCGACAATGAGAGTAGTAGATCTTGGAATTATAAAGGAGAGATCCTTTTTTTCAAAGGAGACCTAAAGGACGCAATAAATTGTTTTGAAAAAGCATTGAATTTGGATCCCCAGAATAAAGATGCCCATGAAAATTTGATCAGAGTTAAAAAAATGCTTACCCCCTCGGCTCCTGTCAAAGTAATCCGTGCGTATGAATTCTATGCTGGGTATATACGAGTTAAAATTTCTGTGAAAAATCCGACCGCACTCACTATCCACGATGTTAAATTGGAACCAGATGTTGATCGTGCAATACTTTACCTGGAACGACATGAACCGGAAGAATATCTTTCAGAGAATGAGAAAATTATTCTCGGAACTATCAATCCCGGCAATGACAGAACGGTAAGTCTCTACCTTGAACCGATCATCTGCGCAAAAGAGGGAACCGATGTACATTGCCACGTCCGGTATAAGGATGCACAGGGAAAACCAGGTTCGCTTGACATGGAACCCCTGCGGATTCAGGTTGTTTGTCCAATCTTCGAGACAAAAGAACCGGTGAATATCGGAGCACTAAAACAACTCATCGAAACCCTTCCTTCACGGGATACGAAAATATTCTCAGTTCCGAGAAATATTGATGCACCCACTCAACTGAAGGTTTTTCAAGGTGTAATCCAACTCCATGATATCCGGCATATCAGTACTTTACGACGTGCCAACAACATCGAGTCTTGGTATTATGGAAGGACAAAAGTTTCTCAAAGAGATATGGTGATCAAACTCGGTGTCGCAAAAGACATGGACATGGTTGAAATTACTGCATTCAGCTACGATCCTAAAGATCTGACGGGGCTCCTCGCTGAGATATCCCGTCACATCACCGAAGAGTTTTCAAAAAGGGGCAATGTCCAGAAGATTTTCAATGTTACAATCAAGGATTCTGTCGTGCAGAGAACTAACCTGATGAGTTTCTGCGATCCCGAGGGCAAATGCAGCGGGGATGTCACTATCGCTGATAGTGTTGTTGCAGGATCAAATATTGGATGAAAAAAGATTCATTCCTCCGGTCTACCGCATGAAAACCATCCCAACCCCTTCAACAAACTTGATCCTGCCCACTTTCTC
>JANYBK010000177.1 GCA_025360805.1 Methanomicrobiales archaeon
AAAACAACTAAAATGAGGTTATTTAATGGGACAGGGTAAATTTGCAGCCAGAAAGATGGTTCGGGACTCAAATAAGTTCCGGTGGGCAGACAAGAACTACGCCCGCCGTGAGCTCAATCTCGATGTGAAGTCAGACCCGTGTGAGGGGGCTCCACAAGCGAGAGGTATCGTGCTGGAGAAGGTCGGTGTTGAGGCAAAACAGCCCAACTCAGCTATCCGGAAGTGCGTGCGCGTGCAGTTGATCAAGAACGGACGCCAGGTCACCGCGTTTGCAGTGGGTGACGGTGCAATTAACTTCATCGATGAGCACGATGAAGTTGAGATCGAAGGCATCGGCGGTCGTCTCGGTCGTTCCATGGGAGATATCCCAGGTGTCCGGTACGTTGTTACTAAAGTGAATAATGTCTGCCTCCATGAAATGGTCATTGGCAGGAAAGAGAAACCGCGCAGGTGATTGAGATGACAGAAACCGAATCAAAGGCCGCAGGTCAGAAACTGCTGTTCAACAAGTGGGATGTTGCCGAAGTCAAGGTAACGGATCCCAGTCTTATGCGCTATGTGACTCTCACCTCCTTAATCATCCCCCACTCCTGTGGTAAATTTTCAAAGCAGGAGTTCAATAAGAGCAACATGATGATAGTCGAGCGGTTGATCAACCGCCTGATGCAGACCGAGAAGAACACCGGAAAGAAGCAGCTGGCAATCCGGATCGTGCGGGATGCATTCGAGATCATCAACAAGAAGACCAAGCGCAACCCGGTCGAAGTGCTTGTCGAAGCAATCGGAAATTCTGGTCCCCGTGAAGAGACCGTCCGCCTGAAATACGGTGGTATCAATGTCCCGAAATCTGTTGACACAGCACCGCTTCGCAGGGTTGACACTGCGATTGGTTTCCTTGCAGAAGCAACTCTGAAGGGATCCAGCACGAGCAAGAAGAGTGCAAGTGCGGTTCTCGCCGACGAACTCATTGCCGCCTCTAAAGGTGACATGAAGTGTTTCTCGGTAGGGAAAAAGGAAGAACGCGAGCGCATTGCAAAATCCGCCCGTTAAATATCTTTTTTTGAGGTAATTTTCATGGTCCGCGGCAAAAAATCAGTTGAGCGCGTAACTGAGCTCATGAAGGAACCGAAGCACATTCGGAACATCGGTATTGTAGCGCATATAGATCACGGTAAGACCACCCTCTCCGACAACCTGCTGTCAGGTGCCGGTATCATATCAGAAGAACTTGCAGGTAAGCAGCTCTTCATGGACTCGGATGCAGAAGAGCAGGCAAGGGGTATCACCATTGACGCGTCCAACGTCTCGATGGTGCATGAGTATGAGGGTCAGGATTTCTTAATCAACATGATCGATACGCCGGGTCACGTTGACTTCGGTGGCGATGTCACCCGTGCCATGCGTGCTGTTGACGGAGCTGTCGTGCTCGTCGATGCAGTCGAGGGCACCATGCCCCAGACCGAGACCGTGCTTCGGCAGGCTTTAAAGGAACAGGTCCGCCCGGTTCTTTTCATTAACAAGGTTGATCGGCTGGTTAACGAGATCAAGGTTGATGAAGTCGAGATGCAGATCCGGCTCGGGAAAGTCATCGACAAGGTCAACAAGCTCATCAAGGGCATGAACGAAGAGGCGTACAACAACGGCTGGAAACTCGATGCATCCGAGGGTACCGTTGCCTTCGGTTCTGCGCTCTACAACTGGGCAGTCTCGGTGCCATACATGAAGAAGGGCGGCGTCTCGTTCAAGGAAGTGTTCGAGAAGTGCCGTGCCGGGGACATGAAGTACCTTGCAAAGAAGAGCCCGCTCTACGAAGTGGTACTCGACATGGTCGTGCACCACCTGCCAGATCCGCTTGTAGCACAGAAACGCCGTATCCCGGTTATCTGGCACGGTGACAAGGAGACCAAGGAAGGCAAGGGAATGATGACCTGCGATCCGAAGGGTCCTGTATGCATGATGGTTACTGATATCTCCTTTGATCCCCATGCTGGGGAAGTCGCCACCGGGCGTCTCTTCTCCGGCAGCATCAAGCGGGGCGACGCGCTCTATGTCATGGGTTCGGCCAAGAGGGAGAATCGTCTCCAGCAGGTCGGTATCTTCATGGGACCCAAGCGAGTGGAAGTCGAGGAGATTGTTGCGGGGAACATCCCCGCAGTCACCGGCCTTAAGGATGCCTACGTAGGATCCACCGTCACCTCACTCATGGAGATGGATACGTTCGAGTCACTCAAGCACTACTCGGAACCGGTCATGACCGTTGCGGTGGAGGCAAAGAGCATGAAGGACCTGCCCAAGCTTGTTGAAGTGCTCCGGCAGGTTGCCAAGGAAGACCCGACGCTGATCATCACCATCAACGAGGAGACCGGCGAGCACCTGATCTCCGGTATGGGTGAACTGCACCTTGAGATTGTGACCGGCCGTATTAAGCGTGACAAGGGTGTCGAGATCGTCACTTCCGAGCCGATTGTAGTTTACCGTGAAACCGTAACCCAGAAGATAGAAGCGGTTGAAGGAAAATCCCCAAACCGCCACAACCGGTTCTATTTCGACCTCGAAGTGCTGCCCGATGAGATTGTCGACCTGATCAAGAAAGGCGAGATCTCGATGAACCAGCCTATGCTTGAGCGCCGTGACATTCTCATGAAGGTGGGAATGGAAAAGGATGACGCCAAGAGCATCAAGGACATCAAGGGCACTAACATGCTTATTGACAGGACCAAGGGTGTCCAGTACCTCAACGAGACCATGGAACTGATCATCGAAGGTATCCACGAGGCACTAGCCGGTGGTCCCCTTGCAGATGAGCCGGTCCAGAATCTCAAGATGACACTCGTCGATGTGAAGCTCCACGAGGATGCCATTCACCGTGGCCCGGCACAGGTTATCCCTGCTGTGCGCAGTGCGATCAAGGCAGGTATGCTTATCGCCGGTGACTCTCTTCTCGAGCCCATCCAGAAGATCCAGATCACAGTCCCGATGGACCAGATGGGGGCTGCAACCTCTCAGATCCAGGGACGGCGCGGTCAGGTCTTTGACATGCAGAGCGAGGGTGACACGATCACTGTCGTTGGTAAGGCACCGGTTGCCGAGCTCTTCGGATTTGCAGGTGATATCCGCTCTGCAACTGAAGGACGTGCCATGTGGAACACGGAGTTTGCAGGATTCGAACTCGTGCCCAACAACATGGTTAAAGAAGTCGTAGTGGCAATCCGCAAGCGCAAGGGCTTAAAAGAGCAGATGCCAACCCCGGCAGATTACCTGTCGGCATAATCTTTCTTTACCCCCAGTCCCCCATTTTTTTAATATTTTCATACACTGCATCACTCTTCATGCAGTTTTTTTTGAGCCGGTTTCACGTCAGACTCCGCTTAAAATTAATCAATAAAAACCTGCTCGGTTTTTTCAGCGAATACGGATTAAAATTTTACACTTAAACTCACTTTCTATTTGTTTGCTTTATCATCCGGCAGTTTTCACAATTTTCATGACAACTTTTGCTTTTCCTGTTAACAATTCTATTTTGCAATACAGAATACCCCATAAGGATCAGAAGACAAACGGTTGCAGATATTTCCGGTATGAGATATGGTCAGTGAAAATGTCCACTGCCCGTAAGAAAAAAGATTTTTCAGACCATTACTGCACGTAGGATCGTCACGTCTTTTGCCGGACGATCGCCACGAAGGGTCTTGGTCTTACCGATCTTATCGACAACGTCCATACCTTCGACCACTTTCCCAAAGACCGGGTGTTTGTCGTCAAGGAAGTTGTTGTTGACAAGGTTGATGAAGAATTGTGACCCGCCGGTGTTAGGTCCGGAATTCGCCATTGAAATAGTACCCCGGTTGTTCTGGTTTTTCGGCCCGAACTCATCCTTGATCGCGTAACCGGGTCCGCCCATACCGTTGCCGTTCGGGCAGCCGCCCTGAAGCATGAACCCGTCAATGACACGGTGGAAGATTACACCATTATAGAAACCTTTTTTCACAAGCGTCTCAAAATTGCCCGCAGTGACGGGCATAGCGGGATCGAGTGCTATGGTGATATTACCCATGTTCGTCTCGAGCCGCACGATATTTCCTCCTGGTGCTGTCATGATATGCTGTAAGAGTATTGGGTTTTTGTATTCTTCTGTGTTGTGAATGCCTGACCCCTCTTGGTCGGGAAAAAAAGTGTATCAGATCATATCCGCTTTGATGATCATCACGGTCTGGAGCGGGCGGTTCTCCTGTCCTCCGGTGGTTGGCACTTTCCCGATCTTGTCGACCACGTCCATACCTTCCACAACTTTCCCAAAGACCGGGTGCTTGGTATCAAGGAAGTTGTTGTTGACAAGGTTGATGAAGAACTGGGAACTGCCGGTGTTCGGCCCGGAATTCGCCATCGAAATAGTACCCCGGTTGTTCTGGTTTTTCGGCCCGAACTCGTCCTTGATTGTGTAACCCGGGCCGCCACGAACGGTACCGGTCGGGTCGCCGCCCTGTAGCATGAACCCGTCAATAACCCGGTGGAAGGTCACGTTGTTGTAGAACCCTTTGTTCACGAGCGTCTCGAAATTGCCCGCAGTAACAGGCATAGCGGGATCGAGTGCAATGACAATGTCTCCCATATTAGTTGAAAGCCGAACTCGTTTCCAGGAATCCGAAGAGACTGTGGGAGTTGAGGGGGATGCGGCAGCAGCCGTTGTTATAACAGGTGTTACTGGTATGTTCCCGGTTGCTGATTCGGTTTTAACTGGTGATGCCGGTTGCTGGGTACACCCGGCAGCGAGAAGAAATGCCGCTAAGAGTACACATGCCAGCAGTACGGTGCGCACTGGTGATGACATAGTAAAGGATTGGAAGGATAAGAAAATAGAAGTTGCGGGATAATAGCCCCGCATTGAGCGATCGTTACTCGCTTTTCTGCTCGTCCTTTCGTCCGAACCAGAAGATCGCGCCAACCGCAATAATTATCGAGATGAGACCGGTGATGAGGATTAAGTTTCCTTTACCCCCTATGTAATCCGTGTAATCGGTAGCTGACATATCAATGGCGAGCACTGCATTCGTGTTGCCGTTCGAATCGCCCACGGAATCATCGATCGGTGCATACGCTGACATGAACGATCCATATTTTGTGGTATACGGCTCTTTGGATGAAGTCGGGAGGGATAGTGCTGAAAAGATCTCCATTGAATCAGGAGCTGTTGAGAGTTCACCTATCTTTGCAGAACCCTGTGGGTCATCGGGATACAGGTCATCTACAAGGAACGTAATGGACCGGTCCGGGTTAACTTTTAAGATATACGCATTGAGGATGTGATCGTTCATACTTCGGAGGGTGCGCAGTTTCTTTACCACAGCAAGATATTTTGGCGTTACTTCATCGCCGGCTTTGAACATGATCACATCACTTCCATTGATCTGGGTTGCCATTACTCCTGCTGTTGACTCGAGCCCGGTGCGGACGGATGTCTTGATTGCTGCAGTCGAACTTGTGTATGCGAGTGCAGTGAGTGATCCGATGATAAGGATAACTACTATCGCGCTCACCCAGAGTATAGTTGATTTTGAACAGGTACCAGTCATTTCAGCTTCGCCTCCTTAAACCGATTACAATGCCAAAGATGGTTACCATTCCTCCTATCAGGAGTACCGGTGAAGTGGCACTCTTCTGTGTGGGGGTTGGTACGGGAGTCATCCCGATCGCAAGCGGGGTTGTCTGTCCTGAGACCACATTGACTGTGCCCGAATAATCGTTATAACCCGTATACGTCAACCGGATCTGGTGCACACCCGGATCAATCTCGGTGATAGTTGCCGGTGTATAGCCACGGAATATGTTGTCAATAAGGATCTCTGCACCTGCCGGTGTCGAGACGACGTTGATTGCTCCGGCTGTAGGTACTGGTGTGGGGCTCGGCCCTATACGGGTCATTACAACGGGCACGTACGTGTTGGCATTGGGTTTGACATACACGGTCTCGATCCAATCGTTGTAACCCGGGGCAGTCACTTTGATGAGGTGACTTCCCGAGGGTATGTTGTTGAGCGTGAGACCTCCTGACGGGTTGGTGATTCCCTGGTAGGCGCTGTCCAGATACACGCTGGCACCGGGCGGTGCTGAACCGATGGAGAGGGATCCAAAGATTGCGGAAGTCAGGCTCGGATTGATCGTTTGTGAGCTTCCTGCAGTAACATAAACTGATGTACTCCAGTCGTTATAGCCGGAGAGTTTCAGCACGATGTTGTGAGTTCCGGGATAGAGCGTGAGTGTCATCGGGGTTATGCCATTGTAGGTGCCGTCAACGTATACATTTGCCCCGCTGGGGCTGGATCTTGCATAAACGGTTCCCGTGCTGCGGGGGGCTGGTGGTGACGGTTGGAGTGTTGGGTAATAAGCCGCAGTCTGCCCGGCATAGACGTTGATCAACTGGGTATTTGGAGTGTATCCGCTCAGGGTCGCTTTCATGGAGTAGGATCCCGGTGGCAGATTAGGGATCGTGACCGGTGAATACCCGTAATAATTCCCGTTCATATAGATAGCAGCTCCAGACGGGCTCGACTGGGCATAGATGGCTCCGTTCTGGACCGGTGGAATGGTTGTCGGGGTGACGATTGGGTTTATGGTGGCGTAGACAGCGACATGCTCTTCACTTTCTGGCATGTGGGAGAGCGGGCCTGACCATGTGGTGTAACTGAATTTTGAGACGGTGATCGTTCTGACCGGTGTGCCTGTGGGTGATACCGCAATCGAGAGGATACCCCCTGCAATATTGCCCTGTGGGATACTATCGAAATAGACCGTGGCGCCGTCAACATTGCAATAGGTGTCAATCCATCCTTTGCCTCCGCCAAGTGTGGGTTCAATTGTGATGGTAATTTCTGTGGTCGGTATGCGGGTGGGCTCAGTGGTGGGCGGGGTGACAAATGTCGGAATCGTGATGGTTGGTTCCGTTGTGGGAACGGAGGTTGGCTCTGGTGTTTGAATCTTTGTGGGAACCGGAGTTTGTATCGTTGTTGGGATGGGAGTTGGTTCTGTTGTGGGAACAGGTGTTGGTACCATTGTTGGGATCGTTGTGGGGACCGGAGTTGGCACCGTTGTTGGAACAATCGTATGGATCGTAGTCGGGACAGGAGTTGGTTCAGTTGTGGAAACGGGCGTGACATC
The DNA here is from genome assembly GCA_025360805.1 of Methanomicrobiales archaeon. Classification (GTDB taxonomy): domain Archaea; phylum Halobacteriota; class Methanomicrobia; order Methanomicrobiales; family Methanospirillaceae; genus Methanoregula. The sequence goes on from JANYBK010000177.1 coordinate 7,153, forward strand.
ACCAGCAACAATACCTGCTGATACCGGAATAGTACACATTGCACAAAGTATCAGGATTATAATTATCATGAAGAATCGTCTTATCACTCTATCTCTTCCTGTACTCTAATTCAGGAGAAGGCGCTATTTATAGCATACGCTTTTTTTTTTATGGAAAGGGACGGTAGAAAGATTTGTTTTTAAAACACATACTCACAAAAATATTCTGGAAAAATTCCTGTACTGAATAGGAAAACCGTTCTTCACCAGCCATCCAACCCCATCAACATACCCTTTCCAACGGGTATATTGACCAACCCCCAACTAATCATCATTTATCTTAGTGTATGGCGCCCCAATCGCTAAAATAACCCCGAATTGAGGCGCATAAAATGCATTCTGATGCACCTTATTGCGCTTTGGTGGCACTTCATTTCCGATCCGCTACCTTCCGTTGCATTAAAGATTTAAATCGAAAACTCACCCACATCCAAAAAAGGTTAAAATGAACTCCTTTTGCTATTATCTCCAGTATAAAAGCCCCGATGGAATACGGGCCGTTTACGGGGTTTTTCAGAAATGCCCCGTTTGACAAAATGAGCGTTTTACGGGGTTTTTAGGGTTCAACCCTCCTTTTTTCATGGCCCCTTGAACCAGCCGTCAGAAGGGGGTTTTTGGAGATTGTAAGAGGGTGGAACGATAGGAAAAGGTACGAGTGGGGCAGGCATTTATGGAGTGGATGCCAGGCTTGGCCTGGAATTTTTTTATTTTTTTCCGCGTATCCGGTTTTTTCTAGAAAGTTTTCCGGAATCAAAAAAAAACTATTCACTATTTTTGGTTATGCTGTATCATGACTTTCATGATGCCCACAAATTGTCTAATACTGTCAATCTTTTTTGTCAGGTTATAGAGAGTTTCTTCAGTAATTCCATGGTATTCGTGAGACAGGAGGTTTCTGTAGGTTACCAGTCCAATCATTTCATGTGCGAGATCATTTTCTATGATCCCGTTTTTCCGGAGCATTACAAATATTTCCCGGTATGTGCCAGGTATGCCGAGGTTATGTGCAATGGCCATTTCGCTTCCGAGATCGAACACCCGGTTGAGCAGGGAAAATAGGATCATGGATGATGCGTAGAAATTTCGTTTATCATGGAGGTCAAGTACGTTGTGTATTCCAAGGTCCTCAAGATCCATCAGATACCGCTGGATATCAGAAAATATTGTTCCGATCCGTTCCTCATCATACAGGATATTGTTTTCCATTAAGATACCTCACAACCGGATACCCATAGCATGGAGGCAGTGCCTCCTGATAAGGGGAGCTATATCGAGATATTCACGGACGGTCTCTGCTTTGATCCTGTGGAAGAGGAGTGTATTTTTGCAAAACATCACGCGACCTTCCCGGATTACCCTGAATCGGATGGTTATCGGGAGATCATAAAAAAGGTTTACATCGATGTTTTCAGATCCATAACTAAGGAGATCCCATCGGTTGGACTGCGGTGAATCCCTTGGTGTGACAATGCAGAGATCAATATCTGAAATGCTCCGCATCTGACCCCGTGCAACAGACCCAAAGAGTACGAGGGCAATTACCTCTTCCTTTTGGTAGAGTTCCCTGATAAGTGGAGTGATCTGTGGCATATCCGGAATTGTTTCCGTTATTGCGGAGCCTTGCATAATATTCATGATGTCATTTGTAGTATCGGTGAGCATTCTTATATCTTTTTGTGGTTCGGGGAATTGGTCAGTAGAGCCCGTCCAGTCAGAAGATATCCGTGTTGGACGGATATACAGAGGAAAACCGTTCTTCACCAGTCACCCAACCCCACAACATACCCTTCCCAAGGGATACATTTGCCAACCCCCAACTAATCACCACTTATCTTAACGTATGGCACCCCAATCGCCAAAATAAGCCCGAATTGAGACGTATATAGTGCGTTCTGATGCACATTATTGCGCTTTGGTGGCACCTTGCTTTCGATCCGCTACCTAACGACCCATGGACGATTTAAAGCGAAAACTCACCCATCTCCTGAAACGGTTAAAATGAACTCCTTTTGCTATTTTATCCAATATATTCGTCCCGATGGGATCCGGGCCGTTTACGGGTTTTTTCAGAAATGCCCCGTTTGACAAACCGGGTGTTTTACGGGGTTTTC
>JANYBK010000187.1 GCA_025360805.1 Methanomicrobiales archaeon
CGGCAACTTACCCAAAGCCTGGATGAAAAAAAGAAGGTGGTGTAAATGACAGAATTATTCCTTTTTTTTGCTGATAAGGCAAAAAATGCTCATCATGCATACACTAAAAGCCCTTACCATTACTGAAAGGACCATTATGCACACGATAAACTCACTGTATCCGGACAAAATGAAACAAGAGATATTGTTACCTGTTACGGCCAGCCATGAAAGCAAATTCGCTCCATTGCACGGGAGCGATGGGACTCTGCCATGAATACAATACCTGTACTCCTTATCGATGACGATAAGGATTTTCTCCATATTGGAAAAGAGTTTCTTGAAGATGACAAGAGCATCAAAGTGGAAACATCGCTTTCCGCAGAAGATGCTCTCAAAAAGATCACCGTGCAGCATTTCGATGTAATCATCTGCGATTACCGTATGCCACCGGGAATGGACAGTTCCGGTTTACTCAAAGCCATGAAGGTTAAGGGTATCGATATCCCGCTCATCGTGTTCTCAGGATTTGCACGAGAAGAGCATGCAGCAGAATCCATAAAAAACGGAGCCGCATTCTATTGCCAGAAATCTGCCCAGCCGGATGTGCAGTATGCAGAGATGAAGAACCTGATCCTGCACCTGCACAGACTCAGGCACGCTGAAAAAGAAGCTGCAATTGCCAAAAAAGAACTCGAATCGTTTTCCTACTGCGTCTCCCACGACCTCAGGGCCCCCTTAAGGATCATAGATGGTTATTGCAAGATCCTCTCTGACAAATATAGTGCAAACCTGCCGGCAGATGCTCAGCAGCACATCAGCCGTCTCCGGGCTTCCACAGCCCGGATGGATGCGTATTTTGAGGATTTGCTCCAGCTCTCCCGGGCAGGGCGCCTTCCTATGAAAAACGAGCAGGTGAACCTGTCATCACTGGCCACCTCTATCCTTCAGGAACTTCCCCACCCGGCGCAAGGGTCACAGTTCATGCAGGAGATAGAAAAAGATGTTGTCGTACCAGGTGACCGGGCACTTCTTGAACGGGCATTACACCAGATCCTTGACAATTCCTGCAAATATGCAAAGAACCGGCCACAGATCCGTATAGAATTCGGCAGGAAACTGATCGATGGCAGATCGGTCTGTTTTGTTAGGGATAATGGCGAGGGGTTCGATGCAGCCAATGCAAAAGACTTATTCATGCCATTCAAGCGGTTCCACCCGGAATCGCAGTTCCCCGGCACCGGTATCGGTCTTGCGATCGTTCATAAGATTATCAGCCGGCATGAGGGGAGCGTCTGGCTCGAAAGCACAACCGGAGGCGGAACAACTGTTTTTTTCACGCTTAATGACGGGGGCATCGGACCTCCACGGAGGCCTGGGTGACGAGACACGCCAAAAATCTTAAAATTGTCATGTGAAGGATCGAGAATGAACCGAACTATAATAAACAGGTAATGAGGAGGAGAAAAACAAAATGAAAAACGAGATACGAGTATTATTGGTTGAAGACTCTGCAGATGATGCAGTCTTTGTGACAGACGAGCTCGAAAAGGGCGGTCTTAAAATTCAGCAGCGAAGAGTGGATACTGCCCGCGATATGAGAGAGGCAATAACTAATGATGCCTGGGACATCATCCTGTGCGATTATTCAATTCCCGGTTTTGGAGCAATGCCCGCTCTCGCCTTATTAAAAGAGATGAAATGTGACTTACCGGTTATCATCACATCAGGTGTTATCGGTGAAGATACAGCCGTTGAGGCGATGCGGGCCGGGGCCCATGACTTCATTGTCAAAGGCAATTATGCCCGTCTCGTCCCTGCAGTCAGGAGAGAGATTGAGGGATATATAGAACGCAAAGCACGGGAGGCAGAGGCAGCAAAACAGAAACATGAGGCAGAAAAACAGCGGCAGCTCGCCTTTACGATGATTATGCAAAACCCCCAGCCGCTCCTCATCATCGACACAAAATTCAATATCAAGCTGGCAAACGAGGCGTTCCTTACCATTAGCGGGTATACTGAAGAGCACCTTCAGAAAATGAATATCCGGGAATTCAAGATCCTTGCAAAAAGCGGGCACAACTTAAAGGAAGCATTAGAAACCAAGAAAGGCGTGACCGGGGAAGTTACCGTGCAGTTCCCCAAAGCCACACACAACCTGGAACAGCACACGATACCTCTCCTCGATAAGGAGGGGGGAATCGTGAGCATCATGGCGGTATACAATGATCTCACCGAGAAACTCGCCGAGGAAGCAAAACGCGAAGAACTGGCCAATTACATCACTGCCTATCTCTCCTCCATGGCAGACAACTTAACCAAACTTTCCAAAGGAAACCTCGACTTTAACTTAGAGATCTCCCCGGCTTCGAAAACAACTCAGGAGGCACGGGAATGGTTCCTTGGCATTAATAAGAACCTTTCCGAAGTAAAAGATGCGCTCGGCCTTCTGATCACTGATGCAAATACACTTTCAAAAGCGGCAGTGGAAGGCAAACTCGACACGCGTGCGGATGCAAGCAAACATCATGGGGATTACCAGAAGATTGTCAAGGGGGTTAACGATTGTCTTGATGCAGTCATCGGACCCCTGAATGTTGCTGCGGAATATGTTGACCGGATCTCAAAAGGCGACATCCCGGCCAGGATTTCCGACAAGTACAACGGTGACTTCAACGAGATCAAGAACAACCTGAACACCTGCATAGATGCGGTCAATGCCCTGGTCGGCGATGCCAATATGTTAGCCAAAGCCGCAGTAGAAGGAAAACTAGATACCCGAGCCGATGCCACTAAGCACGGCGGAGACTTCCGAG
>JANYBK010000211.1 GCA_025360805.1 Methanomicrobiales archaeon
TTCAGGAGGAAAAAATTTGTTTAGGTTTTCGTGTGTTATTGATTGGAGGAAAACTAAATCCTGCGGGGTCACAGACACAGTTCATAATATATTTGTACCCGGATTTATACATTCCCCCACTTTTTCGAGAGGATACCAAACAAGGCTCATTTTGAGGTTTTCAGAAATTTATGTACCGGAATTCCGCGAATATGGCACAAAAATGAGACTGGGATACCCAAACCGGAATAAGTCTCCGACGGAGAATTGGGTTTGATTAAGTGTAAGTCTCTTAGGGTCTGTAACCCGGATCGCAGATATCAATATTTGAGATCCAGATCCCCCATGTACTCCAGCCTGCCGTAAGTCCAGTACTATTCGGGGCTCATTTCAGCCTCCTTTTGCCAATCGGGGAATACGGTTTTTTCCAGCAGGAGATTTGGTGTCCTCACCTTCTCAAAAGTCTTTAAAATAAGTGTATTTTTGGAAAACAGGCAATTATATCAGGAATTGACCCTGCAATTTAGCAGCGTTTAAATCGCCCCTTTTTTCTTGCCATAGGAAAGACCCTGTAAACGAAAAGAACCCTTGTTTTGGGGGAGGGTTCATTCTCCCAACGATCGGCTCTTATCTTCAAGCCGCTTCCGGATTCCTTCTGCCGCAAGGTACCCGGTCGAGAACGCTGCCTGTAAATTATAGCCCCCGGTATCACCATCGATATCCAGCACTTCACCGGCAAAATACAGGTTAGGAACAATTTTAGATTCCATTGTTTTCATGTTAACACCATCAAGTGCCACACCCCCACGCGTTACCATTGCAACTGCATAACCGCCCGGTGCGGTAACGGTCATGGGAAATTCTGTGCAGTTTGTTACCAGTCGCGTTCGCTGTTCCGCAGAAAAATGATTACACTTGAGATCGTCCGGGATGTCCGATATTTTTAAGAGTTTCCGATTAAGGCGTTCCGGGATCGGATAACCCGCAAGTATTGTACTGACCTGCCACGTCCGGTTATCCTGCACACGCCGGGAAAGATCCGCAGTAAATTCCTCGCGTTTCATTGTTCCCACAAACGAGAGCTTGATCATATCATCCGGCTGGATATATCTCGAAGCATCGAGAATGCCCGGACCGGATACTCCCAGATGAGTGAAGAGCACATCCCCTTTGTACTCCCCAACTTTTTTTCCTGCCCTCCAGACACTAAACGGCATCTCCTCAAACGAGATACCGGCAAGCGCAGCAAATGGAAAATTCCGGATAAGGAGCGGGGTTAAGGCCGGGGCGGTTTCTGTGACCGGTTGTCCCAATGATTGGGCGAACCGGTATCCATCTCCGGTCGAACCTGTCTTGGGATAGGAAGCTCCTCCGGTCGTTATCACTATTATGGTAGAACGATATGTAGCGCTTGGTGTTACGATTTCAAATCCTTCGCTATGACGTGTAATCCCAGTAACCGGTTCACCACAATGAATTTCCACCCCTCTGGTTTTGCATTCCTTAAGAAGGATTGCCAGCACATCTCCCGATTGCCGGGTTTCCGGAAACACCTTACCATTCTCTTCAGTCATCGTTGAAAGGCCGTGTTCCTGAAAAAATGTGATGAGCGCTTTGTTCGTAAACGAAAAGAGTGCAGGTTTCAATAATTTCCCGTGTTCGCCATAATGAGCGAGGAAATCCCGCATCTCACCATTATGGGTGATATTACATTGGCCGGTACCCGAAAGCTGAAGTTTTTTCCCCGGCTCGTCCATCTTTTCCAAAAGAAGAGCCCTGCGCCCGGATGCGCTAGCGTGAATTGCACAAAACAATCCTGCAGGTCCGGCACCGATCACGGTAATATCATACTGCTCCATCAGACGAAATCCTCCATAGTATTGCTACTCGCGAACATCTTGAAGTATTGCAAGTCCGGATACACAAAAACCTGAGATCTTCAATCTGTCCTTTTCCGGCAGGTTATACAATTCATTAATCCATTTAGGCACAAAAATTAGTTACTCATGGTCGATGAACGGGAAAAGAAGATAATTCTTCTTGTCGCATCGCTTGCCTCATTTCTTGTCCCCTATACCGGATCCTCAATAACTGTTGCACTTCCGGCAATGGCTGCCCAGTTCACTGCCGATGCTGTAACCCTCGGTTGGATTACATCTGCATATATCGTATCTGCTGCCCTTTTCATCGTCCCGTTCGGTCGGCTTGCTGACATTTACGGCCGTAAAAAGATCTTCCTGCTTGGTGTTCTGATCTTCTCGATTGCATCTCTGGCATCAGCGCTGTCACCATCGGCCGGTATCCTGATTGCCGCCCGGTTCATACAGGGCATCGGGGGGGCCATGATCTTTGCTACCTCAGTTGCTATCGTTACGCAGGTATATGGCCCGGGTGAACGGGGATGGGCACTTGGTATTACCATAGCAACTGTATATGCAGGTCTCTCCATCGGCCCGTTTCTTGGCGGCATTCTTACGGATCGGTTTGGATGGCCGGCAATCTTTCTCATCAACGTACCACTCGGACTCATCACCATTGCATTAACACTTCAGGGTGTGAAACACGAATGGGCTGATGCAGCAGGTGAACGGTTTGATCTCACTGGTGCACTTGTATATGGAATTATGCTGTTCAGTGGAATTTTCGGCATGCTCCTGCTGCCGGATCCGTATGCTTTATCCTGG
>JANYBK010000242.1 GCA_025360805.1 Methanomicrobiales archaeon
TTTCTTCGATTGGAAACTCAGCGGTTGAATACGGGTATCAGCTGGTATGAGTCGAAACGTTCGATTTCTCGAACAGCAACTTCCTTCTTTATCTCGAAACCAACTTTCTAATTCGATTCTTTTTTGCTAAAGTTATAACGGCAGTTTCTCGATTCTGACTCTGTCAACCGCGTAAGTCCTAAATATATCCGGGTTCGGGGCAGTGGAAGTCAGGCTGCTCTCAGGTAAGGCATTTCGGATCGGTACCGATGAACCTGAAATACTTTCTAAAGCAATTGAACACGCCCGGATGAAAAAGAATACTAGGAAATAGGGGGCTGAAACGCGGCCGGATTCGCTAAGTTGGGGCATCCCTCTTATGTACTTATGGAGTTTGCTCACTCTCCATCTAAGATCACCTTTATGTTCCTTGGCATCAATATTTACAGACCCAAGCTCGGAGCCCTATTTTAGGGACGGCATGGTGCAAAGACTATGGCAGAAGTGGTCGAGGTTTTAGTACCCGGCGGAAAGGCAACGGCTGGTCCCCCATTAGGACCATCGCTCGGACCACTCGGTATCAACGTGAAAGCTGTCGTCGATGAGATCAACGTAAAGACCGCGTCCTTCAACGGAATGCAGGTCCCGGTTGTTATCACCGTTGACGATAAGAAGAAATTCACGATCACCGTGGGTATCCCACCGGTGACGGCACTCATCAAGAAAGAGGCCAATATCGAGAAAGGATCCGCAGAGCCCAACGTCAAAGTGGTAGGCAATCTACCATTTGAGGCCGCTATCAGAATTGCCAACATGAAACTCGAAAACATGCTCGCGTACGAGTTAAAGACTGCCGTTAAGGAAGTCATCGGCACGTGTGTCAGCATGGGAGTTACCGTTGACGGCAAGAAACCAAAAGAGGTTCTCGCCCTCATCGCACAAGGCAAGTATGACAGCGTTCTCGTGAAATAACATGAGAAAACCATAGGAGATCGAAGTTCGGTCGCAGAACTATGGAGGAATCTGATGGTTGATAGGGCCAAAATTTTGGAAGCCGTGAATGCGGCGATTGAAAAAGCGCCAGAGCGTAAGTTCTCTGAGAGCATCGATATTACCATCAATCTCAAGAATATCGATATGGCGCAGCCGAAAAATCGTATCGACGAGACGATCATGCTCCCCCACGGCACGGGTCAGCAGATAAAAATCTGTGTCATCGGGAAAGGCGACATCGTCACGCAGGCTAAAGAAGCCAAGGTTGATCTGATTATCGGCCCTGAAGAAGTTGAACGGCTTGGCGGTCAGCCCCGCGAAGCAAGGAGAGTTGCCAGTACATACCGGTACTTCCTTGCAGAGATGGGTGTCATGGCTGGCGTAGGCAAGTATTTAGGTCCCCGGCTCGGTCCGCGGGGCAGAATGCCGATGCCGATTCCTGCACAGCAGGATATCCGCCCGATTGTCGCACGTCTACGCAATTCGGTAAAGATCCGAACCAAGGATAAGACGGTCTTCTCTTCAAAGGTCGGTACAACGGCAATGAAGCCGGAACAGGTCGCCGAGAACATTGAAACGATCGTAAAAAGGATCGAAGCTGTCCTTGCACAGGGTCCGTTGAACGTTCGTTCCATCTTTGTCAAGACCACGATGGGTCCCGCAGTGAGGCTGGAATAATGGCGTTGTATACCCACCACCTGCCCACCTGGAAAAAGGACGAAGTCGCAGAGATTAAGAAGAACGCGAAAGCGTACACCTTAATCGGGCTTGTGGACATGTACGGTATCCCGGCACAGCAGGTGCAGCAGATCCGCAGGAACCTGCGGGGAAAAGCTGTCATCAAGGTGACGAGAAACACGTTAATCAAGCACGCGTTTGAGGATATTGGCGGCGACGTCAAGAACCTCACACAGTACATCTCCGGTCACTCGGCGATCATCTTCACCAACGACAACCCGTTCAAGCTCTTTAAAGCGCTGGAAAAGACCAAGACCAAGATGGCGGCAAAAGCCGGTGAGAAAGCACCGGAAGATATCGTCATCGAGAAAGGTCCGACCAGTTTCAAACCGGGTCCGATTGTCGGGGAACTCCAGCAGGCAGGCATACCCGCAGCAATTGAAGGCGGCAAAGTCAAGATCAGGGAGACCAAGACAGTTGTCAAGAAAGGCGCAGTCATCTCGGCAAAACTTGCTACGATTCTCGCCAAGCTTGACATCAAGCCTATGGACGTTGGACTTGCACTGCAGGTCGCGTACCACGAAGGCGGTATCTTTGAGCCGTCCGTCCTCGCAGTGGATGAGACCGTAATTCTCGGACAGATCCAGCTCGCAGCCGCACAAGCGTTCAACCTGTCGGTCAATGCAGCGATCCCAACGAAAGACACGATGGATGCAATCCTGACAAAGGCAGTCAGGGATGCCCGCGGTCTTGCAGTTGAGGCAGCGATCTACGAGAAAGACGTAATCGATGCGATTATTGGTAAAGCGTATAGAGAAAGCCAGGCGATCAACGGCCTGGTAATAATAATTTGAGATATCTGAGGTAGTTTAAGATGGAGTATATCTATGCAGCACTTCTCCTGCACAAAGCAGGCAAGAAAGTCGATGAGAATGGCGTAAAGGCAGTCCTTACTGCCGCCGGTGTAGCAGCAAATGAATCACGGATCAAGGCACTCGTTGCAGCCCTCGATGGCGTAAACATTGAAGAGGCAATCAGCAAGGCAGCAGTCGCCCCGGTTGCAGCAGCAGCAGCACCCGCAGCAGCAGGCCACGCAGCACCAGCTAAGGAAGAGCACAAGGAAGAGGACAAAAAGCAGGAAGAAGAGAGCGGTATGGCAGGGCTTGGTGCCCTGTTCGGCTAATCTCTTTTTTCTTCTTACTCTCTGAACGGTTTATAAGATCCCTAAAGAACAGAAGAATTACCGAGAGAATTCTTCGAACTGCGAATAGGGATTTCTGTTTTAAAAAATCTGGCTTGTACGGCTACTGCATTTCGATTCATTTCCTGATTCAATCGCATCTGCCTGAACGTCTCATATTTGAGCAAGGTTTTTTGGCATATGGATGAGCAACTCCCTAAGTATATGACCAAACCGGATATCTATCATCTTGTGGTCTCAAAAAAAGACGAGATTTCTATGCTTGCAGCACGATACGGTGCTTCTCATATCCGTGTTTTCGGCTCGGTTGCCCGCCATACTGCGGGGGAAAACAGCGACATTGATTTTCTTGTTGAACTTGAACCCGGCCGGACGCTGTTCGATCTTGGCGGGCTGTCGTTCGATCTCGAAAGGCTACTCGGGAAGCATGTGGATGTCTGCACGGTGAATCTTCTCCGGGACCAGGTGCGGAGCCGGATCCTTGCAGAGGCGATTCCCCTATGAGAGACGATATGCTCCGTTTTTCGGATATGGCTGAGGCGATCCGCCAGATTGAAAAATATTCTGCAGAGGGTAGGCCAGTATTTGAAACCAGTGAGCTGGTTCAGGTCTGGATAGTACACCATCTCCAGGTACTGGGAGAAGCAGCACGAGGTGTCTCGGAAGTGTCACAGACGAAATACCCCCAGATTCCATGGAGCAAGATTATCGGGTTCCGGAATATTCTTGTCCATCATTATTTTGCGATTAATCCCGACGAAATATGGAGGGTCATTATGGTCGATATTCCCCCACTGAAAAAAGAGATCGAGCAAATTTTAAAAGATAATGTCATGTCGGAACTGGCTCTTTAGTCCGGCTGATTTTTTTTCCTTATTTACTGATTGTTTCTATAACAGCTCATTCTTCAGTATGACGGAGCCGGTAGCCAATCCAGTTCCCGCTATCACATGCGGGTTTTGGATTTTCCATATGCTCAAAAACAAACTCGAAGGCTTCCTGCGGCATCATGCTCCTCCCGTTTTTGATGCAGAATTCTACAAATGCCGCATACATCTTTTCGCAGGGAACATGAGCCATAGTATCTGCCACCAGGACTTCTTCATGAAAACTCCAGATGCTCTCGAATTCGAGTTCATCTTCCATAAGAGGTTTGACAATCTTTTCGTCCAGTTCAATGGATACGACCTGCGTTTTTGTGGTGGACTCAAGATCCTTATAAAAGTCCCTGATTACAGCAAGCCCCTGGCGGAGATCATTGAGGCCCTGTTCAAGATCTTTTATCTTGTGCACTTTGTCCGTGACTGGTTCAGATGGTTCCATTGAAAACTACTTTCCCTATTTTTAGTCTCATTCCTGATAAAGTGCTCGACTCCTGGCTTTTAGAACCGGCCGATCCCATTCACTTCCGCGTTCCTAAAACCTTTCCAGCGTACACGCACTGCCCATATGAGACACAACCATCGCCCAGCGGGTAACCGGCATTGATGACGCAGTCAAAGCCCGCTTTGGTTATCTCATTCTTTATCGTCTCGCGGATCGCGTGGTTGAACGCAACCCCCCCGCTGATCGCAACCTTCTGCATGCCATCGAGTTCTGCGGCCTGTATGGCCAGAGCGGCGATACCCCGACAGAGATTATACTGGAATGATGCGGCGATATCCCGCACGGCCCGGAGATCACCCTTCGGGGCTACCTGCATACGGGCAAGCGCAGTCTCCATAAGGGACCGGGTGGATAGGATGTCACATCCAGCGTGGTTACCATATACCAGTTCCCACTGTTCGGCATGTCCGCCATACGCTGCTGCTTCGAGTTTCATAGCAGGCTCGCCATCGTAAGTCTTCTCCCGGCAGATACCGAGCAATGCTGCGGCAGCATCAAGCACCCTGCCGGTACTGCTCGTCCGGGTGACATTGAATCCAGTAGATACCTGTTTTCTCATAACACCGAGTTCGATATCCGACACCCCGCGCCCGGCCAGCAGTGAGAGAATCCGATCATCGGGCAGGATGCCGTAGAGCATCCGCTCCGGAAACCGGGTGGCCAGATCCCCGCCGGGCATCGGTACCGGTTCGAGATGTGCAACACGCCGGAAGTCCGGCACCGCCCCGCTGAAGATCTCGCCACCCCAGACAGTCCCGTCATCGCCGTACCCGACCCCATCGATTGCGATGCCGATACAGGGCTCCATTGTCGCTGCTGCGATATGTGCACGGTGGTGCTGTACCGGGATCAGTTCCAGTGAATGTTCCGCTGCCAGCTCGCGGGCGAACCGGGTGGAGAGGAACTGCGGGTGTAGATCGTGGGCGATCACGTCGAACTTTGCGCCCAGCACCCGCTGGAGATTTCGGACGGTCTCCTGAAGGTACTCTAATGTCGCAGGGTTCCGCACATTGCCCACATGCGGTGAAGTGACGGCAAACCCGTTGCGGTAGATCGTTGCATTCGAATTCAGTTCCGGGCCTACTGCAAGGATGCAGTGCTTACCGAGATCGATTGCGGTCCGCTTCGGTGCAATCCCCCGCGAGAGCCGGATGATGTACCCGTCCCGCATCACCGAGTCGTCACACCGGTTCACGATCATACGGTTGTGCGTTAAGAAGAAATCCACATCCCGGTTCAGCTTTGCCATCGCTATGTCAATACCGGTGATCATCGGATAGCCGGGCATGTTGGCGCTCGTCATGATCAGGAGCGGGTGGCGGAGATAGGAGAAGAGTAGATGGTGAAGCCCGGTATAGGGGAGCATGCATCCGATCGTGTGGACGTTGCTTATCGTTTCGTGAGCCGTGGGATCGCGCTTGGTTAGGACGACGATCGGGTGGACCGGGCTGTTTAACAGTTCCTTGTCCTGTTCAGTCACGACCGCCATCTGTTCAAGATAATCCGGGCGTACCATAATCGCAAACGGCTGCTCGATCCGGCCGAGCCGGCGTTTCAGTTCACCAGCTGAACTTTCAATACAGACAAGGTGGAACCCGCCCACTCCCCTTACCGCAAGGATCTTTCCTGCATCGAGCAGGACTGCCGCTTCCTTGACAGGATCGCAGCAGTCTGCCTGCCGGCCTTCCGTATCGAAGAGTTCTATCTTCGGCCCGCACGTGGGGCAGGCGATCGTCTGGGCGTGGTGGCGCCGGGAATGGGGATCATTGTATTCCTCTGCGCAGGCTGGACACATCGGGAACTCTTCCATGGATGTGCGTTGTCGATCGTAAGGGATCTCATTGATTATGCTGTACCGTGGCCCGCAGTTCACGCAGGATGTGGCCCAGTAATGTTCGTACCGTCCGCCTTTATTGAAAATATCGCTGATGCACGCATCGCAGCACGCAATATCGGGCGGGATCATGCCGCTGAATGAACCGGTGGCGCTTGGTACTATGAAAAATCCGTCAGGAATTGTTTTTTGAGTGTCAGTGACCGTAACCGAATCGATGCGCGAGAGTGGCGGACCGCGGGTGACTGCTGCAACAAACTCCTCAAACTTGTCACCCCGGGCAAAAATCTCGACTTCGCTGCCGAGATTCTGTACCGTGCCGGCGATCTTAAGCCTCACTGCCTGTGCGTACACAAACGGGCGAAATCCAACACCCTGAACAATTCCGCATACTGTGATTCTGCCCGTTTTTCGCATGGAACTGCCGTAAAACTTATTGAATCGCACAACGATATAATTATAGGGATTTTACCGTGCCGGGCCATATTCGAATAGTAAATGATCCAGTGGACCTCGTTCCACTTCTTATGACGTTCAATGATCCTTCTTTTAAAAAGGTCTATGAACTACTCAATAAATCGTGGTTGACTGAAGACGAAATAAAGGCGGCAGTTGGACCGGAGAACGTGGAGGTCTGTCTCCAGCTCTTAAAAAAAGGCAATCTGGTAGAAGAGCAGTGGCGCATGCCAAAACCCGGTTCGAAACCGGAAAAAGAGTTCCGCGCCACCTACAATAAGTTCCGTGCAAATTTCCAGTGCAATCTTTCCGATCTTGCAGATATCATCTACATCTCGCTTTCCAATGACGAGAACCTGAGAGAAGTTGTGGATAATATTGAAGGAGAACTGACCCGGGGCAACAGCTCGATTACCGAACTCGCCCGCAAATTCACAGTCAGTCCCGTCTTAATCAAAGGCATTGCCAAACGGATTCCCCATATGGATGTCAAAGGGCAGGGACTGGTACTTCTTGACACTGGGCGCTAAGGATCCCCTCTACTCTATTCTCCGCAGTAAACGTGAAGTCTCGCGCCTCCAGATCCTTGTCGAGATCGCCGAGCACCAGCCTGCCGTCCGCCAGCAGGAGATCGCTGAGAAGATGGGCGTAACCCCGCAGGCGATCTCGGAATATATCCGGGAACTGGTAGATGAGGGAATGGTCTCTGCTATAGGCAGGGGCAACTACGAAGTGACAAAGTCCGGCATCGAGTGGGTGCTTGCCAATGCGGAGTCACTGGAGTCCTATGCCCGGCACATCCGGCGCGACATCATCCAGCAGGTCTCTGTCTGGGCTGCAATTGCAGCAGAGAACCTGTCCAAGGGCGATGAGGTGGGCGTGTTTATGAAAGACGGGTTCCTTTACGCCGGCAAATCTCCGCTTGCAGCAACGGGCACGGTTGTTGCTGATGCAAAGACGGGGCAGGATGTTGGCGTGGCCCGGCTCAACGGTATCATCGATCACAAGGAGGGCATGATCCATGTCTGCAAGGTGCCCCGGATCCAGCACGGGGGTTCAAAGAAAGTAAAAAGGGCTGAAATGCTGGCTATCACCGGAACTGCTGGCATGGTTGCGGCTGTCGGGCTTGAAGCATATATCGCGCTCGAAGCGGCAGGACGGAAGCCCGATATGTTTTTTGGCGCACGCGAAGGTGTGATCGAGGCTGCCTTCCACGGGATTGACTGTGCGATTGTGATCGTGGACGAGGAGTTTACGGATTTCTTAAAAAGGTTAGAGAGCGTGGAACTCGCGTACGTGATCCATGACCTGATTGCGCCATGAAAATTATTGTCCAGCTCCAGCGGAGCGGTAATTACAAGCTGTTCTTTTATGACGGCAAGAGCGTGCGGGGCGCTGGCTATGTTGAGCTGAATGATACGCCCCGCGGTCCCCGCCCGACAAAATACCGGGTGAAATGGGGCTCGAAGAAAGATTACGTTCACACACCATCCAAGGAGCTCATCGCACAGCTCCGCGAGTCCGATGTGCGGATGGTAAAAAAGGACCATCTCTTCGAGGAGTTCTTAGAGGCGTTCCAGGTCGAGGCCGGGTCGGTTACTCTCTGCCGCATGTGCTTAATGGACGAGCGGTACACGCCGATCAATGACGAGACGGCGATCACGTTTGGGAAAAACGAGAAGATCTGTCTTGACTGTGGTCGAAAGGAGTTGCGCCGGGAAGTATCCCATATCGGCCGGCTGGGCCGGGACGGGATTGTCCATCTCGAAAAACTGCTCGCAAGTTACCGCAATCTTGACCGGGTGTTAGCCACTCTTTCTCCCGACAAGATCTCGATGGAGTCGGCGATCTTCGACAAACTCGAAGCCCACCCGGTGATGACGACTGCGTCTATCGATGTGCTGCCCCTGCCCCGCCAGTTTGTAGAAGCGAGCGGGGTTACGCAGCTCATGCCGGCGCAGCACCTTGCTGTTGAGGCCGGGCTGCTTCGCGGAAAAGACCTGCTCGTGGTTGCTGCAACAGCGAGCGGCAAGACGTTCATCGGTGAGATGGCGGGGATCAAGAACTATATGGAAGGCCGGGGCCGGACGCTCTTTTTAGTCCCGCTCGTGGCGCTCGCAAACCAGAAGTACGAGCGGTTCACGGACCGGTACGCAAAGTTTGCAAAGAGCGGCCTGCTCACCGGTACGAGCAGGCTCAACCTCCCCGAGACCCGGAAGGTCGGGGACCGGGACCCCCGGGCCCCGATCATTGTCGGGACGTACGAAGGCGTGGACAACATGATCCGCTGCGGCCAGAAGATGGCAAATATCGGGACCGTGGTGATCGACGAGGTGCAGATGCTCGAGGACAAGGACCGGGGCCACCGGCTCGACGGGATGATTGCCCGGCTCAAGTATCTCGCCCCGCAGGCCCAGTTCCTGTACCTGTCGGCAACGATCGGCTCGCCCAAGATCCTGGCCAAGAAACTGAACTGCACGCTGGTAGTGTATGCCGACCGCCCGGTGGGGCTGGAGCGCTATCTCCTCTTTACCGAGCGCAAGATGAAGATCCCGATGATCAAGCAGATGACGACCGAGGAGTACAAGCGCACGTCCTCAAAAGGCTTCCGGGGCCAGACGATCATCTTCACAAACGCCCGGGCCCGGTGCCACACGATCGCCGATGCGCTCGGGATCCGGGCGGCCGCGTACCATGCGGGCTTAAGCTCCGTTGAACGCCGGGAAGTGGAGACGAAGTTCTTGACCGGCAAACTCATGGCGGTTGTGACGACTGCTGCACTCGGGGCCGGCGTGGATTTCCCGGCATCGCAGGTGATCTTCGATGCCCTTGCGATGGGCCGTGACTGGCTCTCGGTGCAGGAGTTCAACCAGATGGGAGGCCGGGCGGGACGGCCCGACTTCCACGATCTTGGGCGTGTCGTGATCTTGGCAGAACCCGGTGGCAGTTATTCGCGGGAGAACCCGGGCACCGAAGAAGAGATCGCCATCAAGCTGCTCAAGGGCCAGATGGAAGAAGTCGCTCCCGTGCATGAGTTCGAGGCGAGCTCGGAAGAGTACGTGGCGAACGCGATCTGCTGCGATGGCGAAGAGGCTGATCTCAACCGGATCAATAACCTGATGGTCGGGAGCATGGAGCCCGTGCTGCCGGACCTCATCACCCACAAGTTAGTCGAGAAGCACGGCACGAGGCTCGTGATGACGCCGCTCGCCCGCGTGATGGCGGAGCATTTCATCGGCATGGAGCGGCTGCTCGAGATCATCCGGCTGACGAAGTGCAACACCGAGCCGCTCGATATCATCGGGGAGCTGGAGAGCGAGGATATCCACAAGGACAAGCGGCCGGAGAAGAAGCGGGGGCCGGGCAGCGGGAAACCCGGGGAGCGGCTGCGGGAACCGGAGAAGCGGGAGCACCAGCACTCCCCGAGGGGAAAGTATCAGGCTAACCAGTCTGCGGAGAAGCCGAAGCATGTGCAGTCGGAGGCGACGAAGATGCATGTGGGGCATGAACTGCCGGGGAAGAAGCAGAAGGTCCGGAGGAAGAGGTAGAGGGACTGATTATTAGAATAACTATCGGTAGGGGGGCTTCGTACAATATCCGTTCATATTGAGAATCGTAGACTGCTTCACGAATCTTTCTTTTGATGAAGTTGGGCAGAAATACTATGATAAATAATTATTCTAAAAGAGTTTTTTAAGCTGTCACTTTGGTGAAAAAAATGAGTGGGAGTTGTTTACATATTTCTATATACCAAGGCATATCATTAAACCACCCTTCTCGAACGCTTTTTTGGACGAGTTCTTCTTTGGAAATCTCATGAATTTTTGATAATTCTGTCATTGCAGTATGAACAGGCATGTTTAGTAAATCTGTAGAAATTTTGGCTCTGTTTTTTTGCAATCGTTCGATTCCTTTTTGCCTCAATTCCTCTTCTAGACTAACTGGGATATGCAATGTGGTAACAACACATCTATTTCTTGCATCTATTGGAGAGAAAAATTCATAGCTTGGATTAACTTTAGATCTTCTACATGAATATCTTGAAATCTTTTTAGATTTAATCGTGTGTTGAATAATGTCACAATATTTTTCATGTAATGTTGTGACATTTACGCCATCAGCGTCTATCACAACAAAAAAATGATGATCTAAACAATTTTTACTAAAATCCTTTTTCCCAAAAACTTCTCCAACAAATGGAATCATTACTCTGGTGAAAAGTTGTTTTTTACCGCCTTCTCCATATATTACACATTCATAGCCATCTTGATAATAGGGATGTGAACTTACTCTAAATATGGCATTAAAATCATCTACTTTATTTTTTACTGGAAATCCTTTCTTATTAAAGCGGTTTGAGAGAAGTTCCTCAAAAAAACCAAATCATATTTTCCCTCACAAACTAGGCATTTCAATTATATCCCTCGAAGATCAATTCCAATATCTTCAATTTGTTCTTTGGCTTCTTCTCCTGATAAAAGTTCAATTTCAGGATTTTGAATTTCTAATCTAGTATGCATTCTAATTATCTGGATATCATCTAATTGTTTCTTCCATCCTGCGATTTGTAATATATTATTAATAAAATCGATACTATGAGTCGATATAAAAAATTGCGATTCCTTCGAATTTGCCAATATTGCTTCACTTAAAATTGAGAGAAATCCTGGATGAAGTGAACTCTCTGGCTCTTCGAGTAAGATTATTCCTTTATCGATAAGATTATTCATAAATGTTAATTTTAATAACGAATTAAATCCATCACCCATCGATGTAATTGGTAAAGGTTTTTCCTGGTTATTCAGGAATATTTGAAGCCCATCATCCGTCTTTCTGATATCTTGGAAGTACTGGATTTTTTCTTTAAGACTCTCAATAGACGGTGTTATTTTATTAACTGCAATAACTTGATCGTGAAGCTGACTTAATTCGAATTGAGTATGAGAATGTTGTAAATTTATTATAATTTTATTTTTTGAACTATCTGATGAGTCCAGAATTGAAAATATTTTCATACGATTTGATGCACGATTACTAAGTCCTTCCATTAAAAACCGTCGAAAAATGTTATCTGGTATTGATCGATATCTGTCAGAAATTTGGACCGAACCATACATAGGCAAATCATACAAAGAAACGTAGATGTAATCTATTTTATTGTTGAGATAACCGGTGAATACGATCTTTTTTTGTTTAAAAATTTCAAAAATTAAATTATCCTTGACTTGTTCTAAATAATTTTTAAATGATTCTTTAAGCGTTTCATAATTTTCATTTTCTTGTATCTCTGAGTCATCTTGAAGAGATTCGGATATTTCAGTAAGTGTTTTTTGAACTGTTACAGTAAGGGAACTTTTTTTGGGGATGGAAAAGTAGTTTTCTTTTATCTCAGTAATTATAGACCCTTTTTCAATGAATTCGATAATAATATTTTCAAAATATTTTTTTATCAACGCTCCATTGGCCCCCTCTGGGAAACCGTCTTCGATTGTCTCGATAGTGAGATCCGAATTGTTGAATTTGATTGATGTATGATGTGCATTATTATAAACAAGAAATTCTGGATCATATTTTTTTACTCTGGATAATTCGGTCCAAATGTTATTGCCTATTGCATCTTTGAACTTATTTGAGCCAGATATATTGAATGCAATTGCTTCGAGAATAGACGATTTCCCACAATTATTTGGACCTACGAATATATTTATGGAGTTAGGTGAAAACTCCACTTTTTTTATCGCTCGATAATTTTCGATAGAAATGGAATTTGGATCACTCATATCATCACTCCTGTTTTTTTATTCATTAACATTTTGTCTCTCTTGCTTTATGCTTGATTTGGATTATATAACAATTATCCTATCCTTTTATTCACCGTATCGATCTAATTGGAACCTACGATAACTTCACTGCCATTCACCGTCTCAAAATTTCCGGTAACCGCAAATGCCCGTTCCTGTACCGCTCAATAGTCAAACGGCATGCGATCACCGGCTCAAGGCTGGGCCGTAACGCGAGAGCCGGCCAGCCCCCGGGTTTCGGAGGGGACGGGTGGACCTTAAAAAAAGGATCGAACACTAATACACTTCTTCATGTGAACCAATATCGATCAGAACAACTTGTGTCCGGCTCTCGTCAACAAAATCAAAAACGAGGCGGTGCTCATACGTAATCCTGAACGACCAGAGTCCTTTCAGGACCCCGCTTAAAGTATGGGTTTTCAAGGAAGGATGAAACGGATCTTCTTCAAACTGAACAATCTTTTTGGCAAATTGTGCCTTCAGCTCCGGGTGCTGGTTCAACCACTTCTTGTAGATCTTCTTGAACCGCTCCTCCCAGATAAGTTCAACCATTCAGATCCGCCAGAAGATCTTTTGCCGTTCCGCTCCGGCTTTTGTGTTTCTGTAAGTTTGCTTTCGCTTGCTTTGCCCTGCTGACAATAGCCATGCGTTTTGCATCTATAAGCCTGCGGTGGATGATCTCCTGAAGATATTGCTGGTCTTCGATATCGAGCTTCTCGACATATTCAAGAACGGTATTGAGGGATACTGCTTCGGTTCCCATAAAGATGCCTCTGTACCATAATTGTTGTTGCCATACAAAGGCATTTTGATGGTATGGGTGATCGTGTCTTTGCCCTTTCCGGTACCGCTCACTCTCCCAAAATCTCCGGTACATGCCCGTTCCGGTGCCCGTTCCTGTTCCGGGCAATTGTCAAACGGCATGCGATCACCGGCTCAAGGCTGGGCCGTTACGTGAGATTGGCCAGCCCCCGGGTTTCGGAGGGGATGGGTGGAGCCCGGGCCGGAATTACCATAATATTTTTCCGGGCACTCCGGGCATATTTACCCTTATTTCCGGAAAGTCTTACGAGAAGATTGTACATAAAAAAGATCCCGGAAAATACCCTCAAAGTGCCCGGAGTGCCCGGAAACCGATCTGGATTTTGGACACTATGGACACCATTTCCTGTTATTCCGGAAAGTCCTACGAGAAAATTGTACAGGAAAAAGATTCCGGAAATTGTAAAAATGGTGTCCATGGTGTCCGGAGCGATACCGCCCATTCTCCCAAAACGCTCCGGTACATGCCCGGTCCGGTGCCCGTTCCTGTTCCAGACAATTGTCAAACGGCATGCGATCACCGGTTCAAGGCTGGGCCGTTACGCGGAGAGCGGCCAGCCCCCGGGTTTCGGAGGGGATGGGTGGAGCCCGGGCCGGAATTACCATAATATTTTTCCGGGCACTCCGGGCATATTTACCCTTATTTCCGGA
>JANYBK010000210.1 GCA_025360805.1 Methanomicrobiales archaeon
CCGGAATCGTGCAGACCCGGGAAGTCAGATCCTTTGTCACCGTCGTGTGCGTGATCGGTTCATGGAAGTTCGAGGTCGCGGACTTCAGGATCTCCTGGATGCCGTCCGATAGCTCAGTATCGTCACTCATCAGCACCGTGCGGGGCTTGAGATCTTTCATGTAATAGAGCGCCTTGTTGCTCACCGTGCCTTTCACCTTGTACCGGTCCGGGACCTGCCGCATCATCTTCTTGAATGCGTGCGTCTTCCCCTTGCCGGAATCCCCGGTCACCGATACATTGCAGTGATCTCCTCTGGTGTGAGAAGGTCCGATGCAACTTTGGTCATGGTCTCGTGATTCGGTGTTTTCAGTGCCCGGATTTTCTTTTCTGGTATTGTGGTGTATTCATTCTCGACCATCCAGAGGTAAAACTGTTTGAGGATGATGATGTGGTCGGCGATGGTATTTTTTTAAAAACTCATGCCCCCTTTTACTGGTTCCGATTTTTAGTGCTGCAATGCCGGCGTAAAGTGCGGCCATATCGTTTTTATCGAATGGGCCGATGAACCGTCTCCAGCCGACAAGTGTGTACGTCATTTTGTACGCACGTTCGATGCTGGTGTTGCGTGAGGATTGCATCCGGCGACAAAGGACCGGATGATGGTGATGTCTCTATCAGTAATTTTCCCTTCGCTCAATGCTTATGCAAAAGATCGTTCGGGATAATCAGCTTTGATGAAAGGTATCGTTAGAAATAGCACGCGGGGCACAGGCGGTCATAAAACAGCGTGTGTGAATTGGTTTAAAAGAACTTTTCTGTAGATTCGAACATGATGTTCCAAAGCCTCAGCCGTGATTTGAACACGGGACCTGCTGATTACAAGTCAGCCGCTCTGCCAACTAAGCCACTGAGGCGCCATATACTATAATCATTGAAACTTAAAAAAAGCTGGTGCTGAATGTGAATCATTCACGGATATAACAGACTTCCTTTTGCACTCTTTGGCAAAAACCATATACAATTGTACCATTGTGATGTGAGAAAGAAAAAAATCTGGAAAGATTATTTGGAAAAAACGAGTCAGTAATCTGCTCTTTTCAGTGGGTAAGCAATTAAAGGATCCAACCCGGTCCTTCCCATTCGTTGGTTATGGCAGAGGATGGCAGGAAATGAGGTTGGATCCGCAGGCAGCAGTGCAGATTGTTCAGATGCCGATCTTATATGAAGTGGGATTCTCGTTTAAGTGATACTGTTTCCACCTACGCGCGAAGGTGAGTATATGTTATTGTTCTCCTTTTCCAATTGAATCCTGAAGATAACCCGATTGAACAGAAAATTCCTGGAATAACCGATACCGTACGAGTGAAATTCAGAAAAAATGCGAGGGATGGGATTCGAACCCAAGAACTCCTGCGAGACCAGGCCCTGAACCTGGCGCCGTTGACCTGGCTTGGCTACCCTCGCGCCTGTATAGATTACGGTTGAAATTAAATAAAGATAGGGGGTCGTAAGACCTATTTAGTAGCGCCGTTATCATTGGATACTTTCTTCATTTCCTGCTCACGGAGCTCTTTCCTGCGGATTTTTCCGGATATGGTCTTTGGTAAAGAATCCACAAACTCAATTACCCGGGGATATTTGTACGGAGCAGTAACTTTCTTCACATGATTCTGGATCTCCCGTACCAGAGTATCAGAGGGCTGGAATCCGGGTTTTAGGATAACAAACGCCTTGACAATAAGACCCCGGACATCATCCGGAGACCCGACAACTGCAGCTTCCTGCACTGAGGGGTGCTCGATGAGTGCACTCTCGACTTCAAATGGTCCAATCCGGTAACCGGATGATTTTATCACATCATCATCCCTGCCGATAAACCAGAGATACCCGTCTTCATCTTTATAGGCTTTATCGCCGGTATAGTAATATCCGTTAACAAATGATTTTTTATTCTCTTCAGGGTTGTTGAGATATTGCCGGAATAAACCAACCGGATGAGGATCAGTTTTGATAGCGATCCTGCCCTCTTCATGAAGTGGAACGGGTTTCCCGTTGTCATCGTGGAGTTCAACATGCCAGCCGGGAGAGGGTTTTCCCATGGAACCGAACTTGGGGGTCATTCCCGGGAAGGTGCCGATGCAGAGCACAGTCTCGGTCTGCCCGTAACCCTCGTAAATAGTCATACCGGTTGCATCTTTCCACGCCTTGATAACTTCCGGATTGAGCGGTTCGCCCGCGCTTGTGCAGTGACGAAGTTCAGAGAAATCAAACTTATCAAGGTCGGCTAAGATAAGCATGCGGTAAATCGTTGGCGGGCAGCAGAACGTAGTTATACCATATTTTTCTATAAGCGGGAGGATCTCGGTTGCATTGAACCGGCTCCGGATATCGTATACAAAGATTGCCGAACCTTCAATCCACTGGCCATAGAATTTCCCCCATGCACTTTTTGCCCAACCTGTATCTGACAGGGTGAAGTGAAGATCGTTGATGCGCAGATCATGCCAGAATCGTGCAGTAACAATATGTCCTAACGGGTAACTCTGGTCATGCACAACCATCTTTGGCTCTCCCGTTGTGCCGGAAGTGAAGAAGATAACGAGGGGATCTGTGCTTTTGGTCTTTTTCATGCTGGGAAGATTGACAATTTTTGCCGACACGGGTGCAGGGTAATCAAGTTCCGTCAGGTAGTTTATCCAGCCCGGGCGTTTGCTATCTATTAAAACTTTACATGTTAGGGATGGACAATCCTTGGCTATCGCTTCAATCTTATCCGCCTGCTCTTCCATCGTGATGACCATTTTGATATCGGCAATATTGATCCGGTATTTCAGGTCCTTTGGGGTGAGCATCGTAGGTGCGGGAACATATACTGCTCCACGCTTGATAAGTCCCAGAGTAAAAGTCCACCATTCAGGAACCCGTGGCAGCATAATCAGTACACGATCACCCTTACTCACGCCATACTTGATCATGATGTTCACGATCTGGTTCGAAAGTCGCATCAGGTCCCAGAACGTGAAAGCCTTCTCCTTACCCTCCTGGTTCACCCAGATCATGGCAAGTTTGTTCCGGTCCTTATTCGCCCATGCATCGATTACATCAAAACCGAAGTTGAAATATTCCGGCACTTCAATAGCAAATTTCTGGACCATCTCCTCATAGTCTGGCATATTATGATCTTCGGGTCTAAAAACCGGACCGGATGATGGCAGAGAAGTTGCACCTATTCTTCCCACCCCCGTACTTTTGGTGAGATGTGTGGTGCACGCCTCATTTACAAAGTCTGAACGGGAAATATTACGTTTCTCACACGATTTATCAATGCTTTTTGCAAGTGAATCGTCCATAGTGACAGAATACCGCACCATACTAAACCGTTTAGTGGTGCAGTAGAAGAGGATTTCGGTTTATTTCCGCACCACGACACCGTGTGGAACTAACGCAACTATATATGATATTGCTTATGAAAATCAAAAATCAAAAAATGACTGAATTTAAACATTCAATGAAAAACTATTCCTTAGGACTATTTCCCAAAATGGAACGATATGTTCCCTGTGGTGCATGGATAACGAAACAAGCGCCTTTACCAAAGGTTCCTTTT
Source organism: Methanomicrobiales archaeon (assembly GCA_025360805.1). Lineage (GTDB taxonomy): Archaea > Halobacteriota > Methanomicrobia > Methanomicrobiales > Methanospirillaceae > Methanoregula. The sequence goes on from JANYBK010000210.1 coordinate 3,589, forward strand.
TCTGTAATGGTCAGATTAGTAATTGCAAGAATTTCCCGGGTTAAAAAGAGGCCAAAACCGGTATGTTTAAAATATTCTCTGCGGAATATTTGCTCTTTTGCCTTATCAGGAATACCTGCACCGTTGTCTTTGATGATGATGATGATGCCATCACTGACAGATTCTGACAGGATCTCTATCTCGCTTACCCGTTCACCGTGGCGAAGGGAATTTTCAATCAGGTTGTAAAAAACTTTTTCAAGTAACGGGTCCGCGTAAACTTCAATGGATGCGAGATTTATTGTTATCTTGATCTGATGAACATCTATTGTTGCTAACGCAAGTGAGACTGTTTCTGCGATATTATGCCATTGGGGAGAATGAACCCCGATATTCTGGTAATCCCGTGTGAACAGTATCTGGTTACGAATTGCATTTGCTGCCAGTTCTTCCTTCTTTACATAGGTCAATATCTGTGGATCATTAATATCATCTTTTGAGAGTTCGAGGTATCCAATGAGTGCGGTGAGCTGGTTGAGGATATCATGACGGGTAACGTTGTTGAGCAGGTTAAGTTTCCGGTTTGCCAGACGAAGGGCATCGTGTGCCTGCTTTTGTTCCGTAATATCAACAGAAGTACAGTGAATTTCCGGTTCAGCGCAATCTGTGGCAGATACGAGAGCCCAGCGCCTGCTCCCGTCAGCACAGGTAAATCTTACCTCAATGTCTCCAACCCTTAGTTTATCACGGACTTTTGAAAGAAACAACTCCCTTTCCTGTGTATCTGTAATAATATCAGGAATCGTTTTTGTCAGCAGAACATTGCATTCAAAGCCAATAAACTGTGAAAATTTCCGGTTGGGATCCCGGATAAAAAGGCTTTGTCTATCGTAACTGAATACACCTGCCTGTGAATTGAAAAATGATCCACAACTCCGTTCCCCCTCTTTTCGGTATTCTTGTGAATAGGTCGAGATGAGCACGCCAATTGATACAAAAATAAAAAACCAGACGGTTGCCCGGGCAAATATTCCGGTATCCGGAAGACCAAGTGAATATACAAGACCGATATAGAGCCACCCGACAAATACGGTAATAAAAATGCTGATCTTTGGCCGGGTATAGGCAATGAGTACTACCGGAATCAGGTAAAAGTAAGGAAATACATCATAGATCCCACGGGATATGGAGATATACGTTATTCCAATCGACGCAAGTATGCTGATAATGAGGAAAATATCATAGATAATTTTCTTTTCCTTGCTGATTGGACGCATGGTATACTGCCTCGGGAGTGATTTTCCAAAATTTTGAACGTTGCCTGATTATCGGCTGACATAGTGAGTTACAGTTGTGTAATATAAAATCATAGTGGTTATGAAAAAAGAAAAAGAAGATTTATTGTAAATATTTTTCAGCAGGTAAGATCAGGAGATATATCTCAATAGAAGTTCCAGTGCCTCAAGATCTCGTTTTCCCCCGCACTTTTTAATAATGCCAGCATGATAATCGATCTGTTTTTTTAGTTCGGGATCATGGTTCACCCTGTACCGTGTAGCATGAACCGTTGTATCAATAATGCTGTTAAATCCACGGTTTACAGGGTGTAAAGACACTTCTTCTATGATCTCTTTTTCGAGCGTTAAGGTAACCATCAGTGCTTCAGTTGTCTTTTTTTCAATGGTGGTTGTGAATGCTGCCCATGCGTCTGTGTCTTTTAGCCTGAACATTTTTCTTCCATTGACTGTTTCTTCCAAAAATGCGTTGTTCGGTATATCTTCAAAAGCCGTTGTTACATACAGGATTGGATCATAAACAAAATTTGCAACCAGCCAGCCATTTTTTTCAATATTCTTTGCTGTGTGGCTACCGGAAAACACGACCATTCTGGCGACTCCGTCTTTGAAAATAATACCCATTGGTGCAGCATTGAATTCAGTTGTTGCAATAACTTCATTGATCCCCGGTTTTAAGAGTCCCATTCCCAACCTTCCATAAGAGCGATAAAGATTGCTGCTATTGTAATATCGGCTATCGAACCGGGGTTGATGCCCTTATCAATGCAGTCCTGGTCAAAATCTGCCAGAGTCTCGTTGCCTTCGATCACTTCTCGGGCTTTTCTCATTATTTCTTGTGCTACAGGAATGCCGTGCTTTTTTATAATGAATGTATCCGGTTCCTGGGCAAGAAGAGTAATGAACATCTGGACAATGGCTTGTCGCCCCACTCCAAATTGTTTGAGCATATCTGCACCCCGCCGGGTTAAGGGAAATCCGCTTACCCACTCGCGTGCTACCATGTCGTTTTCAGCGGAATGCTGCATGATATCAAGAAGTGTCATCTCACGATCCCGTAATACAGCCAGCGATTTGGGATCATTTACATCGAGTTCGTCATCGGAAAATGTGCGGACTTTTGTTAAGCCGAATGCCCTATAAAAAGCAACTGCATCAGAGGTATCTGTTCGTTCAATCGCTTTCATTGCCCCTTCAATTGAACGACCATATATCAGGGGAATTAACAGGATAAATGCGCCAAAGTGGGTGTTTCCGCCCTCATGACAATTGGTCTGCTGGACCGCATGCTTAATGATCTCACCGATCCGACCCTCACTCTTCTCTGCCTCGTCAAATGCCGGGCGTGCAAAAATTGTTGATGCAAGAAAATGTTCAAGCCGCGTATCAGGATAATCATGGCAGCGATCAACATTGCCCGGTTTTGGAAATGCGCACACTTCCAGCATCATTGCTAGCTGAGCCCGTTCAGCGGCTTTCATCAGGTGGCATGTCATTAAAAACACCGCACATCAGTGATTCAGAAAGATCACGTTTTAGACGCATATATTCTTTCTTTGATACCCCTTCTTGTTTTAATGTCATATCCCTGAACATGCAGGGCGATGAAGTTTTGCAGCACCAGGCAAGACTGCCAAAACAGGTCTGCTTCCCATTTTGGAGTGGCAAACCCTTGACAGCGTCCTGTTTCATACGTATGTAATTTTCCTTTGTTATCCCGATACGTGATAATGTCGGAATAAGAGGGCACTCTTTTACCGGCATGCAGCAGAACGCCAGTGCCCGGATATCTCCGCCGCGACAGAGCTGCTTAGGTGCATTGTACCATCCTTCTTCGTCAGCAAAGCGTGTGATGGCAGCATCAAGTCCGGATAGTGTACGAATATCTGACTGCCGTGCGAGTGAGACCAGATCCGCTCCGTGTGAGAGCATATCCTTCATCTTATCAAAACCGTTTATGGAATTATTGGCAATGAGTGTCAGTGGACAACTGTTTCTGATCTGACGGAGTTTTGCAGAGCCAAAGTCCATGAGGTCGATGTGGAGGATATCTGCACCAGCGGACCATAGTTTTATTGCAAGTTGACGATCATCAGCAGTCACTCCTGCCCGGATCTTCACAGATACTGTGACTCCCTCTTTCTTGAGTGCCCTGACTACTGCTACAAGTTCATCCGGTTTTTTTAAGTAGTGCTCTCCACATCCGGCAGCAATCATTTCAGTCTGACGGCAATGAGCATCAATCTCATACACAACCTTGTCACCAATTAATCGTGCCAGTGTGCTGAAAGCTTCCGGAGTGGTTCCACGCAGATTGATCCCCAAAATTACATTATTCTTTTCCATCTGTGCAATCTGCTTTGTCAACTCTTTTACCGGATCTTCGTATAAGAACTCCCTGCGATCTCCTTTGGCAGCGATGCTCTTTGCTGCATCCATCGTCTTTTGATCGATCGAATATCCGCCAATGAATGCAAATCCAATATGTGCGGTTCGTTCAATTGCATAGGATGCATCAACAATGCCAGCCATGGATGCGATTCCCACAGGTGTCCTGACAACCCGATCATTGATGAGCAACCCGAAACGCTCAAAAGCATCCATCATGAGTTCATATCCGTTGAGGCTGATTGAACTAATTACTTTGCATAGAATTTTGCAAAATTAATTAAATTTCTTATAATTTCCAGATTGTGAAAAAAAGATAACTACCTCTCTTAATTCACTGGTGGCATGAACTGTATCTACGCGGATGTATGAATGTATGGGTTTAGTGTTACAAATCACCGATCAATTACGATAAAAATTATTACTATCAATACACATTTTTCATACAGGTAAAAATAGTATAGGGATCGAAGATACCGGACCTTATAAAAACCTAAAAAAATCATTGAGGTTATACACATGGGTAAGAAGGGAATGTTACTCGTAGGGCATGGAAGTACGATGCCTTACAATCAGGATCTTGTAGAGAAAACTGCTGCAATGATTAAGGCAGGTAATACGGATTTTATTGTAAAATGCGGTTTTATGAATATGAACAA
>JANYBK010000238.1 GCA_025360805.1 Methanomicrobiales archaeon
GGGATCTTCATCTTGCAGCGGCGGCAGTTGCTGCGCCGGCCGTAGCCTGCTTCTTCGAGTTCGTCAACGGAGATACCCTTGTGTCCGCCTTCGTACTCGATGATGAACTGGCCCTTGTCGATCTCTTCCTTGTGGACGAGATTGGGGTCAACGCCAAACTTATCAGCGATCATTTTGCGTGCGCTGACCGGGCTGACCGATCCACCGCAGTTGACACCGATCATGATGATGTTGTCAAGGTTGATCTGTTTGCGTTTTGCAAGTTCATAGAATGCCATCGCATCGCAACCCTTGACGGTCACACCGATCTTCATGTTCGCTGCACCATCAAGGTATTTCTTCACGAGTTTGGGCAGGAGGAGCGTACCGCAGTGGAGTGAACCGGCGGTCTTTACCAGTTCCTTCGGGTCCTTGATCAGGACAGGCTGTGCATCGTAGAGGTCAGTTCCCTTGGATATTGCAAAGACTGCATCAACAGCTTTTGACTCAAGCGCGTATTTCCAGAGTGCGGTGACTGCGCCACCGAGCTCTGCTTTCTTCTTGATATCTGCGTCATTGGTCCATGCGTAGAGCATATCGCCTTTCTTTGCCATGATCAGGCCTCCTTGATCTTTTCAATTCTTACAGCACAGGCCTTGAACTCCGGTATGCTTGCAACCGGGTCGAGCGCGTTGTTGGTGAGCGTATTTGCTGCGCACTCCGCGTAGTGGAACGGGATGAAGACAACGCCTTTCTTGATACCTGGGGTGACACGGGCACCGATCTCAATCTCCCCTCTACGGGTGATTGCTTTGACCATCTCCTTGTCTGCAATTCCCATTGCTTTTGCATCTTCGGTATTGATCTCTACCCATCCTGTTGGTTCCTCGCGCTCCAGGCTCTCGGAACGGCGGGTCATGGTGCCGGTGTGCCACTGCCAGATACAGCGCCCGGTCGTGAGGATCAGGGGGTAGTCCTTGTCCGGCACTTCAGCAGGGTATTTGAACTCGATAGGAGTGAAGATACCAAGCCCGTCGGGGTGGGTAAACTTCTCCTTGTGCAGGATCGGGGTTCCGGGGTGCTCCTTTGTTGGGCAGGGCCAGTGAAGGGCTTCGGGTTTCTCGAGGCGTGCATAATCCATGCCGCCGTATGACGGGGTAACCTTCGAGATCTCGGTGAAGATCTCTTCTGCGCTCTTGTACGGGAACTGCTTTGCGTATCCCATTGCTGCTCCAAGCTCGGAGATAATCTGCCAGTCTGCCTTTGCTTCGCCGGGGGGGTCCTGTGCCTTTCTCCATTTCTGGACGCGGCGTTCCGTGTTGGTCTGGGTACCGTCCTTTTCGGCATAGCAGGTAGCAGGGAGGACAACGTGAGCTAACTGGGCGGTTTCGGTCATGAAGATATCCTGCACAACCATGAACTCAACGTTCTTCAGACCCTTCTCAACGTGGTGGAGGTCCGGATCAGAGATCATCGGGTTCTCACCCATGATATAGACGCACTTGACCTTGCCGGGTTCATCTGCAAGTACATTGATCAGCTTGGTGACGGTAAGTCCGACTTTTCCTTCGGCAATCTCACAGCCCCATGCGGCTTCCATCTTCTTCTTATTCTCAGGGACGATGACTGCCTGGTAACCGGAGTACACGTTTGCGAGTGCTCCCATGTCGCAGGCGCCCTGAACATTGTTCTGGCCACGCAGTGCGCAGATGCCCGTACCTGGTCTCCCGAGGTTACCGGTCAGCATCTGGAGGTTTGCAACTGACTTGACGTTGTCAACACCGGTTGTGTGCTGGGTGATACCCATCGAGTAGAGGATCGCAGACTGGCCGGATTTCCCGAACCACTCTGCCGCTGTGATGAGGTCCTTTACCGGGATACCGCTGATCTTCGAAACGTTCTCAGGGCTGTAGGCATCCTTTGTAACGATCTCTTTGACCTTCTCGTAATCCTTGGTACGGTTCTTGATGAAGTCCTTGCTCTCCCAGCCGTTCTTGATAACCTGGTGCATGAAGCAGTTTAAGATGGCAACATCTGTTCCTGAGTAAAAGGGCAGGTACAGGTCTGCCTGCTTCGCCGTTGGGGTGAAACGTGGGTCTGCGTAGATGACTTTCGCACCCTTCGCCTTCGCCTGCATCACACGGCGACCGATCAGCGGATGGGTCTCAAACGTGTTGCTGCCGATAATAAGAATGCATTTTGACTCGGCAATGTCTGCAATTGACTGGGTCATTGCACCGGACCCGAATGCCCCGGCGAGACCGACGACAGTCGATGCATGGCAGAGACGGGCGCAGTGGTCAATGTTGGGGGTCTTTAAAACAGCGCGGGCAAACTTCTGCATCAGGTAGTTCTCTTCGTTAGAGACTCTGGCTGATGAAAGGCAGGCACTCTGTTCACCCAGGTACTTCTTGAAATTCTCAGCTATGAGCTTGTACGCTTCATCCCAGCTGGCCTCAACAAATTTCCCATCCTTCTTGATGAGGGGCTTTGTCAACCGGTCTGGGCTGTTGATGAATTCATGTGCATAGTTCCCCTTGGGGCAGAGCTTACCCTCGTTGACGGGGTTGCGCTGCCAGGGCTGGACGCCGACAACCTTCTTGTCCACAACGACAAGATTGAAGCCGCACCCGGTTCCGCAGTAGGGACACGTGGTTGGTACGTATTTGAAATCCATGTTCTAACCTCGAACAAGGAAATTTCTGAATTATCGGTATTTAAGGATTATGAAAAACCCCCAAAAGTTGATGAATAGATGGGGGCTGATATCGTGAGGGACTGCACTCTCCCGGATTGGAGGTGTTAACCTTTGAAAAAAATTAACTCCATAATGTTTATTTAAAAATTGACGTTTTTTTATGAGCGCATAAACATCTCTCTAAGAAGATCCACATTTTTGATTCCCATGACCCTTTACTAAAGTAAGGGCTTATTTTTTAATTTTCTGTACTATTCCAACATTTGCCCGACGTGACATTGCAGAGTACATCAGAAAAAAAAGGGATTATATCTTTTTGTAAAGGTTGGCGTAAACGATCGCACCTTTTCTCTTCTTGTGGCGTTCGCCCATGTCACCAATGTAGTGGGCAAATGTCGCCTTGACGCCATCGACTTCGAGCTCAACTTCGCCTTTGGGCTTGAATCCGGGCATCATGGTGTCGATGGATCCAAAGATATAGATCGTACCATCGACCATCTGGCCGCCAACTTTGCTTGAGGCATTGCCCTTGACGATGGTCTTGCCACCCTCGGCATGGGTCATGAGATGGACATCAACGTTTCCGTTGATAACCATCTCGCCGCCGGTCATATACATACCAACGTCACTGCCGGCATTTCCCTTAACAAGAATCTTGCCACCGGACATGCCTCTCCAGTCGCCACGGTATGCCGCACCGAGATAGTTACCGGCATTGCCTTCAATAATGAGCTCGCCGCCTTTCATGGCAGTAGCCGCAAATCCCTCAACATTGCCTTTGGCGAGCAGCTTGCCTCCGGTCATCCAGGCCCCGACATACAAGTCGGTGCTGCCTTCGATGACCAGTTCGCCGGCGCTCATCTTAAAGCCAAGATACTTGACCTTTTTGACATCGCCTTTTACAATGATTTTGGTGTCTGCTGCAGTTGCACCGGCATTGCCACTGACCTCAAAGTACTTGCCCAGTGTTGTTGTTGTATTTCCTTCATGTACACTGAGTTCGGCGATCTGGGCTTCTGTCTTGCCTGCAAATGCATCGGGGCTTACATTGTCCGCCTCTAGATACAGTGCGGGCGGGTTTTTCATGGTTATAGTTACAGTTTCCATTTTTTCCTCACCTACACATGTGTTGCATCAACCTCTAAGGCATACGGGTTCGGGACAAAGTGGTGTCCGAGCGCTTCGTAGTTGTTCTGCGTCATACTGTAATACTTGATGAACTTCTCATTGATATCACGCATAACCTGCGGGTTGTCATTCACCTTGACATTGACCCAAAGGGTCCGCTTGTGTCCGTTATTGACGATCTCGCCGTTCCTGACAACTTCGACACCGCTCTTGAAGGTATATGCACAACGTGAGAACGCGGTTTCAATATCGTCAGGATTTGCAACCGGCTTGTCCGGGTTGAAGTTGTAGACTGCAACATCTGCATCCATGCCGGGCTTTAAGCCACCGCACATGTTGGCAAGGCCGAGGGTTCTTGCCGGGCCTGCACGGGTCATCTGTGCGAGCTCATAGAGCGAAAGTTCCTTGTCGATGCTGCCGATGCTGGTCTGGGAAAGGACCTTGTCCTTGTGCTTGAACGCGTTTATCTGGGTGTCACGGGCCTTCTTGCTCATGAGCCACTTGATGACGCGGGGGTACCGTGTGAAGGGGCCTGCATTCGGGTGGTCGGTGGTGATGTAGCAGCGCATCGGGTCTTTCATCATCAGGGGGATTTCCATACCGATTGCCCACTGGATTGCACAGACCGAGATATTCGGGCTGTAGATGTACGGCACGACACCGGCTGCGGTCTCAAGTTCCACATCACAGTTTGCCCACTTTAAGTTGTTGAGCCCGGTCAAGTGGTGCTCAAACGGACCGTCGGCAGTCATCGTGGTGGTCTCGTCAAGGGTGACGTTCCCGGTGTCGATGGTGATGTTCTTGTTCTGGTTGACGTAATCGGTGATTTCCTTGGCACCGGACTCAAAGTCACCCCAGTTCGTACCTTTGTAGGAGTGGAACTGGGAGTGCGTGAGGTGCATTACGGTTTCACGGCCGAACTTGTTGTTGGCCTTCATGCCCTTGGCAAGTGCCAGGGTGTCGAGCGTGGTCTGGTAACAACCGGGGTTGCCGAGGTTGTTCGGGTGGATGTGCATGGAGTGCGGGAGGCCGAGGTATTCGTTTGCCTCGATAAGTCCCTTGACGATCTCTGCGGGAGTGATGTCGAAGTACGGGACCGGATCATTGACCGAGAGACAGTTCAGTCCCCATGCCCATGCTTCCGTGCCACCGGGGTTGACAACTTTGACTGCGTAGCCTTTGGTAACGCGGAGCATCCATGCGATATAGGCGGCAGTGTTCTCGATTTCATGGTTCTTTAAGTACTCTAAGACAAACCAGTTGTTGCCGAACACCGGAAATGCACCCTCGTCAATGATCGGGGTGTCGCGGATCTCCTCGTGCACGTGCCGGGAGAACATTGGGGGCATTGCCGCTTCCATCGCGGTTGTGTATCCCATCTTCGCATACTCGTAACCGGTCTTGAAGGTGGTTGGAATCGATGCCCCGCCGCCCATCCGCTCCATGCCCTTTGTCGGAGTGCAGCTGAAGAGCTTGTCTTCTGGCCGGTAGATCCTGCCAAGGTTCACTTTCGGGCCTGCGATGTGGGCGTGGATCTCCACGGCACCGGCCATGACGGTCTTTCCGGAGGCATCGATGACCTTTGCGCCGGAACCGACCTTGTCTACAATTTTTCCATCCTTGATTGCGATATCTTTTTTGTCGCCCTTGATGCCCTGGACCGGGTCAAAGACGTGGCCGTTCTTGATGATATATTCTGACATGATTATGCAGCCCCTTTAAGTTTCTTTAACCGGTCACGGACCATGACGAGGAACTGCTCATCGGTGAGCATGCCCGCCGGGGGTTCAACAACCTTGCGGCAGTCGATTGGCACGTTGTCCATACGATAGCAGTTCCCTCCGGTCTCGACGCCATTGAAGGCTACAGGGACATGGAGCTTTGAGACACCACTTGTCGGGGTGAGGTGCGGGTCAATGCAGACTGATGGAACATTTGCTATGTGCTTGACTGCACTGATTGGGAAATGTGCTCCTGGATCGCTACCGATGGTGAACATGGCATCCACTTCACCGCGATTCAGCAGGTCAATAGAGCTCGTGTCGCCTGGGTTGTAGCGTGCAAATCCGCGGGTGAGATCGACCGAGTACGGGAACCCGAACTGCCAGGCAAAAACTTCTCCGGAGCCGGTAACATTGTAGTGGCCCCGCATCGGCATGATCGAGAACTTCGTGTACTCGTTTAAGTCCTTGGTGACGGCGATTGCTTCATCGATGTTGTGGTTCTTTCCGATCGACTGGGTGACACCCATACCGAAGAAGATGATCCCGAAGCGGCCGCTCTTCATCATATCGGCAGCTTCTCTTATCTTCTCTTTTGGGATCCCTGCGACAACATCTGGGAGCCATTCGCCCTTGAGCGCAACACGGAGTGCGTTTAAAAGTTCGTAATCCTTGCCCTGCTCAATTTGCAGGTGAACGTCTGCCATCTTGGCGGTGTCGGTGACACGGGGGTCTATAACGATCAGCTTGCGGCTCATCTGTCCCTTTCCGGTGAAGAAACCGCGGGGGAAGATCGAGTACCGGGACATGTGCCGGGGGTGGGCGTGTGCCGGGTTGCATCCCCAGAAGATAACACGGTCAGCACGGTTCTTGACTTCGCCAAGTGTACAGGTCGGCAGACCGATATCCTGCACTGCGATTAAGGTGGTGCCGTGGCAGACGGCTGCAGTATTGTCACAGCAGGCCCTGCTTATCTCGGCAATCTCGTTACCAACACTCTGCGCTTCGCAGTTTGTTGAGCTCCAGCCGTACATGAGGGGCTTTTTGGCCTTTGCAAGCATCTGGGCAGTGTAGTCTGCCGCCTCATCATAGCTGATCTCTTTCCATGTGCCGTCAGCCTGGCGAAGCCGGGGACGGGTGACACGGTCCTTTGCCTGGGAGTGCAGGAATTTTTCTGTTCCGATCACACAGGCATTGTAAACTTCCAAAAGCTGCTTGCCGTCATCGGATACAACCACTTCGAGGTCATCGCAGAGTGTTCCGCAGAACGGGCAGATTACATCAGTGACTGTCTTTGTCATCCTACTTTCACCCCGCATTGTTTCTGCACCAGTTCGATACCGAGGAGAATGGGCTCGTTGATTGCAACTTCAATCTTAACCGGAGTTCCCTTGAACGTGGGCATACCGGTTGAGTAAGTGTTGGGGTCGACAACTGAGTTTGCCCATGGCCCCATGGGGATGAAGGCAACACCCGGGTGAGGGCCCTGCGTTGCTTCAATTGCCTTGACGATAACGCTGCCATGGTCGCTTGTTACCCTGACATTGGTACTCTTCCATGCGCCGAGCTTCTTTAAGTCCTCGTTGTCCATCTCAATGATTCCGCAGGCAGTGCGGTACAAGGGCTTCTCCTTGCCGCCTTCGATTGCAACACCCTGCTGGATGGTCCTGCCCGAGATCAGATTTACAGTAATTTCTTTTGCCATGTTACTCCTCACTTCAGGCCTGGATAAGAGCGCTCATGTCTCCTCTTCCCGATAGACGGATCACATCGTAGGGGCAGGCATTGACACAGACACCACAACCGGCACAGAGTTCAGCCTTGACATCAAGGTGAACGGATTTGCCGTTTTTGACTGCGTATATTTTCTCCTTGCTAGCCGGTTCCACGGTATATAGCTCGAGAGCATCAACCGGACATGCAATGACGCAGTTGCCACAACCGGTGCATTGCTCCATGTTAATATGTACAGAAAACGCCATGCGTATCACACACTTGTCGTCGTAATTTCTATAGTTGTTCAGCAAGTTAGTTAAAGTTTTCTAAATTAACAGTGGGTTAATCTTTAAAGATTGACCAAAACTTTTTTTCGAGACACGAGTGATTAACTTTGTCGGTTTTCATTAAAAGCGGGGAAAGAAGATGCATGCAAAACGGGTGCAGGGTCTTACAAATGAGATAGGAATAGTTACGTACTATATGTTCAGCAAGAAAAAATTAATTACAAATAATTTACATAACAAAATGATCATCAAATATAGTTAAACTGCTCATAATGGAGCAATTCTGCCATTCACTTTTGCCATCTGCGTTCACGGTTTACAGCCACGGTATCCTCGTCTGCTATTGACTCTGTGGGTCATACAGTGCAAGACCCATATACGGTAATGATTTTATCTGGCCGACCTCATAACCCCGGTCTCTATTGTCTCGTATCCCCCAAGCCGGTTGAGAATATCCCGGAATGCGGGAGATCGGATTGCTGTTATCAGGGCTGACAGGCGCGGATCGTCTGCATGTTCTTTCCTGAATGCAAGTTCGTACCGTTCCTGTGCAACCGGCACGAACGGAAGACCGAGGGCCTTTGCAGCACTGAATACGCACATACCCGCATCCGCTTCACCGCTCTTCACAGCAAGGGCAACTGCGATATGGGTAGTTACCTCCCTTTCATATCCCGGAATTATTGTGGGATCAATTCGGGCTTTTTTCAACTCGTAATCGAAGAGCATCCGGGTGCCGGACCCTCTCTGACGGTTGATGAACGTGTGGCCGGCGAGATCGCGGAATGAAAGACCGTCCCGCGACACAATACCCTGCTGGCGTTCTGCAATGCAGATGAGATCAACATCTGTTCCGGGCAGGTATTTTTCCAGGTACGCGGTGTTGTAACTCCCGTCATCTGCAAGCAGGTGGGTCGGTGCCGCGTGACACTCGTCTTTTTTGAGTGCAAGAATACCGCCCATGCTGCCTGCATGCGTGGAGAGGAGAGTGATTCCCTGAGGACGGATAAGATCGGCGAGATAGTCGATGACCGGATCATGGCTGCCGGTGATGAGAAGCGCATTTGCCGCTTCTGCGACTGGCACCATCAGCCGGGCGTCTACCTCCCCACCCGCATCGAAACCTTCAGACGCCCGTGGTACTTGGATGTATGCGTTGGCCCGCACACCGCTCATCTGGACGCCAGCTCCCTTGGATTGCGGGGAGACTACCCAGCGGCTGCCCACCTGACCGAGCGTGCAGAGAACGAACTCGTCCGAGCCGATCTCCTTTGCCAGCGCTGTTGTAATCTGCGCCCGGATGCAATCGGGTTCCGGGATAAAAAGGCCATAATTTCGGAGGAATGGAAGAACAATCTCCCGGATGACCGTGAGAGCCGAGAGCGGGTAACCGGGCAGACCAATGACCGGTTTTTTATCGATCCTGCCGATGATGACCGGTTTGCCGGGCTTGATTGCTACCCCATGAACAAGCACTTCGCCAAGTTCTGCAATCACGTCTGCGGTATAGTCCTTTGTTCCCGCTGAAGAACCTGCCGAGACAATGACGATATCGTTCTCCCGTACAGCGTTTGCAATCGCGTCCCTTATCTTCTCCGGCTTGTCCTCAACAAACGGGTACCGGGTGCAGGTGGCCCCGGCCTCTTTTAGCATGGCCTTTGCCATTACCGTGTTGCTCTCCACTACCTGCCCGGGAGCCGGCCGGGTACCAGCGGATACCAGTTCACTTCCCGTGGGAACGAGCCCCACCCGGACCGTAATGACATCCGGGTGAGTGATGCCATAGGTGGCAAGCGCCCCGATCTCGTGCGCCCGTATCCTGTGAGAAGACGGCATTACCATCTCGGACTCGGCTAAGTCTTCTCCTGCCGGGCGGACATGCTGCCACGGTGCAGCTGACTTACGAATCGTATAGGTGCCGTCTGCTTCCCAGACATCTTCGATCATGATGACCGCATCGTATTCGGGCGGTACCACGTTACCGGTGTTCACTCGTGCAGTTTTGGAAAGAGTGATGGGGTGCTGCTCTGAAGCCCCTATCGTTTCTCTGCTACAGACCGCGATGCCGTCCATAGCTGAAAGATGGATCTCCGGTACCGAGTACCGGGCGAAGATGGGGCCACGTGTGATCCTGCCTGCCGCTCCTTCAAGCGGGACCTGCACGGTTGAGGGCGTGCAGGAAAACTCGCGGGAGAGGAGGGAAAGGGCATCATCAAGAGAGATGACAGAGAGATAACGCTTTACCACAGGATCACCTCAACCACGCTGCCCTGTTCGAGCCCCTCGGCCCCTGCCGGAATCCGGATGAGACCATCGCTCCGGATGAGTGTATTGAGGAGCCCTGATTTGCCAAAGAGCGGCGTTGCAATTCCATTTTTAAGACTGATGCGTACGTACTCTTCCCTGCCGCGTTGGGAGGGGATGTTGACAGCAAGGGTCGCCCTTTCCGTTCTCTGGATTGGTCTGGGTATCCCCAGCATACGGTCAAGAAGTGGGCGGACGATTGCAATGAGGACAACAAACGCAGATGCCGGGTGGCCCGGCAGGCCAAAGACCGGTTTTTCTGCGATACGGCCGATGATGGTCGGTTTGCCCGGGGCAATTGCAATCCCGTGGACAAGCACTTCACCCATGGTTGCAATGACATCAGCAGTCATGTCCCGATCATCTTTGGAACTTCCACCGGAGAGCAGAATAACATCACATTCAGGCAAAGCACGAGTAAGGATCGCTTCAAAGGCTTCCCGTTCATCCAAAATGATCCCGTAGAGCCGGGGAACACAGCCATATTCCGTGATGTACGCGGCAATCATTGAGGCATTTGCGTCCCGCACCTGCCCCGGACCGGGAACCACGGACGCCGGCACCAGTTCATTGCCGGTCGAGATGATCCCGACAACCGGCTTTTTTGCTACTGTGACAGAAATACAACCGCACGCGGCAAGAACCCCCGCGTCCTGTGGGGTGATCCGCCGTCCTGCGGAAAAAACTGTCTCCCCTTTCTTGAAATCTTCATCCCGTAAGAGGACATTCTCTCCATGGGAAACCGCTTTTTTCACAAGCACCGTATCGCTTGCATCCTCAGTGTATTCTACCATCACAACCGCATCGGCTCCCTCAGGCAGGACACCTCCGGTCGGAATGTAAGCACATGTGCCCGGTAAAACAACGGTCTTTACATCCTGCCGGCCCATAGCGATCCGCCCGGTGCAATGGAGGAGGGCGGGTATTGCATCGCCGGCTCCTGCGGTATCTGATGCCCGTACCGCATAACCGTCCACAACAGAACGGTCAAACCCAGGGATATCCGTATCGGCAGTGACAGCATCGGCAAGGATCCGGCCCACCGCAGATTCAACCTGAATCATTTCCTTAGCTGGTTCAGGAGAGATCCGGATGACTGTTGCTACTGCATCTGCAACCGGAATAACGTTTAAGAACCTGCTCATTTGAAGCAGCCCAGCTGGCAGGAACGGATCTTGATCCGGTTTTTCGTGCAGAATTCACCGACCGCACTACGGGAGACCTTGGCTTTCTCTGCAATGGCAAATGCCTGTGGGCAGGTGATCATCTCGGTAATTTCTGCTTCCTGTAATGCTTTTTTTATCTTGTCGTCAGTCATGGTAATCCATATTCTGTTTACTTCTTTATTGGGTATACCTGTTGTGGAATGTATTTGCCCCACCTCAACCGGTACTGCCTGCTGGCGATCTTTTAAAAGCAAAGTCTTAAAAAATAGTCCGATGAATTAATCATTACCTGCGATACTCTTTCCCGCGGCAACCACGATCCTTATCCGGATCGCCAAGATATAAGCAAGAACGTGGATTCGCATCATATCTCCCACATGAACGGGAGAACACGCACATAAGAAAATAATACGGCAGGACAAATACAGGACCAAAAGACCCATGAATGCACATTTTTTCCTTCTCTCAAGTCCTGTGCCGGTCGAGCGTCTTTCATGGATCGAGGAGTGCCTCAAGTTCTTTTTTGTCCAGTTATATCCTGAATCCCTGACGCACAGGAAAACTGCGGAGAGTCCCCTCTTCTCTTTTTTCCTGACCGGTGATGCCCTCTACAGTTTAGAGGATCCCGAAACATTGCAGGTCTGGAACATTATTCTCTCCTTCACATCGGTAAGAATCGTCTGCGACCGGCAGGAACTTGAACTGCGGGGGATCGGGATCGGGCCGCTACAGATGAAATACCCGGACCAGGTGATCGACACCAACAGCCCCGGGCCTGATAATAAGCCCTCGTTCTGGAAGGATCTCGCTAAGGCAGCCCGGCAGAGCAAGCCGCCGTTCCCGGGCACTGCCGGCTGGTTCCAGACCGGATCGCCTTACATGCATCGCTCCGCATGGTACGGCCTCCGCTTCATTGCAGCTGCCCTGGAAGAACAACTCTCTGCAGAACTTTACGCGTACCTCGACGGGGTCCACATAGGTCACTTAGGCCAGCGCCCTACCGATACGGAGAGTATCAGCGAGGGTCTTATTGCATTACATGAGCAGGCCACAGCTGCAGGGCTCGACTTCCTTGCCCTTGCCTGCGGCCGCTGTGCCACGACCCGGGGCTACAGCACATGGGATGACGGGCAGGGTGCGGTGATCTCGACGTGCACCATCAAACCTTTTAAGATCCGTGACCTCAGCCAGATGATCGACCGGTTTTTGCACCCGCACACCATCCTCTCTTCTGATGCCGGTGCACTCCAGCTCAGGAGGCAGAGCGCTACCATCTCCTTTGACCGGGCGGAAAATCCAAGTAAAGTACCACCGGTTACAATCCTCATCACAAAGCATCCCTACAGCACGGAGATTGTCTTTGGCGCAGTCTCGCTAGCGGTAGCGTGTGCCCATGCAGGTATCCTGACAAGGGTTATCTTTTTAGAGGATGGGATCTATGCCGTTACCGGGAACCACGTAACATCACCTGGTTCAGCGGTGTATAACATCCAGGATGTGATCAACACGGTGGCCGGTAAAGAGAACCTCCACTTCTTTGCATTTTCCCCCTCCTTCCAGAAGCGGGGGATAACAAAGACCAAATCCCTTAATGCCGTGCTGGACATCGGGTACCCGGGCCTTGGGAAGATCTTCTTTTATCCGCCGGGCAATGTGCAGGCGGAGCACCAGCGGGTACTGGTGTTTTAAAAAACCCGGGGAATTCGTGGGGAGACTGGTTGGCAATATCTCAGATAAGAACATTTTATTCCCGGATTCCGATCCAGATAACCAGTCCGGTTACCTCCCCGCTCAACTGCCTCTTATCCTTGACTGTACCCCTCCCAGTAGTTTAGCCTATATCTGATCCCGATCCTCAATCCAGACAACTCGAAATAGGCCGGTTTTTCTCCCATTAGAAAAGGGCCATTTCCGATTCCGAGATCAAAACAGGAACTTCCGGAAAAACAACCCCAAAAACCCTCCGATCAGACCGGAATCGGTATGCCGGTCGCTTCCAGATTCTCCTCAATCTCCCGGATTGTTTCCAGTTTCGCTTTTGTGGACGGCCCGGTTGGTACCGCTTTACAACCCGATGCCGATGATGTGGATTCCGTAAACGTCCCTATCTGTCGGGCAATCTGGATCGTATCTTCCTTGTCAAACCCGATGAGCGGGCGATAGATCGGTATCTCTGCGGCATCAGTGAGCACGACAAGATTGTCGAGCGTCTGGCTCGCAACCTGCCCGATGGATTCACCGGTCACGATCCCTTTTGCCCCCACCCGGTTTGCATATGCGGTTGCCACACGGTACATACGGCGCTTGCAGAAGATACAGGTGTACTTCTCAAGATGTCGGCTTACGAGCTCTGCTTGTGCGGCTGCAAGATACGAGTCGGAGATCACCGTCAGTTCGATACCGGGCTGGTACTGTGCCAGCTGCTCAACAACCCGCCGGGCCCGGGCGATCGTGGTCTCATCAAGGAATGTATCGAGCGCAACAAAGAGCGGGATTATCCTGCACCCCCGCTTCATCATCATCCACGCAGCAACAGGCGAGTCGATACCCCCAGACACCAGAGCGACGAGCGTGCCTTCGACCCCGAGCGGGAGTCCCCCGACTGCTTTTGTCACGTTATCGTAAAGATATGCCTCGTCTGCCCGGATCTCGATGTGAATCTCTTTGTCCGGGTTTGCAAGGTTCACTTTCAGATGGGGAAATTCAGAACGGAGCAGGTTGCCGTACTCGATCGCCTTGTCGTTCGAGCTGAAGGCATGGGTGCCCACCCGCTTCATCTTGATCGCAAACGTCTTTGCCTTCTCTATCCCATGCCGGCGACAGTAATCCGGAAGACTTGCCTCAATCTCTTCTAATTTTATGTGTTCCACTTCTGAAAACGAAAAAATCCCAAATACCTTTTTCAGCAGATCGGGTTTCACATCGCCATCGAGCCAGATTCTTCCCCGCTCGTTTCTTACATGGATGCCCGGCATCACTTCGAGGATGTTTGCTATGAGCACATTTTCCCACTGCCGGCGAACCGGATCGGATTTTAAAAATATTTCAGAATAACGGACAAGCCATTGTTTTTTCATGGAGGTATTTCACCGGTTATTTTTTCTTTCTCGCAGTTTTGCGGACACGATCCGCTTCGTCTGCATCTTCGATCCGCAGGAGATAGGTCCCATGGCAGGGTTTGGTATAGGG
>JANYBK010000239.1 GCA_025360805.1 Methanomicrobiales archaeon
TCTGAAAGACTGTATCTCTCACTGGAATATTATTGCGAAAGGACTTGCAGAGGGCAATCGAAAACGGATCCGTCAATTGTTCGGAGCATACTCGTATCAACGAGATGGTGTAATTGCTAGTTAA
This sequence comes from Methanomicrobiales archaeon, assembly GCA_025360805.1. Taxonomy (GTDB): domain Archaea; phylum Halobacteriota; class Methanomicrobia; order Methanomicrobiales; family Methanospirillaceae; genus Methanoregula. The sequence continues at coordinate 125 of JANYBK010000239.1, forward strand.
GTTAGCGCATATGGGGGTAGAGGGGGCGAGATGATTTGATGAGAAAGTACCGGGTTAGAGAATGGGTTGTCCGGTATTCATCAGGAGCCGGCTTATTCGCAGACGGGGATCAGTTTTCCTTTTAGTTTCCCCTCATTGTCCAACCGCATCATTACCACCACATTGTTCGCCATTCCTTTTACCTTCATAATCACAAGCGGATCGGTTTTTAAGAATTCCGTATCAGTGATTGTATTGAACTGCGCCCCATGTACGCGGTACGCGATCCCGAATGGTGCCAGGATATACCCCATCTGCTGGAAGTACAGGCAGATGTCCATCGCAGTCTTTGTTGCACCATCTTCATGCCCCGAAACCGCAATCCCCACGATTTTTCCTTCCGTGAGCCCGGGCTTTTTCAGGAGGTACAGGTTCTGGATACAGTTCAGCCGATCGAGAAAATCCTTGAGACGTGCTGACATATTGTTCCAGTTTATTGGTGATGTGATGATAACCGCTTTTGATGCTATCACCATCTCATGGAATGCAGGCATATCATCGAGCTGGTCCCTGCACGGGTAGCGGCAGGCATTGTCCCGCATGCTGTAACAGCACCAGCAATGGTTAATCGCAAATTCGCTCAGGTTATACCGCCGGTAGCTCACCCCGTTCTCTCGCAGGACGTCCTCTGCAAGATCTGCCAGGTAACCGGTGTTATTGGCCCGGTGACTGCTGCCGTTGATCAGCAGCACATCGAACGGTTGCCCGTCATAACGGAGCCCTTTTTTATCGGTAACCCTGATAAACTCCCTGCCGGTGCTGGCACATTGCGGACATTCTACGGGGGGGTTTTCCCCATTGGCTAAGTAACCGCAGACCGCACACTTCCAGACGTTACCGGGCATGGGTCTGCCCGGTTTCGCTTCCCCGGGTGCAGTAATAGACATGCAAGAAATTCTCCTCCGCTTGTACAGGGCATCCCGGGCAGAGGCATCCCTGTTCTTTCTTAATGCAGTCGCTCGTTCCCTCTTTGGCAAGACAATAAGCAATCTCTTCATTACATTTCACAAAACTCGGGCACATCCCGCAGATGCAGAGCGTGATTCCGTTTTTCCGGTCCATAATCCAATACTCCCGGTTCTTCCATTGCTTCCGCAACTACTTAATGGATATCAGGGTCTGAGGATTACGGAACTGAATGTTCAATATTTGCAAACAGACACACCTTTTTTAACCCAACCCGCAATTATGGAAATATGCTTAAACATTCGCGCCTTGTGTTTTGCACCGCCTGCATTGTCATTGTGATCCTTACCTGTATGGCTGCCGGCTGCACTTCTCCCCAGACCACACCGGCAACCGCCGCATCCCCAACTGCTACCGGAGAAGGAAATACCATTGCGATTAAAAATTTTGCGTTCGTCCCTACTCCGTTGACCGTAAAGAGTGGCACCGCCATTACATGGACAAACCAGGACAGCGCCCCCCATACCATCGTTTCCGATACCGGTTCACCCGTACCGATCGTATCAGACTCGCTCTCAACCGGGGCTTCTTTTACGTTTACCTTCACCCAACCGGGAACATACACGTATCACTGCTCGATTCACCCGTCAATGAAAGGAACTATTGTCGTGCAGTGACATCATCAAATTTTTATTGATGGGTGAACAGAGCGGGTTTCTTTGCATATCTCATGATCCAGACAGATAATTCCCGGTCATTACGTGTCGGATGAACGTGTTCGATCGAAGTCATCATGAGGACGTACGTGCAATCATCCACGAACAGCAATGCATTCTTTGGGATTGACATAATGGCATTCACACAACCGCTTGACCAAACGGATCGCGAGCAGCCATTCCATACCATTCCAAAAGAGGAACTCTTTGTCATCCTTGGGAGTAGCCGGGATGGGCTGACCTCCCGGCAGGCAGAGTCAGCTCTTGCCCGCTATGGGTATAACGATATTTCCCGCATCAGAAAATCTCCGATCATCATCCAGTACCTCAGTCACTTCAAAAACCTTCTCGTGATTATCCTGCTCATCGCTGCAGCAATATCCCTGTTCGTTGGGGAGTACACCAACGCGTTGATTATTGTTGTCATCGTTTTTGCCAGCGTTACCTTAAACTTCTTCCAGGAATACAAGGCAGGAAATGCAGCGGACCTGTTAAAACAGAAAATTATCTCAAAATCAATTGTTTTCCGTGACGCAGTGCGGACAGAACTTCCCGTGACGTATCTTGTTCCCGGGGATATCATTTTCCTGGCTGCCGGGGATATTGTCCCTGCTGACGCCCGGATTCTGGATGAGCGGGATTTTTTTGTGAACCAGTCTGCCCTGACCGGTGAACCGTTCCCGGTTGGAAAAACTGCCGAAACAGATGACCCAAAAAAAACCCTGGCAGAAGCCGGCAACTACATCTTCCTTGGCACCTCTGTTGTCAGCGGTACAGCTACAGCCCTCGTCACCCGCACTGGCATGGCAACCGAATTTGGCCACGTAGCAAAAACTCTGATCGAACGCCCTCCCGAGACCGAGTTTGAACGGGGTCTCAGACAGTTCAGTTATCTAATGTCGAAGATCATTTTCTTCCTCGTCATCTTTGTCTTTTTCATTAACGCACTTTTCCGGCACGGGGTGCTCGAATCGCTCCTTTTTTCAGTTGCGCTGGCTGTAGGAATGACTCCGGAACTGCTCCCGATGATTCTCTCCTTGAACCTGTCCAAGGGTTCGATTGCCATGGCAAAGAAAGGGGCAATCGTCAAGCATCCCGAATCGATCCAGAACTTCGGGAGCATGGATATCCTTTGTACCGACAAGACGGGGACTTTAACCGAGAACCAGATCGCTCTTATCCGGCATCTTGATACGGAAGGAAACGACAGCGAGAGTGTCTTACTCTACTCGTACATTAACAGTTATTTTGACACCGGGCTCAAAAGCCCATTAGACGAGGCAATCCTCAGGTTCCGCCACTTCGATATCGACTCCTACACAAAGATCGACGAAATTCCTTTTGATTTCCAGCGGAAGCGGGTCTCGGTCATCGTCTCCCGGGTATCCGGTCCTCTTCTCGTGGCAAAAGGTGCGCCCGAGGAAGTGCTCCGGGTCTGTTCTCACAGAGAGCAGGGTAGCATCATTGAACCCCTCACCGATACTTTGAGAGAGAACATCAATAGAATCTATGAGGTTCAGAGTGAACAGGGGTTCCGGACGCTTGCCGTATGCTATCGTACCGTACCAAACGATCAGCCAACGTTTTCCCCTGCTGACGAAAACGGGATGATTCTTGTCGGGCTCGTTACTTTTATCGACCCGCCCAAGGAGAGTGCCCGCGACTCAGTACAGCTGCTGGCAAGATCCGGCATCGAACTGAAGATCCT
>JANYBK010000037.1 GCA_025360805.1 Methanomicrobiales archaeon
GTCAAGTGTTGGAACTTGTTGATTCAACTGTCCACTGCCGTTTGTTGAATGTCAATGAGGAAATTATTCGTATTAATGGCATGTTTGGAGCGGGCTTTGAAAAATATTATTCCTGAAAAAATAACTGCCGAATGTCGGTTATAACACTCTTTGAGGAGGATTGTATTTTTTTAGGACTTGTTAATCCTAAATCGGGAGAAGAGCCATATTTATTAATCTGCGGTGAGAGATAGGTAAAATTACCGGTCATATCCATAGAGAATAGAATATCTCCGGTATTTTCTGTGAGCGCCCGGTATTTTCCCTCGCTTTCTGCAAGGATCTTTTCTATATTCTTGCGTTCAGTTATATCGGTGATCGTCCCGACGTGTCCCCGGATACTGCCGTCAAGGTTGTACACAGTCACCGATTGACTCAATACCCACATCACAGATCCATCCGGTCTGAAAAACATGGTTTCAGCGCTGGTGATTCCCTGATCAGGACTCTCCGTTGTCATATCCTTTGCAAGATGAATCCTTTCATCAGGAGGGAATACTTCTGTCCAGTGCCGTCCTTTCATTGTTTCAAACGGGTATCCTATGAATTGTTCCCATAGATCACTGGCAAACGTGAGGTTTCCAGCAGGATCTGTTTCAAAGACCATAACCGGGGAGACCCGGAAGATATTTTCCAATCGTTCCCGGCTTTGCCATAATGCATCTTCTGCATGCACACGGTCAGTCACATCACGAAGGATACCAATCATTCCAGTCGGATTACCTTGTTCATCGCGTTTGATGTTACTGTTCTCTTCAATCCAATGGATAGCCCCTTGATTGTCAACAATCCTAAATGTTGAGGTAATAGATAAACAGTTGTGCATCTCCTGATGGTAATTATTCAGGACATGTGCCTGATCATCCGGATAAATGAATTGCTTGAACCCTTTGCCTACAATTTCATGGGGAGAGTACCCATACCGGGACACCTGGGGGGAAATGTAGGTAAATATGCCGTGTACATCAATAGAGAAAAGTATATCTGCCGAATTTTCGGCAAGAGCACGATATTTTTCTTCACTTTCGGCAAGTTTCAGTTCGATTTGTTTCCGGTAGCTGTTATCAATAAACGTTTCAAGCAGACAGGGTTTGCCATGAAGTATCACCTGGGCAACATACTTTATGATCGAGATCTCCCTGCCATCTATGGTCAGCAGGGTACGTTCTGCATTATCCACCTTCCTGCTCAGATCGGTGATCGGACATTTTCCCGCTTCTGCCGGGCAGATAACTTTGTGGCATAGCTGGTTGATAACAGCATCTTTTGTTGTGCCTATCATCTTAAGAGCCACCGGGTTTGCATCAATGATTATATGGGTTTTTGCATCGATGACGAAGATGCCAACATGGATTGACTTAATGAGTGTCTGGAGGTATTCCTCACTCTCGATTAGTGCTTCCTCAAGCCGGATCCGTTCTGTGATATCAAACACAACCCCCCTGAATCCGGTAACCTTGTCTTTACGATGAATAAGTGAAGTATGCACAATAGCCCGCATCAGGTTACCGTCAAGTTGCTTTAAGGTATAGATCATTCCGGGCGATTTGGCACCTGCCATAACAGCTGAAAGTCCTTGCTGCATCTGTTCGATATTGTCAGGGGATAAAAAATGCCGGATATTTATCCCCTCCATTATCTTTTGCTCGGTTACCCCGAATATTTCAACACCGGCCTCATTGACGTACGTAAGAACCCCGACTGTGTCCATCTCAAAAATGATCAACGGCAGCAGTCCTGCAAGTTCACGGAACCGTGCCTCACTAATCTGAACATTCTGCTGTGTTTGTTCGATAGTCTTCAACATCCGGGTAATTTCGGTGGAAAGTTCCGATAGTTCGTCATCACCTTCGATTACGACATGATCCACGGTACTTCCGGATTTACCGATCTTATTTACCTGAAGTGCAAGGGAGCCAATTCTTTTGAGTACCTCACGATCCAGCAGAATAATTACCACAAGTCCCAGGAACAAACCGCCGGCAAGAATGATGAGGAGGACTTGCATCGTTGTATCTATTCCACGGTGGTAGATATCGCGGGTTTCAGTGATCTGGAGAACGAGCGCTTCATTTCCATAAATATCGCGGATAAGGGCAGATCCTGAAATCTGATCTTCATTCAACTGCTGGATAATTCCGGGTGCTGACCCGGGAGTATTTCGGATACGTGAAATAAGGCTGGGGGACAATACCGGATTATCGATACGGGTTAGAGTAAGACTGGGTAGTGTGAGTGCTGCCAGTCTTGTTATTTCTTCTGTGTCGAGATACCGCCCCATGATCACTACACCCTGGGGCTGACCGGAAAAATCAGAATGTACAATGGGTTGTGATACAACAAGCATCGGAGCATCAGGAAGCATCAGAATTCCCGAAGTTATCTGGTGGGGATCAGACATATTCATTAATGGATTTTTAAGATCCAGTTGTCCAGAAAAGAATGCCGGAACCGGAACCATTACCTTATTTTGAAGATCGTATGCCTCCGAAAATATCAGATCGCCCTTGGCATTGGTGATAACAATAATATTCAGGTGTTGTGTATCGAAGGCCGTAGGCTGAAGATTTGACTGGATATACTTGAGATCCTTCCCGTTTACAAAATTATACGTATCATCCCAGGGTCCCCAGACAGATACAAGAGCCGACATGGAAAAAAGTTCATCATTAAATTTGTTTACGGTCTGGTCGAGATCTTTTGCGATATATTGCTCTTCAAGAGCACTGTAACTTGCCAGAAGAACGGTGGAGAAAAAGACGCTGATACCAATGAGAACTGCAATGAGCAGAACGACAAAAACCAAAAGAATTTTTTTCTGGAGTTTCATTGGGATCGCCCGGTATCTTTTCAGTTTCAGTTGATCGAATAAATAGTATAGGATTGACCGGCAGGATTGAATGAATATACAAATTTTTCTTTCTCCCGGTGACCCACTTAGTAACCCCAAAAATAAAATCCGCCAATGTCGGAATGTCACCGGTTTATGGGGAAGCAGGACAAACATATTGTGATGAAGTGGAAAGATTGGGTGCATGTGACCAAACTGGATCCTGATAAGCAGTTGAAACCCGGGGATATTGATGCGATTGCTACAAGCGGTACCGATGCGCTGATGCTCTCGGGTACGTTAAACGTGACAAAGGAGAACCTTGCCGCTTTACAAAAACAGCTAAAAGCCTACGACCTGCCGCTTGTAATGGAACCAGCAGGACCCGAGGCTGTTCTGTTGCAGGGTATCGACTATCTTTTTATTCCCAGCGTATTGAATTCAATGGATGTCCAGTGGATTGTGGGCAAACACCGGCTCTGGGTACAGCAGCAGAAAGGAAAAATTCCGTGGGAATATCTGGTTCCCGAAGCCTACATTGTGCTCAACCCGAACTCCTCAGTCGGGAAAGTCACAAAATCGGTCTGTGATCTCAAAACAGATGAAGTCGCAGCCTACGCAGCTGTCGCTGATAACTACTTCCATTTTCCGATTGTGTACCTTGAATACAGCGGCACGTTTGGCGATCCGGATGTTGTGAAAGCTGCATCGGATGCACTCGAACATTCCATACTCTATTACGGTGGCGGAATCAACACAGCAGAGAAGGCTGCACAGATGAGTAAATACGCAGATACGATTGTTGTCGGTAATGCAGTCTACGATCAGGGCGCTGCGGTTTTGAAATCAACAGTAGATGCCATCCTGTAATTTTTATGCCCGAGATAGATATCGTCCTTGTCGAACCCATCTACGAGGGCAACGTGGGTTTTGCCGCACGGGTGATGAAGAACTTCGGGTTTCACCGGCTCGTACTCATCAATCCATGCAAGCTGGGAAATGAAGCAGATGCCCGGGCATCGCATGCCTATGATGTCCTCCACAGCGCTGAAGTCTGCACGATTGAAGATGTGTTTGCCCGCAGCAATATCGTCATTGCCGCAACCGGCACGGTGAGCAAATCAGTCTGCCGCGCTATGCGGATGCCGTTTTATTCCCCCAAAGAGTGCCGTGAGCGGATCAAGGACACAGATGGGCGCATATCAATCCTGTTTGGACGGGAGAACTGGGGGCTCAACAACGAAGAGGTGAAGCGCAGCGATATGATCTGCACGATCCCGACTATGGAAGAGTACCCGATCCTCAATCTCTCTCATGCGGTCGGTGTCGTATGCTATGAACTCTCAAACCTGCCATTACCCAGTTTTGCTCTCTGCCCGCCGCAGGATATGGCGCACCTGTACCAGCATATTGACCGGTACTTAGACGAGATCCATCACCCGGAGTTCAAGCGGGAGAATACCATGATCCTCATAAGACGTATCCTCGGTCGGACGAACCTGACCATCCGAGAGGCGAGCACCCTGCACGGGTTGCTGCGCAGGAGCGAGTGGCATATCGATCCCGCTTTGCTTGACCGGGATAAGACGGGGAGTAAGAATCTGGAAGACGAGTAGCAGGGAGAGAGAGATAAGCATCTTTTCCTGCAGGGATACTAAAATTTCCAGTCCCAAAAAAATTTCGGCAGATTATTTTGTAAATGTTGCCTGAACTTCAGCCCGGGAGAAATCCTGTCCACGGACTCGCATGGACCATCTTTCAGTTGTTATCGCTTCGAGGGTAAGATTTCCAAACAGTTCCTGCGTTTCTTGTTCCGTAAAATAATGAGTGCAGATCCCAGAACCCCTCTTCACGGTTCCCTGTTCGACAGCAGAACCTTTCCCGGATCGGAAATCTTCAGTTGAGAACCCGGAGAAATACAGGATACCACCGGTTTTCAACACCCGCACTGCTTCAGCAACTGCTCGCGTGCGATCTGTTTTGTTGAGGTGTGAAAGAATGTGGATGGCAAATACTGCATCGAACCGGTCAGGAACAAATGGCAGACTGCGGGCATCTGCCGCACAGATTTCTGCTTTTTGCTGAGTGCCGGGATTCATTCTGCTCATAGAGACAGCGCTAAGAGAGAAATCAATTGCAGTTACATTCCAGCTTCGCCCGATCATAGCAGATATTGTCTTGCCATTCCCGCAACCCAGTTCAAGCACGCGTGAACCTTGTGGTAACAAAGGGAGATGATGTACTGCCCCACCCCAGACGGCTCCCTTGCAGAGGTACTCCTTTTCCCAGGCGCCGGAATCATCACTCATGCTGTTTTTATCCTCATATCAATTTCACTTTCAGGTAAAAAGACGGTTACTGTTACAAAAACCATATCCCGCGGGAGAAAGTATGCAGGTCCGGTTTTTTGTTTCTGTCACTGGTGCTTTTGAAGACATAGACCATCCATGTCAGTTCCTCGCCATTTTTGCTGAACGGGGACATGGGGACAACAAATACACCGGACACTACATAACTACGTGAAGTAAATACCGATTACAGGAATTGAGATTGGATGGCTCTTGATATTTCCACTATTAATGGCACAGTCGTGATTACCATTGTAAGGCGTTTTGATTCAGATAGTGCACCGGCGATTGAGGTAGAATTAAAAAAAATTGTTGAACAACACCCGGAATCCGTTATCTTTGTTTTTTCCAAAACCGATTATATTTCAAGCGCCGGACTGAGGGTGCTTCTCAGCACCACGCGTATGCTCATGAAAGCGGGAAGCAGAGTTGCACTGTCATCACTCTCACAGCAGGTTAGGCAGGTGTTTGAGATCGCAGGATTTACAAAAATTTTTACCATCTATGGTTCACGGGATGATGCATTACAAAACCTGCAGAAAAAATAATGAATTTTTTTGCCGGCAATTTTTTATAACGGGAATTACTTCAGTTCCGGAATTTTACCTTCATCATCAGACTGGCGGGACTCTTCTTTAAAAAAATCAACCCATGCCAGCTGTGCCTCTTTTGCGATCATACTTGTTTTAAGGTGCATAAAGAGTGCATAAATCACCAGAATATACGCAAGAGCTCTGATGACGATGAGCGGGAGAGTCAGAGGGACTTTAAACCCAAGAAGTGTTACTGCATGCGAAACGCCAAAAAGGCCGAACGCGGCACTGATAAACAATGGAAGGGACTCATGGCTTCTCTTGTAGCAAAGAATGCCGAGGAGCACAATGATGATACATAATACCAGATTCACAAAGAGAATCGGATCCCATTCAATCGCCATATAAGATAATCATATTCATGTAAGGTCCATCCCGTATTTCGGTTTTACTAAATTGATCCCGATCAGGTTTAGGAGAATACAAATGAATACGAAAAAATGAGAAGATAGAAGCGTGTTTTTTAATCCAGTGGGATTTGTTCGAGCTGGGACACCAGCTCCCAGATACGGGTCCTTGCATGGATCGGCATATTGGGATCATTGGAGATTTCATCAACTTTTGATATGGCTTCAGCTGCGCGCAGACCCATAGCCTTGGAATTGTTCATAAGCAGCGTCCGGGTCTCATCTGCTACGCGCCGGATATTTCTTGGGATCGAGCTGTCCTCCTGAATGTGCTGCAACATCAGGATACAGTTTTCCATTGATTTTTCAGAGTTTGGCATGGGAACACCTACCTGTGTACCTGTAGTTAATATGCGGAACTGGCATATATAGATTAAATATCAAACCGACGGTGAAAACATGCCAGTGCGCAAAGAAGATGAAATAATGGCCGAATACCTCTTAAAAGGGGGTAAAATGCTCGAAAAGACCTGTAAAACCTGCGGGTGCCCGCTCTTTGAAGTCAAAGGAAAAACATTCTGTGTAGTCTGTGCGGAGAATCAGACCGCCGAAAATACAGCAAAGGTTGCAGGTGCAAAGATTCCTGCTAAACAGATGGGAGCGCACCATGCCCACGATCACGGCGCAACCTGTGGCTGCGGAGTGGATCATGACGAGGATTCCTGCACCTGCGAGGATGGAGGAATGCTCACCGATGAACTTGCGATGACCATCCTTTCACTCTGCGAGCGTATCCAGAACGAGAAGGATCCCGAGAACGTGCTTCTCCTTATGAATGCAGTGAAAGCCGGCACGGAATCTATTGAGATTTTGTGCAGGTTGTAAATTTTTCAACACACTTATTTTTCATTTTTTCCGCAGATCATGAGTGGAATTTGGTATCGCATTTTTTGTTGCATTTTTCTTGGAAGAACCTGCTCAAAAATTTCATGTATATATCGCTAAAAAAAACTTCCCGTGTATAATGAGACGAAAAATCCCTACCCGTACACCCTCCGGCACAAATCAAAAATCTTCCCAGCCGTCTTCTCCCCAATCCCCTTCACCGCAGCCAGCTTCTCCAATGAACCATTCACAATCCCCTGAATAGAACCGAAATGCGCCAGCAACAACCGGGCATTCTTCATCCCAATCTCCGGAAATGCTGATATTATATACTCCTGTTCCTCGCGCTGGGAGTGGTGGGACTTGTTCGGGTGCACCTTGCGTTCGCCCCGCTCACTGTCCTCACGTTTCGAAAGCACAAAAAGCATCTGGGCGGTGTCCTGCTCATCACGGGTGAAAAGAATCGAAACTCCCATATCCACGGTAAGTGCTGCGAGCACGCCTTTGATCGCGTTCGGGTGCATGTCGCGCTGGGCGTAGATATCCCCACCTTCTATGATGATCACCGGGCGGGGAGCTGACTCGGCCATCGCCTTTACCTGCCCAAGCAGATCGCGATTGATCAAGGTATCGACAAAGTCCCGTGCAGTCTTTCGCTCGACAAGGATCCGGTCACCAATAGCATAATCCCCATGTGGTAGGCGCTCAATCCGGATCTCGGCTCCCATATTGGAGAGGACTTCTACCACTTTTGATGAGGTTTCACGGTCATCGATAATGATCTTTGGCCCCTGCGGGGTGAACGCATCGAGAGTTTCTGGCTCTGCCACAAGCGATTGCTGCAAAGCGGCAGAAGAAAAACCGCCCATTGTGCGCATACTCTTGTGCATCTGTTTTTCCTTTGCAACGCTGACGTGGCGGAAGACTTCATCTGAAGTTCCTTTAGTTACCATGACAACAATCTTTCCCGCCCCGGATCTCCCGGTCCGGCCACGGCGCTGGATGGACCGGATCTCTGAGGGCACTGCCTCGTAGAAGATCACCATGTCGGTTGCTGGCACATCAAGACCTTCTTCTCCCACAGACGTTGCGATTAACACCTTAAACTCCCCTTCGCGGAACCGGGTCAGGGCAGCGATCTGCTTCTTCTGCGAGAGCCCTTTCTCGGCATCTTTGGTTGCCTGTCCGACAAACCGTTCGCAGGAGATTCCGTGCTTCGTAAGATGCTCAACAAGGAGCTGCACGGTATCGCGGTACGTTGCAAAGAGAATGATCCGGCTGTCGGGATGAGACTCAAGCTGGTCTCTTACAATTCCCAGTGCAATCTCGGGTTTTGGGTGCAGTTCTTTTGTCCACCCGAGAGTACGATCGAAGAGTTCCTGGAATACAGGGTCTTTAACCAGCCGCTGGCTGGCCTTACTCCCGCCAGATCCTGTGCCTTCTGCAACAAGTTTTGCCATATACCCTTTTAGCACTTCACTGCCCTGCGATTCTGCAAGGGTGACGGCATGGCGCAGTTTCATCAACTCAGCGTACACCGATGCAGCCGAGTATGCAGTCGGGTCCTGGTTCCGGATCCGTTGCTGGATCTGGGCATTGATCGCATTGAGTTCCTTCATCGAGAGTTTCTCGCGCTTTGGAACAGTGAAGTGAAGTGAGTCAAGTAGTGCAAGCCGATCTTCAAGAAGCGAATTTATCGAGTTGATGGCTGCTTTAATGTCAGGAGGCAGGTCGACCGAGAGGTACTCAATCTCGCGCTCAAAAACATACGGGCGGACATCCGGATCATTCTCGGTCCGGTTCTCGATTTGGGCAATACCGAGATTGGAGCAGACATCCTGTACCTTCTCCTGCACGCCTCCGGGGGATGCAGTCATCGCAAGAAGGAGCGGTTTTTCTGCGGTGCCCATATAACGCTGGGCTAAAAAAACATACGCGTAGTTGCCCACTGCCCGGTGGCATTCGTCAACGACCAGCAGCGTAACATCGTTTAAGGTGTACCGCCCGGCAATGAGATCGTTTTTCACCACCTGTGGAGTTGCAAGAATCACCGTTGCCCGGTTCCAGTCCTCCGTGCGTTCAGCAGGGGGGGCTTCCCCGGTGAACATCACAAACGGGGATGCAGAACTGCCTTCCTGCGGTTTTGCAAGAAGGTATTTTTCAAAATACCGGAGGTGCTGTTCCACGAGCGGTTTGGTTGGGGCCAGCATCAGGATCCTGCCCCCCTCGTTATAGAGCCGGGAAGCCGCAACGATCAGGGCAACTGCGGTTTTCCCAAGCCCAGTCGGCAGTATTACCATCGTGTTGGCATCCAGTGCCTTCATCGCAATCGAGAGCTGGTACTCCCGCGATTCAATGCTGTCCGGTTTTATCAAGGGATGGCTGATGTAGCTCATAGGTTTTTATCAGATTATTATTACAACAATGCAAACGTGAGACTTCCGTCAATGAGTGCACTGATGGTTCCGGGGACCTTATCGATAGCAATCCTGACCTGCTTCATGCTGTCCCGGTCCCTGATGGTGACGGTCCGGTCGTCTTTCGTGTCGTAATCCACCGTAATCGCAAACGGTGTCCCGATCTCATCCTGCCTCCGGTAGCGCCTGCCAATCGCCCCACTGTCATCGTATTCGGCAAGTATGCCGGCCTTTTGAAGTGAGCGGGCGATCTCATGAGCGATCGTATCGAGTTCGTCCCGGGTCATGAGCGGAAAGACGGCAACCTGTATGGGTGCAACATTTGGAGAGAAACGCATCACCGTGCGGGCTTCACCATCAGCAGTGTCTTCATCATATGCCTGTTCGAGCACCGCATAACACATGCGGTCTATCCCGTAGGAAGGTTCAATGACGTGCGGCACGACCTCTTCGCCACGGATATCAACAATTTCATCACGGACTTCGAACAGGTTTGCGGGAATGTGGAACTTTTCGCCGTCAACTTCCACATCAGCACCCTCAGCAGTTGGTGTTGCAATCGCCAACGCTTCAAAGATCGCCTTTGCCTTGGTGCGGTACTGCTTGCCCAGCACACTCATGTTCGGGATGATCCGTCGCCGTGCAACTTTCTTTGGCTCATCATACTGGATAAAGACCGTCATCGCAGTTCCGCTCTCTTTGGCATGGGCGTTTAAGTCGTAATCCGTGCGGTCAGCAAGTCCAACCGTCTCAACCCAGCCGAACCGCTCGGACCGTATCTCAGCATCCCAGCAGTCGGTGGCATAATGTGCCCGCTCATCGGGCAGGTGCTGCCGGAAGCGGAGCCGCTCGGGCTTGATACCAATGGTGACAAGAAGATGGTGGGTAAGGGCTACGTAGTAGGCAAGGTATTCATTGGCAATAACTCCCTTGTCAACAGCTTCTTGCATCGACATCGGGACGGCATCTTCGCATTTCTCCTGCTGGATGTACGTGAGCAGCGGCATCGTATAGTCCGCATAGCGTTTGAAGGAGGGGTGGTGATTCTTCTCGTTCGGGTGGACAAAGATCTCGGCTTCTGCCTGTGTGAACTCGCGGAGCCGGATCATTCCCTGCCGTGGCGATATCTCGTTCCTGTAGGATTTGCCGATCTGCACTGCCCCAAACGGCAGCTTGTCCCGGTAGAATCGCAACAGACGAGAGAAATCCACAAACATTCCCTGTGCGGTTTCGGGGCGCAGGTAACCGACACGCTGTGAACCGGGGCCTATTGTTGTCTGGAACATAAGATTGAAGTTAAAGACTTCAACGGTTCCGAGCACCTCTTCGCAGGCTGCACAAGTACAAGTGGCGATTGCCGCTGCGAGTTCCTCGTTTTTCATAATGGACGGATTTTTTATTCCGCCAGCTTCTGCCACATGGTCTGCCCGGAGAAATTCCTTGCAGTGCGGGCACTGGCACATCTTGTCAGAAAATCCCTTCACGTGCCCTGAAGCAATGAAAACAGATTCCTGTGCAATAGTCGGGCACTCGATCTCGTAGTAACCTTCCTGGATGACGTAAAAATCCCGCCAGATATCTTCAACCCGCCGCTTCATCATCGCACCCAGCGGGCCGTAATCAATGAAACCTGCCACAGCCCCGTAACACTCGGACGTGGGCCAGATGAACCCGCGACGTTTGGCAAGATCCATCACTTTTTCAAAGACGTCATTAGAACCTTGTATCACTATCGATCACTTCGTTTTAATTTTTAAAAATCTCAATACCCATTATTCCGGACAGGTATTATACCTCTCGTTTTTATGGGGATGACCGGCCCTGTTTTCATTTACCATCATCCTCCCGTTACGCATGTTATCTGCAAACAAAAGTGCCATCGGGGCTCACTTTTCTGGTTCCGCACGAAAAAAAGGAATTAAATCAGAGCAGTTTTTTGTGATTTTCAACAACACTTCAATCATTCTGCAGCAGACTGTTTTTACCGGGCATGTCACGTTAATCACCAAAAATAAATATTGTTATCCTATATTACTGCTCATGAGGGAGCTAAAAAACCGCATACGGCATATCCTGCGCCAGCGTAAAGATGCGATGATGCCGAAAGACCGGTTGGAAAAAAGTAAGAGGATCTGCCAACACCTCATGAAACTTATCCGTAATGATGAGACGGTTATGGTGTATACCTCAAAGGAAAAAGAAGTCAATACAATACCGCTTATCACAGCGCTTTTTAAACAAGGGAACCCGGTTATTGTTCCGATTATTGTAAAAGAAGATGTAAGCCTTCGACTGTCCTATATACGGGATTTCTCGGTACTTGTTCCGAGTACCTTTGGCGTTCCGGAACCGATAGGAAATGAAATCCCAGCAACAGGAAAAAATGTGGACACGATCATTCTTCCCATGCTGGGATTTGACCGGACGGGCGGGAGAATGGGGTATGGAGCCGGCTATTATGACCGGTTCTTAGCAAAAAACAAAAATATACAAAAGATAGGAATTGCCTTTACCTGCCAGGAATATGATAACCTGCCGGTTGACGTGAATGATGTCCCCATGGACTACATCATTACAGAGGAAGGAGTTGTCTATTCAAAAGGAAGTGAGAACTGTGGAGATCAACGGCACAAAGATTCTTGATACCTACGCAGAAGCGTTCCCGGTCTGGATTTCGAGGATAATTATCACTGCCGCGTCAAAGAAATGGGCATATAATGCTGCAACTGAAGCCACAGGATTTGCCACATCCAAAATTGGATGTCTTTGTGAGGCGGGAATTGAAAGATTTCTTACAAAAAAAGAGACGCCGGATGGCAGAGTCGGGGTCTCAATCCTGATTTGTGCAGAAAAGAAAAACATGAGATCAATTGTTTCTTCCCGAATCTCTCATTGTATTCTTCCTGCACCCACGGCATCAGCCTTTGACGGATTTCCTGAAGCGGAATTTCGTTTTTTTACACGAATGCACTATTTTGGGGATACATTTGAGAAACGATGCATAATCGGGTGCAGAAAATGCTGGAAGATTCCAATTATGGAGGGAGACTATGTTGGTGAGGAGCGCTTTGGGACTGTAAAGGGTATTGCCGGTGGCAATTTTCTTGTCATGGGAAAAAATCAGCAGTCAGCTCTTTTAGCGGCAGAAGCAGGAGCAGATGCAATCACAGGAATAAAGGGAATAATTACCAGTTTTGCCGGGGGTATTGTATCGAGTGGCTCAAAGGTAGGGTGTACCAATTACCGGTTTCCTATGCCGGCAAGCACAAATCATCTCTGGTGTCCGACCCTGAAAGAAAAAGTCAGTCATTCCAAAGTACCTGATGGAGTGACATCGGTTTATGAGATCGTTATCAACGGGGTTGATGAATTATCAATCCGGACTGCCATGAAAAAGGGAATACTGGCTGCAACAGAAACGGGCAGAGTCCTGTGTATAGGGGCATCAAATTTTGATGGAAAACTTGGCCAGTACCGGTTTTCCCTTCATGATCTTTTTAAAGTAACCGACGGCTGCCGGATGTAAGAGCACCACTCCACAAGCAGATATGTGATTTTTTATTTTAACTGTTCGGGTATATGGCTGAATGGTTAGAAAAATATGTTACGTGTAACATCCGAGCGTCCGTTTTTACATTTTTCATACAGATCATAAAAAAAATGAAGCCATTTTGAACGTTTTGTAAGCGATGCAGCACTATGTTTTAAATGCATTCGAACTCCAATTTAAAGGTCTTTTGGTCAAACAACGCGTTAAGATAGAGTTAAATAGTTGACGAAGTATTGTATATCCTAATCCCAATACGGGGTATGCAATGACCGAAGACAAACGTAAAGCACAGCTCTTAAAACTCTTCAGTTCCATGTCGGGCAAGACACAAATCGTCGAGCCTATGAAAAATATCCATGGTACTTTAAGAGACAGCGACGCGATCGAACGCGAGGTCGCTCTCGTAATGAGAGGGATCACGGAACAGGGAATCTTCAAGACCTCATTAAAACCGATCCAGCTCGCCAAACTCGTCACGTTGTTCTACGCTGGCAAGAATGACACCGAGATCGCCAGAGAACTTGGTGATGAGAAGCTGTCAAAGACAGTGGCTCGGGCAAGGGTTCGGCTCAAGCTCTTCAGGGAGCTTGACTTCAAGATTCCCTTTGACAAAGTGAAAATGGAAGAACTGATCACGTCCGGCAAGACCATGAAAGAAGTATCCGACGAGCTGGGAATCAGCCCATCAACGCTCCGCGAATACCGCCATGTGATCGAAGAGCAGGAAGACCCGACAATTGATTTGTACATTGAACGCATAAGGGACGTTATGGAAGACCGCGATCTTACCGAACAAATGACCCGGAGCGCAACTGCAGACAATCTTGGGGATTCCATTGATATCACAGAAGCTGAACTGATTGATGTAACTTAAAAAAAGGCATATCCTTACCTCACATCAGACCTTTTTTAGCCATGGTGCACTCTCTATGCTGAACCTGCCTTAATACAAAGGGCAAATTTCATCCAGTCAGAAGAAGATCTGCATATATGCAACTCACTTGGCTCGGGCATTCTTGCGTGATGCTTACCGGTTCAAAGAAAGTGCTCATCGATCCCTTCATTGAAAGCGGCAGCGTGATGGCAACAAATCCGGATATTGTCGCAGTCACGCATGGGCATTCAGATCATCTGGGAGAGACGGTTGCACTCAACCGGAAGACGGTTGCAATTACAGAGATAGCCAGATACCTCAAGGCAAAAGGTTTGCCGGTCGAAAGTATGAATATCGGGGGTACAATCAGGGTTGACGGCGTCTCTTTTACGATGACTGCCGCTATGCACTCTACCACAGTCGAAGAGGCAGGACCGGGTTTTTCTGCCGGAACTGCTGCGGGGTTTGTTATCGGAATGGATGGCGTAAAAGTCTATCATGCAGGAGACACCGCTCTTTTTTCGGATATGAAACTTATCGGGGAACTCTATCACCCGGACATCGCATTGCTGCCGATTGGCGGGCGCTTTACCATGGGAATTGCAGAAGCAATGATGGCGGCAAATTTCATCGGGGCAAAGACCGTTATTCCTATCCACTACAATACCTGGGACAGGATCTCTGCCGATCCCCTGCAGTTCAAAAAGGCGATCGAGCGGACAACCGACATCAAAGTGCTGGTGTTAAAACCGGGCGAGAGCATGCAAACCGGTTCCTGATATCATCTTTTTTTTCGCATGTGGTGTGTGAAAGGGAACTGTGATATTGTTATATTTGACATTCCTGACCCCCCAATAAAATCATCGATAATTTAAGGCGTTTTCCCTGTCACACCAGGAGCAGATCAAATAAGAATCCCCTCCCTCCAGTGAGAAATAGCAAAAAAATGATCCCTGTGGGGCATACTCGAC
>JANYBK010000038.1 GCA_025360805.1 Methanomicrobiales archaeon
TCATCGATGACCTTGCGGATATGGGGATCCCGCTCATCCTGTTTACGGGTGGAGAACCTCTCCTGCGCGAAGATATCCGGGACCTGGCCGGTCATGCAAAAAACCGTGGTCTCAAAATGGCCCTCAGCACAAACGGAACGCTGATCACTCCGGACATAGCCCGCAAAATCAGGGACAGCGGGATCGAATACGCCGGGATCTCGCTGGATGGTGCACGGGCAGAGACCCATGACCGGTTCCGGAATTCACCCGGCGCATTTGATCGGGCACGTGCAGCATTTGCAGCCTGTAATGAGACCGGGCTCCGGTGCGGGGTACGGGTTACGCTTACAAAAGAGAATTGCGGGGAACTCGAAGCATTAGTCGATCTTGCTCTGACGCTTGGCGCCTCCCGTTTCTGCCTGTACTGGCTTGTACCCACGGGACGGGGGATCGATTCCTATGCCCGGTTGCAGCTGGACCGGGACGAGGTGACCGCGGCCCTCAGTCTTCTCTACCGGAAAGCCAAAGAGACCGATCCCGCTGCAATGGAGTTTCTCACGGTCGATGCCCCGCAGGACTGTGTTCACCTGCTCGCTTCCATGGAACAGGATGGATCTGCGGATCTTGCCGATGCCCGCGAGCTGCTGGAGTCCTTAAAGGGTGGATGCAGCGCCGGGACCCGCGTGGCAAACATCGATGCGCAGGGAAACGTGTTTCCCTGCCAGTTCGCCCGTGCCAATGAATTTCTTGTGGGGAATGTCCGGCAACAGCCATTCAGCAGGATATGGACCGACACTAGCAATCCTGTTCTTACCCGGTTCCGGGAAAAGCAGGCGCAGTTTGGAGGGCGGTGCGGGGAATGCAGTCATCGCGTTCTCTGCGGAGGGGGGTGCCGGGTACGTGCATATTCCGTGGATGGGGATTTTCTGGCAGAAGATCCCTTCTGTTTTGTGCCATTGCCCTGATGCAGGACCTGCAAACTGACTGTTCCCTTTTTTAACCCTCTCCAGATCTCTCATAAAGTTGCGTTGAAAACTCTGGTTTTTAATCGTAACTATTAATGAAGGAAAAAACCAACATAATCACTCAATGCTCAAAGTACATCGGGATATTTGTGGATACTGCGGATGCTGTGTATCAGTCTGCCCCGAAGGCGCCCTTGAACTGATCGATGCGTACCTCTCCGTAGAGCCAAACTGCACGAGTTGTGGAATCTGTGCAAAAGTCTGCCCCCTGGGTGCCCTGGAGGTAGTCAATGAAAAGTAAATATGATGTGCTCATTATTGGTGGCGGTCCGGCAGGCGCTATTGCCGGAAAGACTGCTGCCGAGAAGGGCCTTTCAGCTTGCATTGTCGAGAAGCGCCCGGCAATCGGTGCCCCGGTACGCTGTGCCGAGGGTATCGGGCAAGAAGCTCTCCACGAGTTTATCGATCCTGACCCGCGCTGGATCTCTGCCGAGATGCATGGCGCCGGTATAGTCGCACCGGATGGGTTTTTAATGAAACTCGAATCTGAATTTGCGGGCAGCAAGGTCGGCTATGTCCTAGATAGGAAGTTTTTTGACCGTGAGCTGGTCTGGAAGGCTGCTGAGGCAGGTGCTGATGTAGCAGTAAAGTCCCGTGCTGCCGCCCCGATTATGGAAAACGGGGTACTCAAAGGGGCAAAGATCGAGTATTGCGGGAAAGTTACCGATGTGAGAGCCGATGTGGTGATCGCAGCAGATGGCGTCGAATCCAAATTTTCGAAATGGTGCGGTATCGACACCACTGTCCCTGTCCGGGAAATCATGAGTGGGGTCCAGTACGTGATGACAGACGTTGACATAGATGAACACTCCACGATCTTTTACCTTGGGAATGATGTGGCACCGGAAGGATATCTCTGGATCTTCCCGAAAGGTCACCGCACGGCAAATGTCGGAATCGGGATCTCCGGCAAGAAGAGCGGCCAAGGGCACAGGGCAAAGGATTACCTCGACAAGTTCGTGAAAAAGACCTTCCCGAACGGAAAGACGATAGAATATATTCCCGGTGGTGTATCCGTCTGCCGTCCGCTTGACTGTACTGTTGCTGATAATTTCCTTATCGCAGGGGACGCAGCCCGTGTCGTTGATCCACTGACCGGTGGCGGCATCTACAATGCCATGTATACCGGCAGGCTTGCCGCAGAAGTTGCCGCAGACTGTATCAGTAAAGGCGACACGTCAAAAAAGGCGCTTATGGTCTACGACAAGACATGGCGTGCCTCGAAGATGGGAAAAGCTATAGAGCGCAATTACCATATCAAGGAATATTTGATCAAGCAACCTGATGCCAAACTCAACGAGATCATTCATTCGGTCTCGAAAATGAACTTAAAAGAGTTTTCTACCATCAGCCTGATAAAAGAAATTATAAAAGTAAACCCGAAACTGATGCTCGAGCTGGGTGCGCTCGCTGCATCACTCCGTTGATTTTTTCAGTTGTTTGTTCAACAAGCGGAGGCAGTCGTCCTCTGCTTCTTTTTTTGTAAAGACGGTAAAGATATCACCGGACTGGATCTTCACATTGCCACTGGGGATGATAAGAACGCCACCTGCCCTGCGAATCGCAATAAAGACAAAATCCTTGACCTTGAGCTCGCGGATCTCATGATCCACGATAGGAGCTCCATGTTCAGCAACAATCTCGAAGATGGTGCCGCCAGGAATGGACGCGAGCTGCTGCAGCTGGGGGTTCTGCGTCCAGTAGTAGAGACGGGATGCCACCAGCTCATCCGGGTTCTCGCTGATCCGTACTCCTACTTCCTTAAAAAAGTCCGAATGCGAGGGTTGGTTGACGATCGCAACCACATTGGCGACCCGGAACTTTTTTGCCAGCCAGCAGGTCATCAGGTTGACCGAGTCATCACTCGTTGTTGCTATCAGGGCATCTGCCCTGTCAATGCCTGCCTCTTCTAAAACGGTCTTATCAGTGGCATTTCCCGTGACTGCGAGTACATCGTAGTGCTCAAGAATATCCTCGCACCGGTCTTCGTGCTGATCGATCACTACGACATTATGGGCGTGCTCGATCGCAAGTTTTGCGAGGTTTCTCCCGATTCCGCCAAGCCCTACGATGATAATATACATTAGGTTAAGTTTACCATCATCGGCATTGAAATATTTTGCGCATCAACACATTCCTGTGTTCTGTGGGGTTGATGAAGCGGGGAAGGGTTCGGTGCTTGGCCCGATGGTAGTTGCAGCGGTAGGAATATCCTCTGATGATATCCTCACTGACCTCGGTGTCAAGGATTCAAAAATCCTTTCTGCAAAAGAGCGCGAACGCATGTATAAAATAATCCGGAAAAAATGCCGGGTTGCGATTGTCAGACTCGACGCGCAGGAAATTGATGCAGTGCGCCAGGACATGACCCTCAATGCGGCCGTTGCCCGGGCACACGCACAGGTAATAACAAAACTATCTCCTGCCTGCGCGTATGTGGATGCCTGCGATGTCAACACGTTCCGGTATGCAGAGATGGTAAAAAACCATCTTGAACTGCCCTGCGAGATCGTCTCAGAGCACCATGCGGATGAGAAATTTCCGGTTGTCTCTGCTGCAAGCATCATCGCAAAGGTGACCCGTGACCGGGCTATCGCCACGCTCTCAAAAAAATACGGCGATATCGGCAGCGGATATCCTTCGGATCCGGTCACCATACGATTCCTCAATGCGTACATTAACGAGCACCGTATTCCCCCCCTCATAGCCCGTAAGAGCTGGAAGACTGTGAGTGCGATCCTAGCAAAAAAGAACCAGAGCAGCCTTTTGGATTTTTAATGGATTTTTTTAAGCGCCGGTTTAGCACTGTGTGAATACTTTATCAGCCCTGCAATGCCATTGTAATGGAATGGATGCGCTCCTGATTCTTGTTCTTCTGGTTGCTACCTATGCAGCGATAGCGTTTGTCATCCACCGGAATAAAATCTGGGAGGATCGCATCGTCTTTTATGGCCCGATTATGGCAATAAGGACAAAACGTGTGGGATTCTTCGACAAATTCGCTGCATTCCGCACATTTTTCCGGATCTACGGGTCTGCCGGTGTTATTGCAGTCATCATTGTATCAGTTTTCATTACGGTGATGCTTTTCATCTCGGTGCGCTACACACTGCTCGTCCAACCGGAGCCCACCGGTATCTACAAACCGCAGAACCTCCTCCTCATACCCGGTCTCAATGAGTATGTCCCCTCTACATTTGCAGTCTGGCTTGCGTTTGTCATAACGATTGCGGTCCATGAGTTCGGGCATGCGATCCTATGCCGTGTTGAGGACATCAAAGTGCGGACAATGGGCGCCCTGATCGTTGTCATCCCTATCGGGTTCTTCGTAGAGCCGGATGAAGAAGAACTGGAAAATACAAAGGGCATGCCTAAGGTGCGGATGTTTGGGGCAGGAATTACCAATAACCTTGTTGTCGGTTTTGCCTGTTTTATGCTGCTCATTCTCTGCATGGGTCTTGTCACACCCCTGTCGACACCGGTAATCCATGGGGTTTACAAAAACTATCCTGCAGAAAATGCAGGTATTCCTCCCGGCTCACTTGTGACAGCAATCAATGGGGTACCAATTTCAAACCGTGGCGATATATCAAATTTTTTAAACACGACAAAACCCGGCGAAACACTCACCCTCACCGTTGAGAAAGATAAAATCGTTAAGGATTACTCCATCACGCTAGCAGCATGGCCTACCCAGTTAGGCGGCTCTTCAAGCGGATTTATGGGTGTGCAGTACTATGACGGCGATATGATCAAATCAGCAATCGGAGGAATGCTCTCACCTCTCGGTTTTTTCCAGTTCCTCATTATCCCTTTTGCAAATGACACCAGTATCCAGTTCCTCCGCATCTTAGCGTTTGATACTCCTGAAACTTCCAATTTCCAGGTGCCTTTTTACGGATTCTGGGACATGATTCACCTGCTCTTCTGGTGCGCCTGGATCAATCTCAACGTGGGAATATTCAATGCAATACCGATGGTACCCCTTGACGGGGGTTATATCTTTAAAGAAGGCGTTGACCGGCTTCTCGATCGTCGCGGGCTCTTAAAATATTCCGGGTATGTGACCGGAGCTGTCTCCTACCTGATGCTTGTCGTTTTAGTATCGCTAATTGCACTGCCATATGTTCTTCATATGTAAAAATATGAACCGTAACAAAATTTGCTGAAACTTGTAAATTGAATCCATCAATTGAAAAGAGCAAAATATGTTACACTACAGTTCCAGGGTCACCTCATATGATCAGGTATATGAGATGGTGAACTTCCAGAATTGATTGAGGTAAAGCCGTGTTCCGGAACAGATTTCCAGTTGTTTTTGCAAATGCCTTTTTGATCCGCTAAACAAAAAAGCCAATCCAATTTTGATCAACCTTAAAGAAAAGTTCCACACTACAGAGATATCAGGCAAGGTCTGACGTGAAACGTGTCAATGAGCGTTCTGATGGATAAGATATGTTGAGCCTTTCCATTTAATAAACGGTATCCGTTCTTCTCACCAAATCCTTGCCGTTCGGGCTGAACGAACATAAAAAATAAAAAAAGTTAAAGAGGTTATGCTGCCGGCGGGACAGTGTCCAGTTCCTTTTCTGCGTCGATCGCAAGCTTACGTTTGCTGGTATCTTTTAGTTCATCTACCGATACTTTCGGGACTGCGTCCTTTATCTCTTTTAAGATTGCGTTCACTTCTTCGCGCTGCGGCATATCGCCAAGGATACTTTCGTCCATCACCGGTCGTCCCACAACCTCTTCTGATGTTTCTTCAGTTGCCCCAAGGAATTTAGCTCCCTGCCGGATCAATTGCGAGAGCTCGAACGGGAATATGATTTTGGTTGCCTGTCCGTTTGCCATATTTTTGAGTGCATTTAACGTGAGCACTGTCATCGCCCGGTTGTCGAGCGGTGCGGCTCCCACAGAGAGGATACGTAGTCCCTGTGCTTCTCCCTGTGCCTGTAAGATCCGCGAGAGCCGTTCTCCTTCTGCCCGCAGCACCTTGCTCTGCCGTTCACCTTCGGCTTCAAGGATCATGGACTGCCGGAGACCTTCTGCCTTGAGGATCGCAGAACGTTTCTCCCCGTCAGCTCTCAGGATGGCAGCTCTCCGGGCACGTTCTGCTGCCGTCTGCTCGGTCATTGCATTCTTAACCGCGGCGACTGGATCAACTTCTTTTATCTCGACCCGCTCGACCTTGACACCCCACTGGTCGGTTTCGCGGTCGAGAATATCACGGAGTTTCGTGTTGATTACGTCGCGGTTGTAGAGCACTTCATCGAGCTCCATATCACCGATGATACCCCTTAAGCTGGTCTGGGCAAGCACAACTGTGGCCATCCGGTAATTGGCAACTTCGAAGTATGCTTTCTCCGGGTCGATCACCCGCACGTAAACGATCGCGTCTACGTTCGTTGGGGAATTATCCTTGGTGATCACTTCCTGGCTGGGAACCTCCATCACCTGAGTGCGGAGATCGAGTTTGATGACATCACTCACAAATGGTACTATCCAGCGGAAACCGGGATTCATCCGCCCGACATATTGGCCGAGTCGGATCTGGAGTCCCTGTTCGTATGGCTGGACAATCACAACCCCTTTTGCAAAAACGATGACGATGACAAGGATTAGGAATATGATGATGAGTGTCTCGATAAATGCCATGTTATACTACCTCTTCAACTACGATATGTACACCTTGAGAACTTACTACTTTTACCCGCTTTCCGGCCGGTATTGTGGCACCGGTTGAACGTGCGCTCCATTCAGTACTGCCGATCACAACTTTTCCGGATATTGTGGTTGCATCAATAGATTTCTGAACCTGGCCTTCCATGCCGATCAACGAGTCACGGCTTATGGTTGTAGGACTCTTGTCCGGTGTGATCCTTCCATACATCCATACGGTAAAACCGGCAGCGCAAAGGGCTGTCACAATGCCAATGACACCCCCAGCCCAGGGGTTTGATATATCCACTCCCATGAGTTGCAGGATTCCTAAAATAATCAGCACTGTAGCAGGTACAGTTGCAAAAAAACCCGGGCTGTATACTTCAACAAGTAGAATCAGAGCTCCTGCCACAATGAGCAGCCATCCAAAGGATAACCCCAAATCAGGAAGTACCATGATCAGTGATCGGAGTGTGCGGATAAAATGGTATTGGGGATTTCTGGGGGTAAATGAGAGCCCATCCAACGAGCCATGACAATTGTTGGACGGCCAACCGGAAAAAAGTAAAATTACAAAATTTCATCGCAATAATTATCACCATACCATATGCATAACGCGCATTTTGTCGATCAAATGATGGGAACACACTTGAA